>NZ_AP022564.1:608824-913237 GCF_010727125.1 Mycolicibacter terrae | reverse complement strand
GCGTGGGCCGCCACGAAGTTCTGATCGTCCGGCTCGTCGAGGGTCGCCACCATCTGCACGGCGTCGTCGAGCATCGTTACCACGTGCGGGAAGGCGTCCCGGAAGAAACCCGAGATGCGCACCGTCACATCGATGCGCGGACGCTCCAACTCCTCCAGCGAGATCACCTCCAGCCCGGACACCCGCCGGGAGGCCTCGTCCCAGTCGGGCCGCACCCCGAGCAGCGCCAGCACCTCCGCGACGTCGTCGCCGGACGTGCGCATCGCCGAGGTCCCCCACACCGACAGCCCCACCGACTCCGGATAGCGGCCGGTCTCGTCGAGGTAGCGCCGCACCAGCGAGTCCGCCATCGCCTGCCCGGTCTGCCAGGCCAGCCGGGACGGCACCGCCCGCGGGTCGACGGTGTAGAAATTGCGCCCGGTGGGCAGCACGTTGACCAGGCCGCGCAGCGGCGACCCGGAAGGCCCTGGGCGCACGAATCCGCCGGCCAGCGCATGTAGCACCGAGTCCAGCTCGGCCGCCGTACCCGCCAGCCGCGGAACCACCTCGGCGGCAGCGAACCTCAGCACCCGGCGTACCTCGGGATCGGGGTGCAGTGAATCGGCCGCCCCGGCCTGCCAGCCGGCGGTCTCCATGGCCTCGACCAGTTCCCTGGCGCGCTCCTCGATCTCGTCCACCGCCGCCGTCGGCGCATCGTCTTTCAGGCCGAGCGCGGCCCGCAGCCCGGGCACCGCGTGGTCCACCCCGCCCCAGACCTGCGGGGCGCGCAGGATCGCCAGCACCAGGTTCACCCGTTCGGGACCGGTCGGGGCGCCGCCGAGCACGTGCAGGCCGTCGCGGATCTGGGCGTCCTTGATCTCGCAGAGCCAGCCGTCGACGTGCAGCAGAAAGTCGTCGAACTCCTCGTCTTCGGGCCGCTCGTCCAGGCCCAGATCGCGGTGCATCTCCGCGGCGCGCATCAGATTCCAGATCTCGCCGCGGATCGCCGGCAGCTTGCCCGGATCCATGGTGGCGATGTTGCCGTACTCATCGAGCAACTGCTCCAGGCGGGCGATGTCACCGTAGGACTCTGCGCGCGCCATCGGCGGGATCAGATGATCGACGATGGTGGCGTGCGCACGGCGTTTGGCCTGCGCGCCTTCACCGGGGTCGTTCACCAGGAACGGGTAGATCAGCGGCAGGTCGGCGATCATGGCGTCGGTCGCGCACCCCGCCGAGAGCGCCGCGGTCTTGCCGGGCAGCCATTCCATCGAGCCGTGCTTGCCCAGGTGGATCACCGCGTGCGCGCCGAAGCCGTGTGCCAGCCAACGGTACGCGGCCAGGTAGTGGTGACTCGGCGGCAGCTCCGGGTCGTGGTAGATCGCCACCGGGTTCTCCCCGAAGCCGCGCGGCGGCTGGATCATCAGCACGATGTTGCCGGATCGCAGGGCGGCCAGCACGATCTCGCCGGCATCGTTGACGAAGAGCTCGCCCGGCGCGGGGCCCCAGGCCGCTGTCATCGAGTCGCGTAGCTCGTCGGGCAGCTCTGCGGTCCACCGCGCGTACTGGTGTGCGCTGACCCGCACCTGCGCCTCGGTCAGCTGCGCGGCGGACAGCCAGTCCTCATCCTGGCCGCCGGCCTCAATCAGGGTGTGGATCAGCCGATCCCCCGCCTGCGTCTCGTCAGCGATGTCGAGCACCCCGAAACCGTCTCCGACGTCATAGCCTTCGTCGGCCAGCCGGTGCAGCAGCCGCACCGCCGACGCCGGAGTGTCCAGACCGACCGCGTTGCCGACCCGGGAATGCTTGGTGGGATACGCCGACAGCACCAGCGCCAGCTTCTTCTGACTGTTCGGAATGCGGCGCAACACAGCGTGATTGACCACCACACCGGCCACCCTGGCGCATCGTTCGGCGTCGGCGGCATAGTGCGGCAGCCCGTCGTCGTCGATCTCCTTGAACGAGAACGGCACGGTGATGATCCGGCCGTCGAATTCCGGGATCGCGATCTGGGTGGCCGAATCCAGCGGGGTGACGCCGTCGTCGTTGGCCGCCCAGTCCGCGCGCGACGAAGCCAAACACAACCCCTGGAACACCGGAATGTCCAGCGCAGCAATCTTTTCGATGTCCCACGCACCGTCGTCGTCGCCGGCACTGACGGTCGCGGTGGCGTTGATCGCCCCGCCGGCCGCCAGCATGCAGACCACCACCGCGTCCAGCTTGCCCAGCGCCTCGAACAACTCGTCGGGGGCGTTGCGCAGCGACGCGGCGAAGATCGGCACGCCGACCGCCCGACCGGTGGCGTCGACCGCGTCGGCCAGCGCGTGCGCGAATCCCGCGTTGCCGCTGACCTCGTGGGCCCGGTAGTAGAGCACGCCGACCCGCACCGCATCAGGTGCGTCAACCTGCTCCCGAGACCCATACCCCCATTCCGGGACCACCGCCGGCTCCTCGAAACCCTCGCCGGTCAGAAGCACCGTGTCGCACAGGAAGGCGTGCAGCTGGGCGAGGTTGGCCGGCCCGCCCTCGGCTAGATACGCGTGCGCTTGGGCCGCCAGCCCGATCGGAACCGTCGAGCACTCCATCAGCTCGGCGTTGGGCAAGCGCTCCCCGCCGAGCACCACCAGCGGCAGACCGGTCGCCCGCAGCAGCTTCAGTTCGTCGGCGATCTCCGCCGAGGAGCCCAGGATTCGCAGCACCACGACATCAACGCCGCCATCGATCAGCGGTTCGATCTGCTGGCGCGCCGGGTTGCCCAGCCGGTAGGCGGCCCCGCTGGCACGTGCCGACAGCAGGTCGGTGTCGGAAGTGGAGAGCAGGGCGATGCGCCGGGCATCAGACATCGGGGGTTCCTCCTCGGGGTTCGCGCCCCATCCGGTCGGGTGCCCCGCGGCCAGTATCTGGCTGTCGGCGCACGACGAACCGCGCCGCTCACAGTGGCGGAACCGCCCCGGAATTCCACCGGGTTCCTGACGCCACGAGACGGCGGCCAGCCTAGCGCAGTGCGGCGTGCAACAATGTCGCCGGTAAGGCGATGACAACACAGTGAGGAAGCCGGTGTGAATCCGGTGCGGTCCCGCCACTGTCATCGGGGAGTGACCCTCAACAGCCACGGCCCGCCGATTGTGGGGCTGGAAGGCGAGGCGAACAGTGATCCGAGAGCCAGGAGACTCACGTCATCGCGTCCTGCGAACCGGGGCGGTGTACCCCGAGGAAGCTGATGCACGCTTATGTCCCGTGCACTGCGGGTAGTCCCTGCGCTGGTAATGGCGCTGGCCCTGACGTTGGCGCCAGCGCTGGCCGGCTGCTCGGGCGAGTACGCGCCCCGGGGTGCGGCCCGACAGGACTGCATCACCGACTTCGACCCGCACACCGACTATTTTCCGGACAAATCGACGCTGTCCGAGGCCACCAACTTCCGTCTCGAGTACCACCGCAGCTACCAGGTGCTGACCGTGCACCGGCCCTACCTCGGCGGCAAACCGGTTTCGTATGTCCTGGTGCGCTGCGGCGCACCGGCCCCGGCGCTGACCGGCGAACTGGCCCGCGCCCAACAGATCACCGTCCCAGTGCACGGCCTGTACTCGGGTTCCACGACGCATCTGGCGATGATCACCGAGCTCGACCGGGCCGGAGTGGTCACCGGGGTGGCGAACCCGGCCGCGGTCGCCGACCCGCAGATCCGCAAGCGCATCGACGCCGGCGAGGCCGTCGGCTACGCACCGGGCGGGCAGGTCAACATCGAAACCGTGCTGGCCGCCGGACCTGACGTTCTGGTCACCCAGGGCATGGACGATCCCGGCTATCCCAAGCTGCGCGAGGCCGGGATCCCGGTGGTCGCCGATGCCGAATGGCTGGAGCCCACCCCGCTGGGCCGGGCCGAGTGGATCAAGGCGTTCGCTGCGCTGACCGGTACTGAACGGCAGGCCGCGCAGGTGTACGAGTCCATCCGCGACCGCTACCGGGGACTGGCCGCACAGGCGGCTCAGGCCTCGGAGGGCGAGCCGGCCGAAGTGCTGGTCGGCACCATGTACTCCGGAAACTGGTCCATGCCCACCGGCGCCAGCTACGCCGGCCGTCTGGTCGCCGATGCCGGCGGGACCTACCCCTGGCTGGCCGACGGGGGCGCCGAGAACCGGCAGCTGAATTTCGAATCGGTCTACACCCGCGTCGGACACGCACCGCTGTGGCTGGTCACCGACGACTGGAAAACCGTCGACGACGCGGTGGCGCGGGACAGCCGGTACGGCGAACTGGCCGCGGTGCGCACCGGGCAGGTGTGGTCGGCCACCAAGGCGACCACCCCGGCGGGGGGCAACACCTACTGGGAACGCGGCACCGCCCGACCGGATCTGCTGCTGGCCGACCTGGTCGCGATCCTGCACCCGCAGCTCGCCCCGAACCACACCTTCGAGTTCTACCGGCAGGTGCCGCGATGAAGACGCGTACGACGCTGGTGCTGGCCGGGCTGGCCGCCGCCGTCGTGGTGCTGGCCCTGCTCGGTCTGGCGCTCGGCCCGGTGCGGGTGCCGCTGGCCGACACCGTCCGGGTGCTGCTCGGCGCCGAGCCGTCGGACCCGCGCTGGGAGGTGATCGTGACGAGCATGCGGTTGCCGCGGGTGCTCACCGCGCTGGCTGCCGGCGCTGCGCTCGGGGTCGCCGGCCTGCAGCTGCAGACCCTGTTCCGCAACACCCTGGCCGACCCCTACATCCTCGGGGTCAGCTCCGGGGCCAGCCTGGGTGTGGCCCTGGTGGTACTGGCCGGCGGTGCAGCCGGCGCCGGTTTTTCCACCGCCGGCGCCAGCCGCGCCGGGGAGGTCACCGCGGCAGCGCTGGGCGCCGCGGCGATGCTGACGTTGGTGCTGGTGCTGTCGCGCTGGACCCGCTCGGCGGCGACGCTGCTGCTGATCGGGGTGATGATCGGCGCGGCCAGCACTGCGCTGGTGAGTCTGGCGCTGGTGTATTCCGATCCGCAGCGGGTGCAGCAGTACCTGCTGTGGGGTCTAGGCAGCTTCGCCGGCACCGGCTGGGCCGACCTGCGGTTGCTGCTGCCGCTGGTGGCCGTCGGACTGGCCACCGCGGCGATGACGATCCGGCCGCTCAACGCCCTGCTGCTCGGCGAAAGTTACGCGGCCACAATGGGAATCAACGTGCGCCGGGCCCGTGTCGTCACGGTCGCCTCGGCGTCGCTGCTGGCGGGTGTGACAACCGCGTTCTGCGGGCCGATCGCCTTCCTCGGGCTGGTGGTGCCGCACGTGGCCCGCATCGCCGTCAGCACCTCCGACCACCGCGTGGTGCTGCCGACGGTGGTGTTGCTGGGTACGGTCGCCGCGCTGGCGTGCGGCATCGTCAGCCAGGTGCCCGGCAGCAACCTGGTCATCCCGGTCAATGCCGTCACCGCGCTGGTCGGGGCGCCAGTCGTGATCACGGTGCTGCTGCGGGCCCGCCGCGGTTCGGGGATGCCGTCATGACGTCCGAGATCATGACACCGGCGGTGCGACTGACCGACCTGGCAATCGGCTACCGCAACCGGCGCCGATCCACCACCGTGGCGACCGGACTGGAAGCGCAGGCCCGTCGCGGTGAGCTGACCGTGCTGATCGGCCCCAATGGCGCCGGCAAGTCGACCCTGATCCGGACGCTGGCCGGGCTGCAGCCGGCACTCGGCGGCCGGGTGCTGCTCGACGGCGCCGACCTGACCGGGTTGCCGCGCGACGAGCTGGCCCGCCGGGTCGCGGTGGTGTTGACCGAGCGGGTCGATCCGGGCCTGTTGTCAGCGCGGGCGCTGGTGGGGCTGGGTCGCATCCCCCACCTCGGGTTGGGGGCCCGGCTGCGCCCCGAGGACGACGAGATCATCGACTGGGCGCTGAGCGCCACCGGAGCCCGACATCTGGCCTCGCGACCGGCAGTCGAACTGTCCGACGGGGAATGCCAGCGTGTCCTGACCGCGCGTGCACTGGCTCAACAGCCCGGCCTGCTGGTGCTCGACGAGCCGACCGCGTTCCTGGACGTGTCCTCGCGGGCCGGGCTGTTCGGGCTGCTGCGCGAGCTGGCCCGCGACCAGCAGCTGGCCGTGGTGCTGAGTACCCACGACCTGGAATTGGCGCTGCGGGTGGCCGACCGGGTATGGCTGCTGGACCCGGCGGGCACTCTAGTGGATACCGTCGGCGAGGAACTGATGCTGTCGGGACGCATCGGGGCGATGTTCGACACCGACACCCTGCGCTTCGACCCGGCCAGCGGCATGTTCGCATTCGGCACCGGGGGTGGTCCGCGCCGGGCCGCCCGGATTGACGCTCCGGAGCCGTTGCGCGCCGCGCTGATTCGAGTGCTGTCCCGCGAGGGCTGGGACACTGCAGTCCCCGACGGGCCCGCTGAAATGGTTCTCACCGCAACCGATCCCGATGCGATAACGCTGCGCTCGGCAGCGTCGGCCACCCGCTCCGCGTTGCGTGACCTGCCGCAGCAGCTGCGTACCCTGCCGGTGGGCCCGCACCGTTGCGCGCCTCGCGACAAGGTGGTTTCCGCACTCGCCGGGCTGTCCGCTGTCAGCCCGTATTTCGCGGTGTCCACCGGAGCGGTTGAAGGCGGCGGCTGGCGTCCGGTCACCCAGCTCTACACCGATCAGACGCTTCTCGCCGCGGCGATCGGCAATGTCGGGGACCGTATCGGGGCAACAGATCTTCGGGTTGCGGTCTCGACGTTCTTCCTCGGCTTCGCGGCGCGACTGTGGTCGATCGGGCTGGGCGCGCTCGCCGAGCACGGGCTGCTGCTGGATCTGGACGCCGACGAGCTCTGGTACGCCGAATCCGAGGGCACAGTGCGGCTGCATCTGGCTGATCCGGTGGCGTGGCAGGGATCGGGTCTCGATGCGCTGCTGGCCGACGAGATCCTCAGCAGGCACCTGACGCCGTTGGCCGCCGCGGTGCGAGGGCTTGGTCCGATCTCGGAGAAGCTGCTGTACGGCAATGCCGCCTCCGCCGTACTGGGCGCGGCCCGCGCCCTGCACCGCCATCGCGGCGCACAGCTGGCGACCGAGCAGTGCTGGGAGCTGGCGCGGACTGTGTGTACCGACGAACGCCTCACCGAGACAATCCGTTTCAACGACGCCGGCACCGACTACCGGCGTGCCACCTGCTGCCTGTTCTATCGCACGCCCGGCAGCGGGCTGTGCATCGACTGCGCGCTCACCCACAAACCCCAGGTTCGCCAGGACCGACACAGGAAGGGATCCACATGACCGAAACCGCTACCGAAGTTGTCGCCGATCCGCCGATCGTCGACACCGAAGACCGTGGCCGCGAACAACTGTGGCCGCTGCCCACCGATCAGCAGAGTCTGCTGGATCTGCTGCACCTGTGCTTCGACGAGTACTGGGACGAGATCTGGTTCGGCATCATCATGCAGGGCGCCGCTTGGGAGGTGGCCGCTCCCAACGCACCGCGCAAGATCGCGATGCTTGACGGTTATGCCACTGTCGATTTCGGCCGCTGGCACTTTCACCTGTGCATCGGCAAGCACCGGGCCAGCGGCTCGGAGCTGGGCCGCATTCGCCGGTGCACCCGCGCGGAGCTGTATCGGCGGATCGGCAAGGACGGCAACCCGATGTCGTGGGGGGTGCGGCTCTACAACGGTCGCGACGAGCAGATGATGACGTTGATGCTGCCGAACCCGTTCCTCACCAACGATCAGCAGATCCGCGAGGAGCCCGAGTGGGGCCAGCTGGAGCTGTGGGACAAGCTGCGGGACAAGTATCTGGGCCTGGGACCGGACCCGTTGGACCGCAGCGGGAATCGGATCCGCTGCGGCGGTTAGCTCCCCTCGCCCGGCCAGGTGTTGGGAACCATCGGGCTGACCGTGCCACCGCCGAACGCGTCGTCGGCCAGCGCGGTCAGCCCGGCCGGGCGTGCGGCAGTCACCCGGTGCGTCCCTCCGGCGAAGCCGCCGGCGCCCCGCTGTGAAGCACTCGCCATAGCCGGCTCGGGCTCAAGATCCATGTACTCATGGCCGCGCCCCAACATACCGGCCTTCGCCTTGCGCCGGCGCCGCCGCAGCGGTGCCGCCTGCTCCGCGGCCTCGGCCGCCGGAACGTCGGCACTGTCCGGTTTCGGCGCCAACTTCTTGCGGGCGCTGGTCCCCGAGGCCCGGCGCGCGCCCATGTCCAGGCCGCCGACCATGTACATGTAGGCCGGCATGGTCACCGATGGCGGGCCCGCCGGGGTCGGCGGCGAGGCGTCGGGCGGCGGGGCGGCGGCCGCAGCCGGGGCCGGGGCGGGTGCGGGCGCCGGAGCCGGAGCCGGAGCGGACGCCGGAGCCGGTGCGGGCGCCGGCGGCTGGGCCATCGCCAGCGCGGGTGAGGGCGGCGGGGCCGGGGGCGGTGGGACCGCGGCAGCCAGGTGGTGGGCCACCGCCCCGATCCCCAGGCCGCCGAGCACTCCCGCCGGGGCCAGGACGGTCGTGGCGGCCAGCGTCGGCAGCAGCGCCGGTATCAGCGCGGTCTGGGTGATCAGGTAGTTGAGCGCCTGAATGGTGTTGCCGATCGTCGCCCCGACGATCTCGACCATCGCCATCGGTATGACCAGGCCGAGGCCCTGGGGATTGAACAAGGCGGTGTACATGATCGCCAGCAGGTCGTCGACGATCACGATGCTGGTGAACGCGAAATACGACCCCGGGTCCAGCGGCACCGAGAAGATATAGGCGAGGTTGCCGGGGTTGAGGTAGCTCAGCGGGTTGCCGGTCCAGGCCAGCCACGATCCGGGCACCCCGGGTGGCGGCAGTGCCCCCGACCCGTTGAGCCCGGCGAACCACTCGGCCAGCGGGTCGGAGATGCCAGTGAAGCCGATCTGCTTGAAGAACTCGGTCAGCTGCGCATACAGCGGGTACTGACTGCTGTCGGGGTAGGGCGGATGCGGGACGAGTCCTTCGAGCCATTTCGCGAAGTCGATGAACCACTGCGGCGGCTGGGGCGGTGTCGCATCGGCGGTGCCGGGAGTCTTGAGCACGGTGGGCGCCCGCTCCGGCTGTGGGGCCGACGCGACCGCGGTGGCCGCGGTCGCCTGGTAGCCGGTCATCACGGTGGCGGCCTGCGCCCACATCCGGGCATAGTCGGCCTCATTGAGCGCGATCGGAATCGTGTTGACACCAAAGAAATTCGTGCCCACCAGTACCGCGTGAGTGACATGGTTGGCCACCAGTTCGGCCATCGTCGGCATCGCCGCCAGCGCGCTGGTGTAGCCGGCGGCCGCGGTCTGCTGCTGGGCGGCCGTCGCGGTCGCAGCAGCGCCGGCGCGCACCAACCACGCCAGGTACGGCGCGTTGGCGCCTACGAACGCCTCCGCGGACGGGCCCTGCCACGCCCCGGACTGCACCGCGCCCAGCAGGGCGGTCAGCTCATCGGCGGTGGCGTTGTACTCGGCGGCCAGCGCGACCCACGCCGCGGCCGAGGCCAGCAGCGGGCCGGCACCGGGACCTGCCGACAATAACGTTGAATGTACTTCTGGCGGAGACGCCATCCAGATAGGCGCGGTCACGTCGACCAGCTCTCTCGGGGTACACCGCCCCGGGTAGCAGGATGCGACGACGTGAGTGTCCTGACTCTCGGATCATCGCTCGCCTCGCCTTCCAACTCCGCAAAGAGCCGTGGCTGTTGAGGGTCGCTCCCCGATCACAGTGGCGGGACCGTGCCGGATTTACACCGGCTTCCTGCACCGTCGTTGCCTTACCGGCGCATTATCGCACGCGTCAAGGCATCTGCTCGCGCCGCGCCCGGGTCCAGGAGCCCGGCGTCATCGGCGCGGTGGTTCCGCCGCCGAACGCGTCCCCGGCCAACGCGGTGAGTCCGCTGGGCATGACCGGATCCTCCAGGTCCATGTATTCGTAGCCGCGGCCGATCATGTCGGTCTTCGCGCGCCGGCGCCGACGGGCCTTGGCCTGCTCTCCGGTTGTGTCCGCCGGCGCGGGAACCTCGGCGGCGTCGGGTTCGGGCGCCTTGCGGCGGCGCGCGCTGGTGCCCGCCGCCCGGCGGGCCTGCTGACCCAGGCCGGCGACCAGGTACATGGCGGACAGTGCGTCCCCCGGCGACAGCGGCGGGGCGGGCGGCGGCGGGGGTGCCCCGGGAGCAGCCGGCGCCGGGGCGGGAGCCGGTGCAGGTGCCGGAGCGGGCGCGGGGGCGGGAGCCGGGACCGGTGGGGTGGGCGCCACGGTCAGGCCGGCGAACGGCGGCGGCACCGGGGCCAGCGGAACCGGGACGGCGTGCAGGGCGGCCAGACCGGACAGCCCCGCCAGCCCGGCCAGCGGCGCCGCGGCCAGCGGCGCCAGGGCGGCGGTCAGCATCGGCAGCATCACCGGGATCAGCACGATGGCCTGCTCCAACAGCGTCTTGAGCAGGGCGATCACGTCGGTGATGATGGTGCCGATCGCCTCCACGGCGGTGAACAACAGCGTGGAGGCGATGGTGCCCGGGTTACCGGTGGCGAACGCCGCGGTGAGGTCTGCCGCGATGAACGCGAACGTCTGCGACAGGTAGGCGGCGAACGATCCGAAGTCCATCGGGTAGCCCAGCGCGAACGCGATGTTGTACGGGCTGAAGAAACTCAGCGGGTTGCCCAGCACGGGCAGCCAGGGGTCGAAGCCGGCGAAGATCGACTGAAAGTAGGGATTGGCCGCCAGCTCGTTGATCATCGGCTGCAGCACGTTGTTGTAGAAGTCGGTGTAGCCGCTGTTCTGCAGCCACTCCATGATGTCGTTCTGCCGATCCGGCGGCAGCTGCGGTTGGCTGGCATCGGCCGATTCCGCCTTGGCGATCTGCGGCGCCGCGGCCGTTTGCGGACTCGAGGCCACCGCCGACCCGGCGACGGCTTGATAAGTGGTCATCACGGTGGCGGCCTGGATCCACATCCGGCCGTAGTCGGCCTCGTTCAGCGCGATCGGGATGGTGTTGACGCCGAAGAAGTTGGTGCCCACCAGCACCACGTGGGTGGCGTGGTTGGCCGCCAACTCGGCCAGCGTCGGCATCGCCGCCAACGCGGTGCTGTACGCCGCGGCTGCGGTCTGCTGCTGCGCGGCCATCGTGGCACTGATGGCACCGGCCTGGACCAGCCAGGCCAGATACGGCGTGTTGGCCGCCACGTACGCCTCGGCGCTGGGTCCCTGCCACGCGCCGGCCTGCACCGCGCCCAGCAGCGCCGCCAGTTCGTCGGCGACCTCGGCGTACTCGGTGCTCAGCGAGCTCCACGCCGCCGCCGACGCCAACAGCGGGCCGGGGCCGGGCCCGGCCGACAGCAAGGTCGAATGAACTTCAGGAGGAGACGCGATCCAGATCGGCGCGGTCACGTTCGCCAGCTCTCTCGGGGTACTCCGCCCCGAATCGCAGGATGCGACGACGTGAGTATCCTGGCTCTCGGATCGCTGCTCCCCTCGCCTTCCAGCTCGTAAACGCACGGGCCGTGGCAGTGAGGTTCACTCCCCGATGACAGTGGCGGGACCGCGCCGGATTCGCACCGGCTTCCTCATCGTCATCGCCTTACCAGCGCATTGTTACATGGCGCCGCCGCACCGGTGAAAAAACCCGGTGGTCTGCGTGTCAGCCCTTGGCGTCGATCACAGCGTTCAGCGTCGAGCTGGGCCGCATCACCGCCGCCGTCATGTCGTGATCCGGCGCGTAGTAGCCGCCGATGTCCACCGGCTCGCCCTGCACCACGGTCAGTTCGGTAAGAATGGCGTCCTGGTTCTTCTCCAGCGCCTCAGCCACCGCGACGAACTGCTTGGCCAGCTCGGGGACCTCGGTCTGCGCGGCGAGTTCCTCCGCCCAGTACTTGGCGAGGAAGAACTGGCTGCCGCGGTTGTCCAGCTCACCGGTCTTGCGTGACGGGCTCTTGTTGGCGTCGAGCAGCTTGCCGATCGCCGCGTCGAGGGTCGAGCCCAGGATCTTGGCGTTCGGGTTGCCCGTCTTGGCCCCCAGGTCGTCGAAACTGGCGGCCAGCGCGAGGAATTCGCCCAGCGAGTCCCAGCGCAGGTGGTTCTCCTCCACCAGCTGCTTGACGTGCTTGGGCGCCGAACCTCCCGCGCCCGTCTCGTACATTCCGCCGCCGGCCATCAGCGGCACGATCGACAGCATCTTGGCGCTGGTGCCCAGCTCCAGGATCGGGAACAGGTCGGTCAGGTAGTCGCGCAGGATGTTGCCGGTCACCGCGATGGTGTCCTGGCCGCGGATCAGCCGCTCCAGGGTGTAGCGCATGGCCCACACCTGCGGCATGATCTGGATTTCCAGGCCCTCGGTGTCGTGGTCCAACAGGTAGGCCTTGACCTTCTTGCGCAGTTCGGCCTCATGCGGACGCTCGGTGTCCAGCCAGAACACCGCCGTCATGCCCGAGGCCCGCGCCCGCTGCACGGCCAGCTTCACCCAGTCCCGGATGGCGGCGTCGGTGACGGTGCACAACCGCCAGATATCGCCGGCCTCCACGTTCTGGGTCAGCAACACCTCACCGGTGGCCAGATCCACGATGTCGGCGACACCGCTCTCGGGCACCTCGAACGTCTTGTCGTGGCTGCCGTACTCCTCGGCCTGCTGGGCCATCAACCCGACGTTGGGGACGGTGCCCATGGTGGCCGGGTCGAACTGGCCGTGAGTCTTGCAGAAGTTGATCATCTCCTGGTAGATCCGGGCGAACGTCGACTCCGGGTTGACGGCCTTGGTGTCGCGCGGCCGGCCATCGGCGCCGTACATCTTGCCGCCGGCCCTGATCATCGCGGGCATCGAGGCGTCCACGATCACATCCGAGGGCGAGTGGAAGTTCGAGATGCCGTTGGCCGAGTCGACCATCGCCAGCTTGGGACGGTGCTCGTGGCAGGCGTGCAGGTCCTCGATGACCTCCTCGCGCTGCGAGGCCGGCAGCGCCTCGATCTTGTTGTACAGGTCGGACAGCCCGTTGTTGACGTTGACACCCAGGTCGTCGAAGAGCTTCTGGTGCTTGGCGAACGCGTCCTTGTAGAAGACCTTGATGGCGTGGCCGAACACGATGGGGTGGCTGACCTTCATCATGGTGGCCTTGACGTGCAGCGAGAACATCACGCCGGTCTTGTGGGCGTCCTCCATCTGCTCTTCGTAGAACTCACGCAGCGCACGCACACTCATGAACATCGAGTCGATGACCATGCCGTCGAGCAGCGACACCTTCTCCTTGAGCACGATCGTCTTGCCGCTCTCGGTCTTCAGTTCCATCTTCACGTCGCGGTCGCGGTCCAGCGTCATCGACTTCTCGCCGTGGTAGAAGTCACCGTGGCGCATGGTGGCCACATGCGTGCGCGACGCCTGCGACCACTCGCCCATGCTGTGCGGGTGCTTGCGCGCGTATTCCTTGACCGCCTTGGGCGCACGCCGGTCCGAGTTACCCTCCCGCAGAACAGGATTCACCGCGCTGCCCAGGCACTTGGCGTAGCGGTCGTGAATGTCGCGCTCGTCGTCGGTCTTCGGGTCCTCGGGATAGTCCGGCAGGTTGAAGCCCTTGCCCTGCAGTTCCTTGATGGCGGCGACCAGTTGCGGCACCGAGGCGCTGATATTGGGCAGTTTGATGATCGTGGTGTCGGGCAGCTGGGTGAGCCGGCCGAGTTCGGCCAGGTTGTTCGGCACCCGCTGCTCCTCGGTCAGGAAGTCGGGGAACTCGGCCAGGATGCGCGCCCCCAGCGAGATGTCGCTGGGCTTGACGTCGATATCCGCGGGCCCGGTGAAAGCCTGCACGATCGGCAGGAACGAATACGTCGCCAATAGCGGCGCCTCGTCGGTCAGCGTGTAGATGATGGTCGGCTGGTCGGCGCACATGGCTGTTCTCCCGGCGTCAGGGTTCGTGTGTGGTTGTGCTCCGCGTTGTACACGGCGGCCTCAGTATCCCGCACCGCGCAATGGCGCCCACCGCCGGTGAGCAGGTGGCGACACCTCCGGGAGATGCGATAGGCTGCGAAGCGGTCATGAGTGCCAGCGCTAAGCCCCGGCTTGCTGGCCGGCAACCCTCCAACCGCGGTGGGGTGCCCCGGGTGATTGACCGGGTTGAGTAGCCACCGTCGGCTACGCGGCAAGCGCGGGTCCGCCACAACGGGCCCCCCGAGTAGAACAGGGGAACCTGATGCGTGCCTCCTTGCGCCCGCTCGCCCGTTGCTGTTGTCGCTGACCCCCCTCCTGCATCAGCGATAACAACTCACGAGGAAAGCATTCACACAATGACCACCGGTAACAACTGGTCGTTCGAGACCAAGCAGATCCACGTCGGCCACGCCGGTGACCCGGAGACCGGGTCGCGCGCCCTGCCGATCTACCAGACCACGTCGTACCTGTTCAGCGACACCGACGAGGCCGCCGCCCGTTTCGCGCTGGCCGAGCCGGGCAACATCTACACCCGGCTGACCAACCCGACCAGCGCGGTCATCGAGGAGCGCATCGCCGCACTCGAAGGCGGGGTGGGGGCGACCCTGTTGTCCTCGGGACAGTCCGCCAGCACATTCGCGATCCTCAATCTCGCGGGCGCCGGCGACCACCTCGTGGCCAGCCCGCGGCTGTACGGCGGCACCTACAACCTGTTCCGCTACTCGCTGCCCAAGCTGGGCATCGAGGTCAGCTTCGTCGACAACCCCGATGACCCCGACAGTTGGGCGGCGGCGGTGCGGCCGAACACCAAAGCGTTCTACGCCGAGACCATCTCCAACCCGAAGATCGACATCCTCGACACCCCGGCGGTCTCGAAGGTGGCCCACGAGCACGGGGTGCCGCTGATCGTCGACAACACCATCGCCACCCCGTACCTGATCCAGCCGATCAGCCAGGGCGCCGACATCGTCGTGCACTCGGCCACCAAGTACCTGGGCGGGCACGGCACCGCGATCGCCGGCGTGATCGTCGACAGCGGCAACTTCGACTGGACCCAGGGCCGTCACCCCGGCTTCACCACCCCCGATCCCAGCTACAACGGCCTGGTCTACGCCGACCTGGGCCCGCCGGCGTACGCGATCAAGATCCGCACCCAGCTGATGCGCGACTACGGATCGGTGGCCTCCCCGTTCAACGCTTTCCTGATCGCCCAGGGGCTGGAGACGCTGAGCCTGCGGGTGGAACGCCACGTCGCCAACGCGCAGCGGGTCGCGGAGTTCCTGGCCGCCCGCGACGACGTGCTGAACGTCAACTACGCCGGACTGCCCGACTCCCCGTGGTACGACCTGGCGCAGCGGCTGGCCCCCAAGGGCGTCGGCGGCGTGCTGTCCTTCGAGGTGGCCGGCGGTGTCGAGGCCGGAAAGGCCTTCGTCAACGCGCTGAAGCTGCACAGCCACGTCGCCAACATCGGCGACGTGCGCTCACTGGTGATCCACCCGGCGTCCACCACGCACAGCCAGCTCTCCGGAGATGAACTGTTGACCACCGGTGTCACCCCGGGCCTGGTGCGGCTGTCGGTCGGCATCGAGGGCATCGAGGACATCCTGGCCGACCTGGAGCTCGGGTTCGCCGCGGCCTCGGCTCAGCTCGGCGAATCGTCGGCGCTGGCGGCCCGTTGAGGCGGTTTTCAAAGAGGTCAACAGTGACGATTTCCGAATTCTCGCCGCAGGTGCTGCCCGCCGAGGGAGAGACCGGCATGGTCGGCATCGGGTCGCTGCGCCTTGAGTGCGGAGCGGTGCTCGACGACGCCCATATCGCGGTGCAGCGGTGGGGTGAGCTGTCGCCGCAGCGCGACAACGTCGTCATGGTGCTGCATGCGCTGACCGGGGACTCCCACGTCACCGGGCCCGCCGGGCCCGGGCATCCCACCGCGGGCTGGTGGGACGGGATCGTCGGTCCGGGCGCCCCGATCGACACCGACCGCTGGTGCGCGGTGGCCACCAACGTGTTGGGCGGCTGCCGCGGATCGACCGGCCCGAGTTCGCTGGCCCGCGATGGAAAGCCCTGGGGCTCACGGTTTCCCGCCATCTCGATTCGCGACCAGGTGGAGGCCGACATCGCCACGCTGGCCGCACTCGGCATCACCGAGGTGGCGGCGGTGCTGGGCGGTTCGATGGGCGGCGCCCGCGGTCTGGAGTGGATGGTCGGCCACCCGGACAAAGTGGGCGCGGGCCTGCTGCTGGCCGTCGGCGCCCGGGCGACCGCCGACCAGATCGGCACGCAGAGCACCCAGATCGCCGCGATCAAGGCCGACCCGAACTGGTGCGGCGGCGACTACCACGGCACCGGCCGCAGTCCCGATACCGGGCTGGCGATCGCCCGGCGCATCGCGCACCTGACCTACCGCGGCGAAGCCGAGCTGGACCGGCGGTTCGCCAACGCCGCCCAGGACGGTGAGGACCCCGACGCCGGCGGCCGCTACGCGGTGGACAGCTACCTGGGTTACCAGGGCGGCAAGCTGGTGTCGCGGTTCGACGCCGGCAGTTATGTGACTCTGACCGATTCGCTGTCCTCCTTCGACGTGGGCCGCGGCAGAGGTGGCGTCGCGGCGGCATTGCGCGGCTGCCGGGTGCCGGCGGTGGTCGCCGGGATCACCACCGACCGGCTGTATCCGCTGCGGCTGCAGGCCGAGCTGGCCGACCTGCTGCCCGGGTGCGCCGGCCTGCAGGTGCTCGACTCCGAATACGGGCACGACGGCTTCCTGCTGGAGACCGACCGCGTCGGCGAGCTGATCCGCCAGACCCTGGACCTGGTGGACCCGGCCGGGGACCGCCGGCGGTGAGCCCCCAGGCGCGGCACGACCGATCGCTGTCTTTCGGCTCGCAGGCCGCCGCCTACGAACGCGGCCGCCCGTCCTATCCCCCGGACGCCATCGACTGGCTGCTGCCGCCGGGCGCCCGTGACGTCCTCGACCTGGGCGCCGGGACCGGCAAGCTGACCGCCCGGCTGGTGGAGCGCGGCCTGGACGTGGTGGCGGTGGATCCGATCGCCGAAATGCTCGAGGTGCTGGCCGCGGCGCTGCCGGATACCCCGGCACTGCTCGGGACGGCCGAGCAGATACCGTTGCCGGACAACAGCGTCGACGCCGTGCTGGTGGCCCAGGCCTGGCACTGGTTCGATCCGGCGCGGGCCATCGGAGAACTCGTGCGGGTGCTGCGGCCCGGCGGCCGGTTGGGCCTGGTGTGGAACACCCGCGACGAACGGCTGGGCTGGGTCAAGGAGCTGGGCACGATCATCGGCCGCGAGGACGCCCGCGACGCGGTGGATGCCGGGGTCAGCCTGCCCGAACCGTTCGGCGACATCGAGAGTCATCAGGTCGAGTGGACCAACTACCTGACCCCGCAGGCGCTGATCGACCTGGTCGCCTCGCGCAGCTACTGCATCACCTCACCGGATGCGGTGCGCACCAAGACCCTGGACCAGGTCCGCCGGCTGCTGGCCACCCATCCGGCGCTCGCCGGGGCGACCGGGCTGGCACTGCCCTACATCACGGTGTGCGTGCGGGCATCGCTTGCAGGCGGGTAGCCGGGAGCAGCACCAGACGGCCGGGACCCGAAACGACGTGCCCGCCCACCTGTCCCCCTCGTCACAAACCAGCTGTGCGCGAAGCGTGACCTCACCGTGTCGCTGACGTGACGCGGCTGCTGCAATGTTGTGTCCGACGGGGGCGGCGCTGATGACGCCTGCGGGGGAACAGAGGGGGCGGCATGGAGCGCGACTGGTTGAGAACGGCGGTGCCAACGGTCACCGCGGTGACCGCGGCCGGCACGATATGGGCGGGCCTGATCGTCTCCGTCTGGCTGGCGGCACCGGCGCAGGCGAGTCCCGTCGACACCTCCTTCCTGTCCGATCTGGCCGGGGCGGGCGTCTCGGTAGGCGACCCGGCCGCGACGGCCGCGCTGGGCCAGTCCGTCTGTCCCATGCTGACCGAACCCGCCGGCACCGCCGCCTCGGTGGCGTCCCCGATCGCCGGCCTGGGCGGCGGTCCCGCCATGTCGCCGGAGATGGCGCAGATGTTCACCGAGATCGCGGTGCAGGCCTACTGCCCGCAGATGCTCTCGCAGCTGGCCAGCGGCCAGCTGCCGGAGTTGCCGCAGATCCCGGGCATGTCGGGTCCCGCCATCGGAATCCCTGGCGTGCCGGCCATCGGTGGGGTCCCGGCCGTCCCGGCGATTCCGGGCTTCCCCCTCGGCCTGTAGCTGCGAGAGTTCTCCGCTGCCGTCCTGGCGAAGTAGCCGGGTCGCTGCGACACCGGATCAGCTGGTCCCCAGCGGGTCGACCGTCGCGGCGATGTAGAGCATCACCGTCGACACGGTCGTCATGGTCGCGAAGTCCAGACCACGGTCGCGCAGCACCAGCAGCCCGGCCCGCTCCTCGCTCAACACCAGGCGCAACCCGGCGGCCACCCCGGTGCCGATCCCGATCAGCAGCGCACCGCGGCGCCAGAAATTCGCCCCGGCCAGTACGAACGCCGCGGTGAAGATCAGGCCGACCACCACGATCGGCCACTGCCGGGCCAGCGTCGCGCGCAGGACAGCCAGTGGGGTCACGATCCGCTCTCGACCCGTTCGACGACGTTGGTCAGTAGGAACGCCCGGGTCAGCGGGCCCACGCCGCCGGGGTTCGGCGACACGTGGCCGGCTACCTCCCACACCTCCGGATGCACGTCACCGGTCAGTCCCGCGTCGGTCCGGCTGACCCCGACGTCGACGACCGCCGCCCCCGGGCGGACCATGTCGGCGGTCAGCATGTGCGGCACCCCGACCGCGGCGACGATGATGTCGGCCTGCCGGGTCAGCGTCGGAAGATCGCGGGTTCCGGTGTGGCACAACGTCACCGTGGCATTCTCCGAGCGGCGGGTCAGCAACAGCCCCAGCGGGCGGCCGACCGTCACACCGCGGCCGATCACCACGACATGAGCGCCGGCGATCGGCACGTCATAGCGGCGCAGCAGGTGCACGATCCCGCGCGGCGTGCACGGCAGTGCCGCCGGGGTGCCCAGCACCAGGCGGCCCAGGTTGGTCGGATGCAGCCCGTCGGCGTCCTTGGCCGGGTCGATGCGCTCCAGTGCGGCGTTCTCGTCCAGCTGTTTGGGCAGCGGCAGTTGCACGATGTAGCCGCTGCATTCCGGATTGGCGTTCAGCTCGTCGATGGTGTCGTTGAGCTGCGCCGTGCTGGCGTCGGCGGGCAGGTCGCGGCGGATCGATGTGATGCCGACCTTGGCGCAGTCGGCGTGCTTGCCGCGCACGTAGGCGTGTGAGCCGGGATCGTCGCCGACCAGGATGGTGCCCAGCCCGGGTGTACGGCCCGCGGCGGCCAGCGCGGCCACCCGAGCTTTGAGGTCGACGAAGATCTCGTCGCGCGTGACCTTGCCGTCCAACGTGATCGCACCCACGCGAACAGTCTGGCACGCCCGCCCGCGTACTCTCCCGATATGCCCACGCCCGACGTCTTCAGCCCCGCAAAGCTCGGTCCGATCACCCTGCGGAACCGGGTCATCAAGGCGGCCACCTTCGAAAACCGCACCCCTGATGCGCTGGTCTCCGACGACCTGATCGAATACCACCGCCTGCCGGCTGCCGGCGGGGTCGGCATGACCACGGTCGCGTACTGCGCGGTGGCCCGCGGCGGCCGCACCTCCGACGACGGGCTGTGGATGCGTCCGGAGGCCGTCCCCGGGCTGCGCCGGCTCACCGACGCCGTGCACGCGGAGGGGGCGGCCGTCAGCGCGCAGATCGGCCACGCCGGCCCGGTCGCCGACGCCCGCTCGAACAAGGCCCGCGCCCTGGCACCGGTGCGGTTCTTCAATCCGATCGGCATGCGGTTCGCCAAGAAGGCCACCCGCGACGACATCAACGAAGTCATCACCCAGCACGCCGACGCTGCCCGCTATGCCCTCGACGCCGGCTTCGACGCCGTCGAGATCCACCTCGGCCACAACTATCTGGCCAGCTCGTTTCTGAGCCCGCTGATCAACCGCCGCTCCGACGAGTTCGGCGGCTCGTTGGCCAACCGCGCCAAGGTGGCCCGCGGGATCGTGCAGGCGGTCCACCAGGCGGTGGGCGGTCAGATGGCGGTGACGGCGAAGCTGAACATGTCCGATGGGGTGCGCGGCGGCATCAGCCTGGACGAGTCGCTGACCACCGCGAAGTGGCTGCAGGACGACGGCGGCCTGGACGCCCTGGAACTGACCGCCGGCAGCTCCCTGGTCAACCCGATGTACCTGTTCCGCGGACACGCCCCGGTCAAGGAGTTCGCGAGTGTCTTCCCGCCGCCGTTGAGCTGGGGCATGCGGATGACCGGCAAGAAGTTCCTGCGGGAATACCCCTACACCGACGCCTACCTGCTGGACGACGCCCGACTGTTCCGCGCCGAGCTGTCGTTGCCGTTGATCCTGCTCGGCGGCATCACCAACCGCGAGACCATGGATCAGGCGATGGCCGAGGGCTTCGAATTCGTCGCGATGGCCCGGGCGCTGCTGGCCGAACCGGATCTGATCAACCGGATCGCCGCCGAGCCGGCGACGCAGTCGGAATGCATTCACTGCAACCAGTGCATGCCGACGATCTATCAGCGCACCCACTGCGTCGTCACCGGCGCACCGGACTCGCTGCGCTGAGGATCCGCGCCGACTCGCGGCGCGGTGGACAGGCGGCCCCTTCGGTCCGCCCGATACAGTTGATCCAATGAGTCACCCTGCTCCGCCGGTGCTGACCGTGCGATACGACGGGTCGCAAGGCACGTTCTCCGCAGGCCACGATGTGGTCATCGGGCGTGACCTGCGCGCCGATATCCGCATCCCCCACCCCCTGGTCTCCCGCGCGCATCTGCTGCTGCGCTTCGAGCAGGGCAGATGGCTGGGGATCGACAACGGCTCACTGAACGGCATCTACGTCAACGGCCAGCGGGTGCCGGTCGTCGACATCCGCGACGGCCAGGTCGTCAACCTCGGCAACCCCGACGGGCCGCGGGTCGCCTTCGAGGTCGGACGGCACCAGGGCCTCGCCGGTCGGCCACCGCAGACCGTCTCGATCCAGCTGCCCCAGCCGGGCATCGCGCGCCCGGGCCGGCCACCGCAGCAGCAGGGCTGGCCGTCCCATCCCGACCCCGCGCTCTACCAGGACCCACGTTCGGCAGGGCACCCCGGCGTGCAGCAGCCCTACCGGCCCGCCCCGCCGCCGCATCAGCCGCCGCCTCCCACGCACCGGCAGCCGGCATACCCTTCCGGTGCGGCCGGGCCGGCCGCACCGGTCGGTTCGTCGGCGGGCGAGGCCGCATTGCGGCCCGGCTACCCGCCCTCGGCGCCCGCCGCCGAGGTGTTTCCGGCGCGGCAGCCGTCCACCCGGATGGCGCCGGTGGCGGCGAAGCCGCCGGAGGTCGCCAACCTCGCCACCCGGATGATCGATATCCTGCGGCCCGGTTCCGCCGCACCGCCGGAGGCACCGGCCGGCGCGCTGACCATCGGCCGCGCCACCGACAACGACGTCGTCATCTCCGACGTGCTGGCCTCCCGGCACCACGCGATGCTGATCCCGACCCCGCTGGGCACCGAGATCCGCGACAGCCGAAGCATCAACGGCACGTTCGTCAACGGTGTCCGGATCGGCTCGGCGATCCTCACCGAGGGCGACGTGGTCACCATCGGCAACGTCGACCTGGAGTTCACCGGCGGCACCCTGCTGCGGCGCACCGAGGCCGCCTCGAAGTCTGGAGGGCTTGAAGTCCGCGACGTCTGCTTCGACGTCGAGGGCGGCAAGCGGCTGCTCAACAACATCTCGCTCACCGCGCGGCCGGGCACCCTGACCGCGATCATCGGGGGCTCGGGTGCCGGCAAGACGACGCTGTCACGGCTGATCGCCGGCTACACCAGACCGACGGCCGGTTCGGTCACCTTCGAGGGCCACAACATCCACACCGAGTACGCCTCGCTGCGCAGCCGGATCGGGATGGTGCCGCAGGACGACGTGGTGCACCGGCAGCTCACGGTCAACCAGGCGCTGGGCTACGCCGCCGAGCTGCGGCTGCCGCCGGACAGCACCAAAGCCGACCGGGACCGGGCGGTGGCCCAGGTGCTCGAGGAACTCGAGTTGACCAAGCACGCCGACACCCGCGTCGACAAACTCTCCGGCGGCCAGCGCAAACGTGCCTCGGTGGCATTGGAGCTGCTGACCGGGCCGTCACTGCTGATCCTCGACGAGCCCACCTCGGGCCTGGACCCGGCGCTGGACCGGCAGGTGATGCTGATGCTGCGCGGGCTGGCCGACGCCGGACGCGTCGTACTGGTGGTCACCCACTCGGTGTCCTATCTGGATGTCTGCGACCAGATTCTGCTGGTGGCCCCCGGCGGCAAGACCGCCTACTGCGGCCCGCCCAAAGAGGTGTTCAACGCGATGGGCGCCGACAACTACGCCGACATCTTCGCCAACGTCGGCGCCGACCCCGACGAGGCCAACCGGCGTTTCCTGGAGCGGGAAGGCGGCCACCATGGCGCCCCCGCCTCGGTTCCCGCGACGCCGCCCGCCGATCTGGGCAGCCCGCCACCGGAGAGCCTCCGAAAACAGTTGTCGACGATCGCGCGCCGGCAGGTCAGGCTGATCGTCTCCGACCGGGGCTACTCGATCTTCTTGGCCGTGCTTCCCTTTATCGTGGGCGGGTTGTCGCTGACAGTGAAAGGCAAAGGCGGGCTGGGCATGCCGGGGCCCGACGCTCCGACCGAGCCGCAGTACATCATGGTGCTGCTCATCATCGGCGCGGTCTTCATGGGCACCGCGTTGACCATTCGAGATCTGATCGGGGAACGCCCGATCTTCAAACGCGAACAGGCCGTGGGCTTGTCGACAATGGCCTACCTGCTGGCCAAGGTCGCGGTCTTCTGCGCGTTCGCCACCGCGCAGGGCGCGATCGCCACCATCATCGTGATTCTGGGCAAAGGCGGGCCGACGCAGGGCGCGGTGATGTTCGGCAGCGCGAACCTGGACCTGTTCCTCGCGGTCGCCGGAACCTGTGTGGCCTCAGCGGTTCTCGGTCTGGCCCTGTCGTCGTTCGCGCAGTCCAACGAGCAGATCATGCCGATGCTGGTGGTGTCGATCATGTCGCAGCTGGTGCTGGCCGGCGGCATGATCCCGGTGACCGGACGGATCGGGCTCTCCCAAGCCGCCTGGCTGACTCCCGGCCGATGGGGCTACGCCGCAGGCGCTTCCGCGATCGACTTCAACAAGCTGGTCAACGTGCCGCAGATCCCCAAGGACCACCTGTGGGACCACACCAAGGGCATCTGGCTGCTGGACATGGGGATGCTGGCGCTGCTGTCGGTGTTCTACACCGCGGTGGTGTGGTGGAAGATCCGGCTCAAGCGCTGAGGCTCAGCCCTGCGCGGGCGCCAGGGTCGACAGCGCGTACTCGCTGATCGCGATCAGCGCGTCGCGGGCGGACCGTTGGTCGCGCGCGTCGACGGCGATCACCGGGATGTGATCAGCCAGGGTGAGCGCCTTGCGCACGGCGGCCACCGGATAGCGCGGTGCACCCTCGAACTCGTTGACCGCGATCAGGAACGGCAGGTTGCGGTGCTCGAAGTAGTCGACGGCCGCGAAGCTGTCCTGCAGCCGCCGGCAGTCGGCCAGGATGATCGCCCCGATCGCGCCGCGCACCAGGTCGTCCCACATGAACCAGAACCGGCGCTGACCGGGCGTGCCGAACAGGTACAGCACCAGGTCGTCGGCCAGCGTGATGCGGCCGAAGTCCATCGCCACCGTGGTGGTCCGCTTGTCCGGGGTGCCCTCCAGCGTGTCGACGGCCGCCGAGGCGTCGGTGACCAGCGCCTCGGTGCGCAGCGGCATGATCTCCGAGACCGTGCCGACGAACGTGGTCTTGCCGACCCCGAACCCGCCGGCGATGACGATCTTGGTCGACGCTGAATCCCTTGCGCCGCCCGGCCTATCCGAGCGCTCGTAGGCCACGGAGCGTCCTTCCTATCAGTTCTCGGCGTTCGTCCCGGGTGGACGCCTCGTTCAGCGTGCGACGCACCCGAAGGTAACCCGAGGTGACCAGATCCCCCACCAGGACGCGCGCAACACCCAGCGGCAGGTCCAGCCGCGCGGAGATCTCGGCGACCGACGGGGCCGCCTGACACAGCTCGACGATCCGGCCGCGCGGATCGCTGGCGGGCCACTGGTTGGGGTGCGCCGACCGCAGGGCCTGCACCGGGGCTTCCAGCGGGAGGCTGACGTCGGTGTGGGTCCTACCGGCGGTCAGCGTATACGGGCGTACCAGGTTGGCTTCGGCCTCCACGGGCTCCGGGACATCCGGCTCGAACGTGTCCATCACCATTCACCGATGCCTCACGCGCGGCCACCCGGAGACGACGCCGACCGGCGCGCCGACTGCACCACCGCGCCGACCCTTTCCACCAGGACCGCCATCTCGTAGCCGATCTGGCCGATGTCACAGGAGGCGCTCGCCAGTGTCGCCAGGTGCGAACCGTCACCGACCCGCATCAGCAACAGGTAGCCGTGCTCCATCTCCACCACCGACTGCAGCACCCGCCCGCCCTCGAACAACTGGGCCGCTCCGCTTGCCAGGCTGGCCAATCCGGACGCCACCGCGGCGAGCTGGTCGGCCCGCTCCTGGGGCAGGTGCTCGCTGGCCGCGACCGTGAGCCCGTCGACGGACACCAGCACCGCGTGCGAAACCCCGGGTACCTCGCGGGCGAAGTTGGTCACCAGCCAGTCAAGAGAGCCCTCGGGGGTGCGCCGCTGGTCACTGTGGTCAGTGGGGAAAGTCATTGCTGGTTCTGCCCCTGGTCGGTGTCGAGTCCGTCTTCCCGGGCGTGCGACCTCGCGGCCCGCACCCCGCCGAAGTGGCTGCTGATCGAGGCGCGGATCGCCGCGGGATCCCGCTCCGGCGCTTCATGGGCGGGCCCGTGTCGCCCGCCGTTGGATGCTACCGGCTCACCGAGGTCGCCCGGACGGTGCGCCGGATCGTGCGGGTGCTCCGGCGGTGTCTCGGCTTCGGCCGAGCCGGGCACCAGTCGGGCGCCGGGTTCGCGGACCGGCAGGCCGTGCTCGGTGTGGGCGACAACCGGCATGTTCTCCACCTCGGCGGCCACCGACCAGCCGCGGTCCCACACCGACTGCCAGTCCAGATCGGCGCGCAGGCTCGGGTCGTTGGGATCGTTGCCCACCGATTCCGAGAGCATCCGCTGATAGATCGTGTCGGTGTCGGGGTCGTTCGCGGCGCTCTCGACTCGAGTCCGCGCCGCGAAGTATGCCGAGGTGTCTGCCGGAGAAGTCTTCTCGACCACCGGCTCGGGCTCACCGAAGTCCTCTTCGACCGGTTCCGGCGCCTGGTCCGACGCTGGCGCGTCGGTGCCCGCTCCGGCCTCGTCGGCCTCCCACCAGGGCTGCGGCAGCTCGCGACGCACCCGGCCGGCGTCGGCCGGCGACTGCACCGGCTGCTCGTCGGGGACCCCGGTGATGCCACTGGAACCCGGAGTACGGCGCGGCAGCAACGAGACGACGGGACCGGGGTCGGTGTCCTCGGGATGCACATACGGCTGGTGCTGAATCTCTTCGGGCTGGTACTCGTAGGACTGGTCCTCGTAAGGCTGGTATGCCTCAGGCTCGGACGGGTAGTGCTGCGCCGCCTGCCAAGCGGGCTCGGTGAGCGTCGGGCGCTGCGGCGCGACCGGTTCTTCAGCGGCCCGGTGGATCAGCAGGTGCGGCGGTAGGTAGACCTCGGCGGTGATGCCGCGCGCGCCCCGCGACGCCGGGAACAACCGGACCTCGATCCCATGCCGGTGCGCCAGCCGGGAGATCACGAACAGACCCATGTGGCGGGCGTTCTCCGGACTGAACTCACCGCCGGACGCCAGCCGCATGTTGGCCATCCGCAGGTCGGCGTCGGTCATCCCCAAGCCGGCGTCGACCACCTCGACCACCACCCCGCCGTCGTTCTCGAAACCGGCGACCACCCGCACCGGCTCCGTCGGCGGCGAATAGCGCAGGGCGTTGTCGATCAGCTCCGCGAGCAGGTGCACGCCGTCGCCCGCCGCGGCGCCGATCACCGTGACCTCGGGCACCAACACCGTCTGCACCCGGTGATAGCCCTCCACCTCCGAGGCGGCGGCGCTGATCAGCGTCGCCAGGGACACCGGCCGGCCACGCTCATGCGGCACCCGGGCACCCGCCAGCACCAGCAGGTTCGCCCCGTTGCGTCGCATCCGGGCGGCGAGGTGGTCCAGGCGGAACAGGCTCTCCAGGCGGTCCGGGTCGTCCTCGTTGCGCTCCAGCCGGTCGATGAGCGCCAACTGCTGGTCGACCAGGGACCGGTTGCGCCGCGACATCGTCTCGAACATCTCGTTGACCAGGCGCCGAAGCCGGGCCTCGTCACCGGCCAGCAGCAGCGCCTGCGCGTGCAGTTCGTCGACGGCGTGGGCTACCTGACCGACCTCCTCGGTGGTGTAGACCGGCAGCGGCGCGGGTTCGCGTTCGTCGCCGGCGCGCACCCGGGCGATCTCGTGCTCGAGGTCGCCGTGCGCGACCTGCAACGCGCTGTCCCGCAGGGTGCGCAGCGGCCGGACCAGCGAGCGTGCCACCAACCACACCGCCAGCAGCGTGGCGATGATCGCGGCCAGCACCAGCGCGATGTCGCGGATGGCGGCGGCGCGCCGGTCGGCGGCGCGGTCCTCCACCGCCTTGGTCACCGCCCCGGTGTTCTCGGCGATCAGCCGCGCGGCGATCTGGTCGGTGGTGCGGATGGACTCCCGCAGCACCGGGTTGTTGGGCAGCACCTGTTCGGGGTCGGACAGGATCGCCATCCGGGTCACCAGCTGCTGCTGCAGGGTCTTGGCGTCCGGGGAGTCGACGCCGAGTACCTCGCTCATCCCGAACAGCGTCGAGGGCTCGGTGCCGGCCAAGGTCATCATCGAGCTGCGCAGTTCCGGGTCGGGAAGCTCACCGCCCCGGTTGACCAGCAGTTCCTGCATCATCATCTGACCGCGGGCGCCGACGGCGCGGCTCAGGCCCTCGGTCTGCGACCGGATCCGTTCACTGTCCAGACGCACCGACCCGGTGATGGCGTCCTCGGCGGTGAGCAGGATCGGCGCGTAGCCGGTCACCTCATCGCGCAGGCCCACGCCGGTGGTCGACACCAGATCCAGCAGGCCCTGGCCGCGCTCGATCAGGGTGCTCACCCCGGACCGCACATCGGTCGCGACGTCGGTGTGCGACAGCCGCGACTGCAACTCGTACTTGCGGTTCTCGAAGTTCTTCCTGGCGCCCTCGGCGTCGCCGTCGGAGGAGGCGGCCACCAGCGCGTCGCCCAGCGCCGACATGTAATTGGTGATCGCCGGGATCATCTCGGCGCGGTCGGCGACCAGCTGGAGCCGGTTGGCCTCAGAGAGCGCACCGGAGACCCGCAGCCCGCCGAAAACCCCGGCCAGCACCATCGGCAGCAGGGCGATCGCCAGCACCTTCCACCGCACCGGCCAGTTGCCCACCGACCACCGCGACGGGCGTTTCATCACCGCCGCGTCCGGTTGGGCCGCACGGTCGCCGAGTGCCGGGTCCACCCCTTCCGGGTGGTCGAAGAGCGTCACCGCTCGCCGGCCGGCTCACCGACCGCTCGGCTGAAATTCACCGTTTGCGCCTTCATTCATCGGAGCTTCCGGCGCGTCGCACCCGCTGAACCGTCAGCGGTGTGAGACCCGCCTTGATCTGGGCCGTCCTACGTCGGCAATTCGACGAGTATGGCAGTCTGCGCGTGCCATCACCATAGCCTTTACCGAAAAGGCACAGCTCCCGAGATGGTTTCGTGTCTCGGCAGCCCCGGGCCGGGGCACCTGCACCACGCCGTAACCTCAGCTGCGTGTTCCGGGTGATGTTCTATTCGCCGCGCATCCCGCCCAATACCGGCAACGCGATCCGGATGGTGGCGGCCACCGGCGCCGAGCTGCATCTGGTGGAGCCGCTGGGCTTCGACCTGTCCGAACCCAAACTGCGCCGCGCCGGGCTGGACTATCACGACCTGGCGGCGGTCACCGTGCACCCGTCGTTGTCGGCCGCCTGGGCGGCGCTGATGCCGGCCCGGGTGTTCGCCTTCACCTCCCACACCGAAACCTCGTTCGCCGACGTGCGATATCAAGCCGGCGACGTGCTGATGTTCGGTCCCGAGCCCGACGGCCTGGATGCGGCGACCCTGGCCGATCCCCACATCACCGGGCAGGTGCGCATCCCGATGCTGCCCGGCCGGCGCTCGCTGAACCTGTCCAATGCCGCCGCGGTCGCGGCCTACGAGGCCTGGCGCCAGCACGGGTTCGCCGGCGGGGTGTAATAGTCCGCGATCAGTGCGGGATCACCAACTGTCGAAGTGCGCGACCTGCTCGGCCGGCAGCCGCTTGGCCGGCTTGAAGTCGGTGCCCTTGGTGTAGGCGATCGGGAACAACCCACCCTGGCTGTACTGCTCGTAAGGAATGCCGAGCACCTCGGCGGTCTGCTTCTCACCGTCCTCGAGCAGGTGCAGCGTCGTCCAGCACGACCCCAGCCCGCGGTTGCGCAACGCCAGGCAGTAGCTCCACGCGGCCGGGAACAGCGATGCCCAGAACGACGCGCTGATGCCCAGCGGCGCCTTCTCCGGCCGGCCTTCCAGACACGGGATCAGCATCACCGGCGCGTCCTGCAGGTGCTCGGCCAGGTACTTGGCCGAGCCGCTGACGAACTCCATTCGCTCGCCGCGCACGTCACCCTCGCCATAGTCGGGCTTCATCTGGTTCAGATACGGCATGGCGTTGGCGCGGTAGATGTCGGCGATGGCCTGCTTCTTGACCGGGTCGGTGACGAACATCCATTGCCAACCCTGGGCGTTGGAGCCGGTGGGCGCCTGCAGGGCGATCTCGAGGCACTCCATGAGCACCTCACGCGGAACGGGCTTGTCGAAGTCGAGTCGCTTGCGAACCGATCGGGTGGTGGTCAGGACTTCGTCTGCGGACAAGTTGAGTGACATGTGGCGAGACTATCGAAGCTTTACTGTGAATGTCCGCAATGCCTGCCGCGTACTACGGCATCGCCTAAGCCCGAGGCGCGGACGGGTGGTCGTCCAGTCCGTTGAAAAACTCGAGGATGGCCCGCGCACCGGTCTGCGGAATCTCGGCCTGCCAGAAGTGGCTTGCAAACGGCAGCAGCTTGACGTCGTCGGGCGAGCCGGGAATATCGTGGGCCAGCCGTACTCCCCAGGAGGGCGGCAAGAAGCAATCCTCCGCGGCCCAGATCACCCGCGCCGGTTTGGTCCAGGACTGCAATGCCGGGACCGCATCGAGCGTCCAGTGCGGCGATTGCGCGATCACATAGCGGATCCAGTCGCGCCGCAGTTGGCCGCCCCGGTCCAAGGCCGCGAACCAGTCCTGGGCCAGCGCGGCGGGAAAACGGCCGCGCACGATGGTCTGCGGCAGACTGTGCCGCTTCAAGATGAACTGCAGGAGCCGTATTCCGGAGAGCAGCGGGATGAGCCGGTGCCGAGCCAGCCAGACCGTGACACTGATCATCGGGACCAGCCAATTGTCGTAGCAGACAACGTCGGTGAAGACGACGGCCTTGACGCGCGCGCCATGGCGCTTCAGGAACTGCTGGCCGTGTGAGCCGCCCTGATCGTGAAAGACCGCGTAGGTTTCGTCGATACCCAGGCCGTCCAGCAGTTGCGACAGCATCGTCGCCTGGCCGGGGCTGGACAGGTCGGCGTCGGCGTTGGGCGCGGATCGCCCCAGGCCGAGCAGGTCCGGCACGATGCAGTCGTAGTGCTCGCCCAGCGTGCCCAACAGCGGTTCCCACAACCGGGAGGAGGTGGGAATCCCGTGAACCAGCAACAGCTTTGGTCCACTGCCGTGGCGCAGGTAGGAGACGCGCCCGCAGTCCAGATCGATGTACTGCCGTTCCAAGGTCCCGACCGCCATGGACGGTGTTTCCGGTTGCATGCGGCGCAGCGGCGCCCTATTCGCTGTCAGCATCTGTCTCCCCCAGGTGTGGCATCCCGGCATCCACTGCTCCGATTGCGTGTGAAGCTCAGCGTGCGGGATCCTGAGCTGAGGGTAATCGATGCCATTTGTCGCGACGGGCCGCCCTCGGGTGTCAGCGGAAGTCCCGGGACCGCGACCCCACCACCAACTCGAGGGCGCCCAGCCGCTCGGCCAGCACAGTGACTGCCCCGCTGGCGTTCTGCACCCGCCCGCGGATCAACAGCGCCGTCGCGGTCTGCGCCAATCGGCGATGCCGCGTCCACACCCCCGGCGTGCACAGCACGTTGACCATCCCGGTCTCGTCCTCGAGATTGACGAACGTCACCCCGCGGGCGGTCGCCGGCCGCTGCCGGTGCGTCACGGCGCCGGCCACCAGCACCCGGGTGCCGTCGGGGACGGCGGTGAGTTGCCCGGCCGGAACGACCCCGACCGCGTCGAGGTCGGCGCGCAGGAACTGGGTCGGGAAGCTGTCCGGAGACACCCCGGTGGCCCACACGTCGGCGGCGGACAGTTCGATCTGGCTCATCCCGGGCAGTGCCGGAGTCTGCCCATCAAATCCGGACACCCCCACCCCGGGCAACCGGTCCGGCCGCTGACCCGCCGCCGCCCCAGCCGCCCACAATGCCTCGCGACGCGCCATGCCGAAGCAGCCGAACGCGCCGGCGGTCGCCAACGCCTCGGCCTGCGGGGCAGAAAGCTGAACCCGCGCAGTCAAATCCAACATCGAAGCGAACGGCCCATGAGCCTCGCGGTCGGCCACCAGCCGCTCGGCGAGGTCGGTACCGATGCCACGGACCGCACCCAACCCGAGCCGGACCTGCGTACCGGCTTCGGCCAGCGTGGCGTGCGCCAGGCTGGCGTTGACGTCGGGGCGGTGCACCACGACCCCGTGCCGGCGGGCGTCGGCGACCAGCGACTGCGGCGAATAGAAGCCCATCGGCTGAGCCCGCAGCAGCGCGGCGCAGAACGCCGCCGGGTGGTGCAGCTTGAACCAGGCCGAGTAGAACACCAGCGACGCGAAGCTCATCGCGTGACTCTCCGGAAACCCGTAGTTGGCGAAGGCTTCCAGCTTTTCGTAGATCCGGTCGGCCACCGCGCCGGTGATGCCGTGACACTCGGCCATGCCGTCGTAGAACCTACTCCGCAGCCGGCGCATCCGCTCCGGGGACCGCTTGGAGCCCATCGCGCGCCGCAGCTGGTCGGCTTCGGCCGCGGTGAATCCGGCGCAGTCCACCGCCAGCGTCATCAACTGCTCCTGGAACAACGGAATTCCCAGGGTTTTTCGCAGTGCCCGCTCCATGCTCGGATGCTCGTAGGTCACCGGGTCGATGCCGTTGCGACGGCGAATGTAGGGATGCACCGACCCGCCCTGGATCGGCCCAGGGCGGATCAGCGCCACTTCCACCACCAGGTCGTAGAACACCCGTGGGCGCAGCCGCGGCAGAGTGGCCATCTGCGCGCGCGACTCCACCTGGAACACCCCGACCGAGTCGGCGCGGGCCAGCATCTCATACACCGCCGGCTCGGACAGATCGATTGCGGCCAGGTCCACCTCGATACCCTTATGCTCGGCCACCAGGTCGATCGCGTAGTGCAGCGCGGAGAGCATGCCCAGCCCCAGCAGATCGAATTTCACCAGACCGATTGCCGCACAGTCGTCTTTGTCCCACTGCAGCACACTGCGGCCGGGCATCCGCGCCCATTCCACCGGGCACACATCGGCGATCGGGCGGTCACAGATCACCATGCCGCCGGAGTGGATACCCAGATGCCTTGGCAGGTCGGCGATCTGGGTGGCCAAGTCGATCACCTGCCCGGGGATGCCTTCGATATCAGCGTCGTCGGCATGATTCAATGCACCCCACCGGCCCAGCTGCTTGCTCCAGGCGTCCTGCTGGCCCGGCGAGTAGCCCAGCGCGCGGGCCATGTCCCGCACAGCGCTGCGACCCCGGTAGGTGATGACATTGGCGACCTGGGCGGCGTGGTCGCGGCCGTATTTGCCGTAGACGTACTGGATCACCTCTTCGCGGCGATCCGACTCGATGTCGATGTCGATGTCGGGCGGCCCGTCTCGGGCCGGGGACAGGAACCGCTCGAACAGCAGCCCGTTGGCCACCGGATCCACCGCGGTGACACCGAGGGCGTAGCAGACCGCGGAGTTGGCCGCCGATCCCCGGCCCTGGCACAGGATGTCGCTTTCCCGACAGAACCGGGTGATGTCGTGCACCACCAGGAAGTAACCCGGAAACCCCAGCTGGGCAATGACTTCCAGCTCACGATCGATCTGAGCATAGGCGCGCGGCGCTCCCCCGGGCGGGCCATAGCGTTCGGCGGCGCCGGCCAGCGTCAGCTGCCGCAGCCAGCTGCCCTCGGTGTGTCCGTCCGGGACGTGAAACGGCGGCAGCTGCGGGGCGATCAGCGACAGCGAAAACGCGCACTGTTCACCGAGTTCGGCCGCCGCCGGCACCGCCGACGGGTGCGTCGCGAACAACCGGGCCATCTCCGCGCCGGAGCGCAGGTGCGCACCGCCGAGCGGAGCCAGCCGGCCGGCGGCGGCATCCAGGGACTGCCGGGCCCGGATCGCCCCCATCGCCATCGCCAGCCGGCCCCGGCCCGGCCCGGCGAAATGTGCTGCGGTGGTGGCCACCACCGAAACCCCGAATCGGGGCGCCAGCGCCGCCAGGGCTGCGTTGCGCTCGTCGTCGCAGGGATCGCCGTGCCGGGTCAGCTCGACACTGACCCGCGCGGCCCCGAACCGGTCCACCAGATCGGCCAGCGCCGCCGCGGCCGCGTCCGGGCCGCCGGTGGCCAGCGCCTGGCGGACATGCCCCTTGCGGCATCCGGTCAGGATGTGCCAGTGCCCGCCGGCCGCCTCGGTCAGCGTGTCCAGATCGAAACGCGGCCTGTCCTTTTCGCCGGCCAGGTGTGCGGCGGCGATCTGCCGTGACAACCGCCGGTAGCCCTCCGGGCCGCGGGCCAGCACCAGCAGGTGCGGGCCGGGCGGGTCCGGGTCGTCGGTGCGGGCCTTGAAAGTCCCGGCACAGGGAGAAGAACCCAGCGACAGCTCGGCGCCGAAGACGGTGGCTATCTGGTGTCCCGCGGCGGCCAGCTCGGCGGCCGCTTCGGCGAACCGCACCACCCCGTACAAACCGTTGTGGTCGGTCAGCGCGATCGCCCGCAGGCCCAGCCGGGCGGCCTCGGCGACCAGCTCCTGCGGCGTGCTGGCCCCGTCCAGGAAGCTGTAGGCGGAGTGCGCGTGCAACTCGGCATAAGGCGTGAAAGACCCCGTCGGGCCAGCCGGCCGGGGCCGCTCCGGCCGCGGCGCCGACCCGCGATCGGCCGACACACCGGCCGGCTGATCGGTGTGACGAGGCTTACCATTGAGCACTCGCTCCATTTCCGCCCAGCTCGGCGGCCCACTGCCCCAGCTCACCCCCACCACGATATCGAACGTGTGTGCGATTCGCGCCCCCTTGAGTGTTGAAAAGAACTTTGATGCACTAATCTGTGTCAGATTCCGGCACCACCCGAAAGGCAATTCTTGATGTTCGGCGTTGTCAGGCGCGCGTGGTTACCGCTGCTCATCGTGTTGGTTCTCATGGTCGGGGGGTTCGTCGTGAATCGCATTCGCGGCTATTTCGGCGGTGATGACAGCGGCAACAGCGCGGCCCCGTTCGAGGACACCAAGCCGTTTCACCCCAAAGTCGTGGTCTATGACATCTTCAGTCCGGACGGGACCTACGCCGACATCAACTATCTCGACCTGGAAGCTCTTCCGCAGCGGGTCGACGGCGCCGCCCTGCCGTGGTCACTGACGCTGTCGACCACCAATCCGGCGGTGAGCCCCAACATCGTCGCGCAGGGTGACGGCAGCACCATCGGCTGTCGGGTCACCATCGACGGCGAGCTCAAAGACGAACGAATCTCCAGCAGCCCCGTGAGCGCCCAGACCTTCTGCATTGTGAAATCAGGATGAGCAAACACCTCAGCGACGACGCCCCCACCGACACGCTGCCGGCGGCGCAGCCGCCCCACCGCGGCGCCATAGCGACATGGATCCGCCGGCTGGCGGTACCGCTCATCCTGGCCTGGTTGGCGATCACCGTGTTGGTGAACGTGATCGTGCCGCAACTCGACGAGGTCGGGGCGATGCGCGCGGTGTCGATGGCCCCCAAAGACGCCCCCTCGATGATCGCGATGATGCGCATCGGCAAGGTCTTCGACGAGTTCAAGTCGGACAGCTCGGCGATGGTGGTGCTCGAAGGCGACGAGCCGCTCGGCGACGACGCGCACGCCTACTACGACGAGCTGGTCACCAAGATGGAGGCCGACACCGAGCACGTCGAGCACATCCAGGACTTCTGGAGTGACCCGCTGACCGCGGCGGGGTCGCAGAGCCCGGACGGCAAGGCCGCCTACGTGCAGGTGTACCTGGCCGGCAACATGGGCGAGACCCTGGCCAACGACTCGGTCAAGTCCGTCCAGAAGATCATCGCCGACACCCCGGCACCGCCCGGCGTACACGCCTACGTCACCGGCGGGGCCGCCCTCAACGCCGACCAGCACATCGCCGGCGACAAGAGCCTGAAGGTCATCACCTCGCTGACGTTCGTGGTGATCATCGTGATGCTGCTGAATTTCTACCGGTCGATCGGCACCGTGCTGCTGGTGCTGGGCATGGTGGTGTTCGAGCTGGCCGCGGCCCGCGGCGTGGTGGCCGTGCTCGGCTTCTACAACATCATCGGCCTATCGACGTTCGCGGTGAACCTGTTGGTGACGCTGGCCATCGCCGCCTCGACGGACTACGCGATCTTCCTGCTCGGCCGCTATCAGGAAGCGCGGTCGCTCGGCGAGGACAAGGAGTCGGCCTTCCACACCATGTATCACGGCACCGCGCACGTGATCCTGGGCTCGGGGCTGACCATTGCCGGTGCGACCTTCTGCCTGTCATTCACCCGATTGCCCTACTTCAAGTCGCTGGGTGTCCCACTGGCCATCGGCATGGTGGTGGTGACGTTGGCGGCCCTGACCTTCGGTGCCGCGGTGGTGGCGGTGGCCAGCCGCTTCGGAATGCTCGAGCCCAAGCGGACGATGCGGATCCGCGCCTGGCGGCGGCTGGGCGCGATGATCGTGCGCTGGCCGGGGCCGGTGCTGGTGGCCACCACCGCGGTCTGCCTGGTCGGGCTGCTCACCCTGCCGGGGTATGAGACCAACTACAACGACCGCGAGTACATGCCGGACTACGTACCGGCCAACATCGGCTACGCCGCCGCCGACCGGCACTTCTCCCAGGCCCGGATGAACCCGGAGCTGTTGATGATCGAAACCGATCACGACCTGCGCAACCCGGCCGACTTCCTGGTCATCAACCGGATCGCCAAGCGAGTATTCGAGGTATCGGGTGTCGGACGGGTGCAGACCATCACCCGGCCGCTGGGCACGCCGATCGAACACACCACGATCCCGTTCGCGATGAGCATGCAGGGCACCACCCAGCAGCTGAACATGAAGTACCAGCTCGACAGCATGAAACGCATGCTGAAAATGGGTGAGGACATGCAGGTCTCCGTCGACAGCATGAAGGCGATGCTCGAGGTGACCCGCGAGATGTCGGCGACCACCCACAGCATGGCCCAGAAGATGCACATCATGCTCGGCGACATTCAGAAGCTGCGCGACGAGATGGCCGACTTCGACGACATGTGGCGCCCGATGCGCAGCTACTTCTATTGGGAGCCGCACTGTTTCGACATCCCGATCTGCTGGTCGATCCGGTCCATCTTCGACATGATGGACGGCATCGACGCGATGACCGAGGATTTCGAGCTGGTGCTGCCCGACATCGACAACCTCGACCGGCTGATGCCCCGGATGCTCGAGATCATGCCGCCGATGATCGAGACCATGGAAAACATGCGGACCACCCAGCTGAAGATGCAGTCCACCATGGAGGGCCTGCAGCTGCAGATGGAGAAGATGATGGAGGGCCAGAACGCCATGGGCAAGGCGTTCGACGACTCCAAGAACGACGACTCGTTCTATCTGCCGCCCGAAGCGTTCGACAACCCCGACTTCAAGCGCGGGATGAAGATGTTCCTGTCCCCCGACGGGCATGCGGTGCGGTTCATCATCAGCCACGAGGGCGACCCGATGTCCCCGGAGGGCGTCAGCCACATCGAGCCGATCAAGCACGCCGTGCACGAGGCGCTCAAGGGCACCCCGCTGGAGGGCTCCCGGGTCTATCTCGGCGGCACCGCGGCCATGTTCAAGGACATGAAGGACGGGTCGGCCTGGGACCTGATGATCGCGGGCATCGCCTCGCTGTGCCTGATCTTCATCATCATGCTGCTGATCACCCGGGCGATCGTGGCCTCGGCCGTGATCGTCGGCACCGTGCTGCTCTCACTGGGCACCTCATTCGGGATCTCGGTGCTGGTCTGGCAACACATCATCGGGCTGCATCTGCACTGGATGGTGCTGGCGATGAGTGTGATCATCCTGTTGGCGGTCGGCTCGGACTACAACCTGCTGCTGGTCTCCCGGATGAAGGAGGAGATGCGCGGCGGGCTCAAGACGGGCATCATCCGCGCCATGGGCGGCAGTGGCTCCGTGGTCACCTCGGCGGGCCTGGTGTTCGCCTTCACCATGATGTCAATGCTGGTCTCCGACCTGAAGGTGATCGGCCAGGTGGGCTCCACCATCGGACTGGGCTTGATCATCGACACCCTGGTGATCCGCTCGTTCATGACGCCGTCGATCGCCGCGCTGCTGGGCCGCTGGTTCTGGTGGCCGCAGCGGGTGTGGTCACGGCCGAGCCCGGTGGCCCAACAGGTCGCGCCGATCCCGGCCGCCGAGCCGGTCTCCGTCGGCCGGGTCTGACCGAAACCTCACGACCCCGGACGGACGACGAGCACCGGTGCATGCGCCGACTGCACTACCGCCAGGCTGACCGAGCCCAGCAGCATGCCGGTGAAGCCGCCGCGGCCGTGGCTGCCCACCACTACTAGCTGTGCCTGTTGCGACTGCTCGACCAGTTGGTCTGCCGGCCGGTCGCAGACCACCACGCGGCGCACCGTGACGTCGGGGTAGCGCTCCCGCCACCCGGCCAGCCGCTCAGCCAGTGCCAGTTCGCCGTCGGATTCCATTGCGGCCGCGTCGATGCCGGGGAAGTCGAGCACTCCGGTGTCGTGCCAGGCGTACACCGCCACCAGTTCCACCCCGCGCAGCGAGGCCTCCTCGAACGCCAGCGCCGTCGCGGCCTCCGACACCGGGGAGCCGTCGATGCCGACCACCACCGGCGCCGTGTCGGGGCGCGGGTTGCCGTCCGAAGGCCCTTCGTGGATGACCGCGACCGGGCAGTGCGCGTGCCGGACCAGTGACGAGCTGACCGAGCCGAGCAGGCTGCGACGCAGCAGCCCGTGCCCGCGGGACCCGACCACCAGCCGAGCGGCGTCGCGGCTCATCTCCACCAGCATCGGAACCGTCGAGCCGACCACGATCTCCGCGTCGACACGCAGATCCGCGCTGTGGGCCTCGGCGATCTTCGCGGCTTCCCTCAGGTGGCGTTCGCCCTGTTCATGCTGCCACTCGGTGTAGCCGGGCGGCATCGGCGTCTCGGGGAACGTCATCACCACCGGCGGAGCCAGCACATGGACCAGGGAGAGCGGGAGGTTGTGCAGAACGGCGTCGCGGGCCGCCCAGTCGACCGCCGCCTTCGACGACGGTGATCCGTCGACACCGACCAGGATTCCGGGGTTCACTCCTCCACGCTAAGCGGTGTGACACCGTGGTGACTACCTATCGTTGAACTCACAGAAGGCGGACCGAAGTTGCCCATCACGATCGACCCGCGCCGGCACGACGCGGTGCTGTTACGCATCGACGCAGGTGACGGAACTGCGGCGCTGACCGAGCGGCTGCAGCAGGCCGGGGTTCACGCCCAACCGGTGGCATCGGGCGCCGAGCTGGTGTCCGCGGCCGCCCGGCTGGGGGTGCGCCCGGGCCGGTGTGTGGTGCTCACCGACGCCGAATCTGACGTAATCCCCGCCCGTAGTGCGGGTTTCGCGCTGGTAATCGGCGTCGGACACGATGGCGGCGACGCGACGGTGGCCGGCCCGGACCAGATCGCGGTGCGCACCGGCGATCGGCCGATGTCAGCGCTGCCCGACGCGATGACCGCCCCGGAGTTGCGCGAACTCACCCGGCCGGTGGCCTTCTTCGACTTCGACGGCACGCTGTCGGAGATCGTCGACGATCCCGAGGCGGCCCGGCCGGTGGCGGGCGCGGTGGATGCGTTGGCCGCGTTGGCCGCCCAGTGTCCGGTCGCGGTGCTGTCCGGCCGCGATCTGGCCGATGTGCGGGCGCGGGTCGGTCTGGCCGGGATCTGGTACGCAGGCAGTCACGGCTTCGAGCTGACCGGCCCTGACGGCGCCCATCACCAGAACGACGCCGCCGCCGACGCGGTGCCGGTGCTGGCCGGCGCGGCCGCGTCGCTGCGCGAGCAGCTCGGGTCGGTGCCGGGAGTCGTGGTGGAGCACAAGCGATTCGCCGTTGCGGTCCACTACCGCAATGCGGCCCGGGATCGGGTCGGAGAAGCGTTGGCGGCGGTGCGTGACGCCGGGCGGCGCTTGGAGTTGCGGGTGACGACCGGCCGCGAGGTGATCGAGCTGCGCCCCGAGATCGACTGGGACAAGGGCCGCACGTTGCACTGGATACTGGACCGGCTGCCCGAGGGTGATCCGGTGATGCCGCTGTACCTCGGCGACGACATCACCGACGAGGACGCGTTCGACGCGGTGGCCGATCTGTCGGGCGCCGGAATCGTGGTGCGGCACACCGACGACGGCGACCGCGCCACCGCCGCCCGGTTCGCACTGGACAGCCCGGTCCAGGTGGCCGAGTTCACCGCTCGATTGGCCGGGCGGCTCCGCGGCTGACGGGCGGCTGGGGACTTCCGCCCCTTCCGCTGCGAGCCGGTGCGGTGATCGGATGTGGCCATGGACGCGTATACGGCCGCAGAGAACGCGGCGATCGGCAGTGAGTACCTGGAGTTCCCGGAGCTGGATGACCGCGACTTCCAGAAGCTTGCCCACGCCCGCGTCCAGAAACTGACCAAGATGTTCATGCCGTCCAACCACCCACCGGTGCTGGAGCTGATGGTGTCGATCTGGGTGGACGGCCTGGCCACCGGACTGCGGATGGCAGGCGAGGACGCCGTGAGGGGTTAGCCCCCAGGTCCGCAACGGGCTACGGATTTTCGTCGTCGTCTTTGCTGGAGTCGTTGTCGCGCAAGAGTTTTTCGGGGTGGTGGTAGTGGTTGGTGCGGGGTTGGCCGTGGTCGAGGTGGGGTGGGGGCAGGGTTTCGGTGGTGCCGTTGTGGGCTTTGCGGGTTTTCCAGCCGTGTGAGGTGATGAGTTGGTGGTGGGGGCCGCAGCGCAGGCTCAGCCCGTGGATGTCGGTGCGCCCGGTTTTGGCGTAGTCGGTGTCGTGGTGGACTTCGCAGTAGTAGCCGCCGATGGGGCAGCCCGGGTGGCTACAGCCCCGCTCTTTGGCATACAGCACGATGCGCTGCCCGGGTGAGGCCAGGCGTTTGGTGTGGAACAACGCGAGTTCTTTGGCGCCGTCATAGATGCGTAGGTAGTGGTGGGCGTGGGAGGCCATCGCGATGACGTCGCGTATGGGTAGCCAGGTGCCGCCGCCGGTGTGGGCTTTACCGGTACCGGCTTCTAGCTCGGCGAGGGTGGTCGAGACGATGATGGTGGCCGGCAGCCCATTGTGTTGGCCGAGATTCCCGGAGGCCAGCAGGGCACGTGCCATGGCGGTCAGGGCGTCATGGTTGCGTTGCGGTGCGCTGCGGGCGTCGGCGTCGATCTGGGCCTGGGTCGGCGTGCCGGCTACGCAGGGTGCGGGGTCGTCGGGGTTGCACATGCCCGGGGCGGCCCAGCGGGCCAGCACCGCATCGAGGGTGGCACGGGCGTGCGGGTCCAGGTAGCCGCTGATGGGGCTCATGCCGTCGCGGTCTTGGGGGCCCAACACCAGGCTGCGGCGTTTGGCGCGTTCCTCGTCGGTGTAGTTGCCGTCGGGGTGTAGGTGATCGGCCATGCGGTGGGCCAGGGTGGCCAGTTGATCGGGCCGGTAGCCGGCGGCCAGCTCGGTCAGTTCTGCTTCGGCACGCGCCAAGGTGGTGGCGTCGATGTCGTCGGGTAGGTAGGTGAAAAACGAGCGGATCACCGCGATATGCGCGACCCCGATGCGTCCCTGGCGTTGGGCGGTGGCCACCACCGGGCGCACCGGGTCCAGCGGCTCGCCGGTCAGGCTGCGTCGCGGACCGAGTTCAGCGGCTTCGGTGAGGCGCCGCCCAGCCTCCCCGCGAGTCAGATGCAGTTCGTCGGCGAGCACCCAGCGTGCCTTGCCGCCCAGCTCGTCGGGATCGGCCGCGGCCAACCGATTCACCAGAGGGTGCTCAACGGCGGGCAGCCGGCGCCGCAGCACCTCGCAGCGCCGCAACAACGCCATGCACTCCCGCGGTGTCAAAACCTCGAAGTCCAGTTCCAGCGCCCGGTCCAGCCCGGCGGTCAGCGCGTCGAAGACCTCGACGACCTCGTCCCGACTGTTCGAACACATGTGCTAATGATAGCAACGCACCCCGACCGCGTTGACTCATCAGAAATGCGCGCGTATGGGTGATTCGTTGCCTCATTGAGAATGCGCGCGTAGGCCCAAGTGATGGGGTTGACGTTGGCCGAGCGCAGAGCAGTAACGGAGACGACCGCAGTCCGCTACATCCTGGCGAGCAAGGGTGAGAAGAGCCGGATTCTGGACGAGTTGTGCGCTAACACCGGGTGGCATCGCAACCATGCGCGTAAAGCGCTGAAATCGGCGCTACAGCCCAAGATCGTCACCCACGTAGTCAGCGGCCGGTGAAGTACGGCGACGATGTCATCGCGGCGCTGGTGGTGTGCTGGACGGTACTGGGCATGCCGGCCGGGAAGCGGTTGGCGCCGATGCTCGGTGAGCTGGTCGGTGTTCTGCGTCATTTTCGAGAGCTCACGATCGACGAGGGCACCGCCGAGCTGCTGGTGTCGATGTCGGCGGCCACCATCGATCGTCGCTTGGCTGGGGAGCGCGCGAAACTACGGCCGCGTGGGCGGGTGGGTACCAAGCCTGGATCGCTGCTCAAAAGCCAGATCCCGGTGCGCACCTGGGCCCAGTGGGATGACGCGCGACCGGGATTCGTCGAGATCGACACGGTCTGGCATGACGGCGGCATCCGGGGCGGGGGCCATATCTCGACGTTGACGGTCACCGACGTCGCTACCGGGTGGACGGAGAACCGCTCGGTGGCTGAGCGGTCCGGGAAATGTGTCAAGGCAGCCCTGGATGACATCGCGCAGGCGATGCCGTTTCCGATTCTGGGCGTGGACAGTGATAACGGATCTGAATTCATCAATGACGACCTGTTCTGGTGGTGCTCCAACCGCAAGATCACCTTCACCCGGTCGCGGCCGGGCAACAAAAATGATGGCTGTCACGTCGAGCAGAAGAACTGGTCGGTGGTGCGGATGCTGGTGGGCTATTACCGCTACGACACCGCCTCGGAACTGTTGTTGCTCAACGAGATCTGGCGACTGCAATCGAAGCTGACGAACTTCTTTTACCCGCAGCAAAAACTGGTCTCAAGGTCCGAAAGGGGCCAAGGTTTCCAAGAAGCATGACAAAGCTGCCACTCCGTTTCACCGCGTGATCGATCACCCGGACATCACCGTCGAGCGCATCGTCGCGTTGACCCGCGCTTACTCGCTGATCAACCCGGCAGCCACCCAGCGCCAGGCCCAAGCGCTCACTGCGCGACTGTTCACCCTGGCCACGACCAAGGCCGGGGCCGCCGAACCTCCGATCAACAAGCGCGCACGATTACGTGAGGCAACGAATACCCCTACGCGCGCATCTTGACGTGAGGCAACAGGCCGACAAGAATCCGAATCCATCCACAAGCAAAACCACAGTGACACAAGTGAATACAGGGGCGTACGGGGCCGGAATACATCAGTCCCGGTATTCGGCCGCCCCGTCGTCGAGCACTACCCGCTGGTTGGCGCCGTCGGCACCGGCGGCCTCGGTGCGGAACACCGCCTTACCCGGCTCGGTGCGCCAAATCGAGGTCGTCAGCGTCTCCCCCGGGAACACCGGGTCGGTGAATCGCGCCGAGATCGCGCTGACCCGATGGGCGTCGCCACCGCCGAGTTCGGCCACCAGCGCCCGGCCGGCGAATCCGTAGGTGCACAGCCCGTGCAGGATCGGCTTGGGGAAACCGGCCAGTGTGGTGGCGAACCACGGGTCGCTGTGCAGCGGGTTGCGGTCGCCGGAGAGCCGATACAGCAGCGCCTGATCGTCCCGGGACACATACGCGACGCGCGAATCCGGCTCGGAGTCCGGGATTTGCGGGGAGCTCGGCCGCTGCCCCGGCGCCCCGCCGAAGCCACCGGCCTTGCGGATGACCAAGGTGGTCAGCGTCTCGGCGATCGGTTCGGAGGTCGCGGGGTCGGTGCCGCGCGCCCGCAGCATCACGACGGCGTTCTTGCCCTCCCCCTTGTCCTGGATGTCAGCCACCTCGGCGACCACCTGCAGGCTTCCGGCCGGCGGCAGCGGCGCGAACAGCCGCACCTCCTGGGAGCCGTGCAGCAGCATCGCCGGGTTGAAGGTGCCGATCCTGCCGGCCGCCGCGAAGCCCATGCAGCAGATGACGGCGTAGGTGGGCAGCACCTGCTGGGGAATGTCGTGGCTGTTCTCGGTGGTGAACGCCAAATCCGCCGTCCCGGCGCCGACCCCCAGCGCATAGAGCATGGTTTCGCGATCGGTCCATTCGACCAGCACCGGATCGGTGGTCACGCCGACGGCTGTCGGGTCCAGCGCCATAGAGTTCTCCTAACGGCGATCAGAAGCGGATTCGCCTCACCATTTCAGCAGAACCGGCCCCGTCGTCGCCGTCGACACGGCAGGCTGTCGCCATGGGGATGTGCAAGGCGAACCGCGGCAGAAGGTTGATCGGCGTGTTGGCGGCCGGGCTCGCCATGGCGCTGGTGCTCGGAGGTTGTTCGGGGACACCGCATCCGCGCATCATCACCCTGACCTTGGTCCGGCACGCGGAATCCGAGAGCAACGCCGCGGGGATCGTCGACACCTCGGTGCCCGGGCCGGGGCTGACCGAGAAGGGCCGCGCCGAGGCTCAGGAGATCGCCGATCAGCTCGCGCGCAATCACCACGACGGTGTCTACTCCTCCTCGATGGCACGCAGTCAGCAGACCGCCGCCCCGCTGGCGCGCGAGCTCGGCCGTCAGGTGCAGATCCTGCCTGGCCTGCGGGAGATCAACGCCGGCTGGTTCGCCGACAAGTCCAGCTCGGTGGTCAATGCCCCGTATCTACTCGCCCCGCAGGCCTGGATTCACGGTGACCGGACCACAGCCATACCCGGCTCGATCGACGGCAACCAGTTCAACGAGGAGTTCAGCGCCGCGGTCCAGCGGATCTACGACAGCGGAGACGCCAACCCGGTGGCGTTCTCACACGCGGCGTCGATCATGACCTGGACCCTGATGACCGTCAAGAATCCGCGCGATGAGCTGATGACCGACCATCCGCTGCCCAACATCGGCCGGGTGGTGGTCAAGGGCAGCCCCGGCACCGGTTGGAAGCTGGTGGACTGGGACGGCATTCGCGCGTTCTGAGCGTCGTGATGCCGGCTTGCGGCACGGTCGCAATGCGAGGTATCGGCCGGCAGCGGTGAATCGATGGTTGACGTGGCTGTCGAGACCCGCCACGATGACCGCATGCGTTATGTCGTTACCGGCGGTACCGGGTTCATAGGGCGGCGGGCGGTGTCCCGCCTGCTGGAGACACGGCCTGACGCGCAGGTCTGGGTGCTGGTGCGCCGCGCCTCGCTGGGCCGCTTCGAAGCCCTCGCCTCGCAAAGCGGCCATGCGTGGGGCGATCGGGCCAAACCGCTGGTCGGCGACCTGACGGCGGAGAACCTCGGGCTCACCGACACGGTGATCGCCGACCTCGGCAGCGTCGATCACGTGCTGCACTGTGCGGCGATCTACGACATCACCGCCGGTGCGGCCGAACAGCAGGCGGCCAATGTCGAGGGCACCCGCGCGGTGATCGGGCTGGCCCGGCGACTCGACGCCACCTTGGCGCACGTGTCCTCGATCGCGGTGGCCGGCGACTACGCCGGGGAGTTCACCGAGGACGACTTCGACATCGGCCAGCAGCTGCCGACCCCGTACCACCAGACCAAGTTCGAGGCCGAAGCGCTGGTGCGTGCGGCGCCGGGGCTGCGCTACCGGGTGTATCGCCCGGCGGTGGTGGTGGGCGATTCGCGCACCGGTGAGATGGACAAGGTCGACGGGCCCTACTACTTCTTCCCCCTGCTGGCCAAGCTGGCGGCGCTGCCCAGGCTGACCCCGATGGCCGTGCCCGCCACGGGGCGCACCAACGTCGTTCCGGTCGACTACGTGGTCGACGCGCTGATCGAGCTGATGCACGCCGACGGCTACGACGGACACACCTTCCACCTGACTTCGCCGAAATCCATTGGACTGCCCGAGATCTACCGGGCCGTCGCGGCCGAGGCCGGGCTGCCTGCGCTGCGCGCCAAGCTGCCCGGCGCGGTGGCGGCCCCGGTGCTCAACGCCGGCGGGCGGGCGCGGGTGTGGCGCAACATGCTGGCCACCCAGTTGGGTCTTCCCGGTGAGGTGCTCGACCTGGTGAACCTGCGGCCGACGTTCGTCGCCGACGCCACCCGCGCGGCCCTGAAGCGGACCGGTGCCGCGGTCACCGAAGCCCCTGAGTTCGCCGACTACGCACCGGCGCTGTGGCGGTACTGGGCGGCGCACCTGGATCCCGACCGCGCCCGCCGGGACGATCCGGCCGGTCCGCTGGTCGGGCGGCACGTCATCATCACCGGGGCGTCCAGCGGTATCGGCCGGGCCTCGGCGATCGCCGTGGCCGAGCGCGGCGCCACGGTGTTCGCGCTGGCCCGCAGCGCCGGCGCCCTCGACGAACTGGTGGCCGAGATCCGCGCCGGAGGCGGACAGGCCCACGCGTTCAGCTGCGACGTCACCGATTCGGCGTCGGTGGAGCACACGGTCAAGGACATCCTGGGCCGATTCGGCCACGTCGACTACCTGGTCAACAACGCCGGCCGGTCGATCCGCCGCTCGGTGGTGAACTCCACCGACCGGCTGCACGACTACGAGCGCACGATGGCGGTCAACTACTTCGGGGCGGTGCGCATGGTGCTGGCATTGCTGCCGCACTGGCGGGAACGCCGGTTCGGGCATGTCGTCAACGTCTCCAGCGTGGGGGTACAGGCGAACAGCCCCAAGTACAGCGCGTACGTGCCCACCAAAGCGGCGCTGGACGCGTTCGCCGACGTGGTGTCGACCGAAACCCTGTCGGACCACATCACCTTCACCACCATCCACATGCCGCTGGTGGCCACCCCGATGATCGCGCCGACCGGAAAACTGGTGCCGATGGGGGCGATCAGCGCCGAACACGCGGCGGCCATGGTGGTGCGCGGCCTGGTCGAGAAGCCGGACCGGATCGACACGCCGTCGGGCACGCTGGGCCAGGCCGGCAACTACTTCACGCCCCGGCTGTCGCGCCGGATCCTGCACCAGCTTTATCTGGGCTACCCGGACTCGGCTGCCGCGCGCGGTGTGGCGCCCGCTGAAGCTGCCGAACCCGTTGCAGCACACCCGACTCGACGCCACCCCAAGCGACCGGCTCGGGCGATCACCCGGGTGCGGGTGCCTCGCCCGGTCAAGCGAGCAGTACGGCTTGTGCCCGGCGTGCACTGGTGATCACGCGGCTGTGACACTGCCTGTCTTCGCCGACGTCGACACCGGCGTCGACGACGCGGTCGCGCTGGTGTATCTATTGGCCAGCCCGGACGCCGAACTTGTCGGCCTCGCCTGCACCGGTGGAAATGTTGCGGTGCAACAGGTCTGCCGCAACAACCTGGCCCTGCTGGAACTGTGCGGGGCCCCTGGCATCCCGGTGTCCAAGGGCGCCGAGGCACCGCTGAACGGACCGGTCCACACCGCCGAGACCATCCACGGGCCGCAGGGGCTGGGCTATGCCGAGTTGCCTTCCGGCGCCGGCCGACTCACCGGGCATGACGCCGCCGCGGCGTGGGTCGCCGCCGCGGAGGCGCACCCGGGGCAGCTGATCGGGCTGGCCACCGGTCCGCTGACCAACCTGGCCCTGGCGCTGCGGGCCGAACCCGCACTGCCCACGCTGCTGCGCCGGCTGGTGATCATGGGCGGCGCGTTCTCCGGCGAGCGGGCCGGTCGACCCGAGTTCAACATCGGGTTCGATCCCGAGGCGGCCGCCGAGGTGCTCACCTCCTGGGTAGCTGTTGCGCCCCAACGGCTTCCGATAGTGTGCGGGCTGGATCTGACCCGTCAGATCGCGATCACACCGGCGATCCTGGCACTGCTGCCGGCACCGGCGGACAGCCCGGTGGTCCGGTTGCTCGACGACGCGCTGCGGTTCTATTTCGAAGCGCACGAAGGCCGGGGCCACGGATACCTGGCGTATCTGCACGATCCGCTGGCTGCGGCGATCGCGCTGGAACCCGAACTGGTGACGACCCGTCCGGCAGCGGTACAGGTCGAGTTGTCGCCCACGGCGGCGCGTGGGCGGACGATCCCCGACTGGGATGCCGAGCTGCCCAACGCGCTGATCGGTGTCGGCGTCGACCCGACAGCGTTCTTCGACCGGTTCGTGCAGCGGGTCGGAGCGTTGGCCCGCCGCCTGGGCTGAGCCTCGCTCCCCCCACCGAGCGTGCACTGACTGCGATTTCGGAGCCGGATTTTCGCAGTGGTTACACGTTCGGCGCGGGCCGCAGCTGGGTCACTCATAGCTGCCCTCCAGGTACCACCGCCGCAGCCGGTAGCACAACAGCAGTGCCGCGCCGGGCGCGCCGCCATCCGGCGAGTCCTCCAGCAGCGCCTGGACCCGGGCGGTGCGCCCCGATCCCGGGCCTTCCCGCTGCGGATCCCACCACCGCTCGTCGACCGGCCAGGGCCCGGCCCACCAGCGCAGCCGGTCGTGCCGGCCCCGGGCGACCAGCCATACCGGGTCGGTGGAGAACAGTCCCCGGCCGGTCACCCGGACCGGATTGCGTTCGGCGTCAAGAAGTTCCACCGGATCGTCGAGCAGCACCGCCGGCGACGGCTCGGGCAGCCGGCCGGGCCACGGCTGGCGCGGGTCGGCCATCGGCACCAGCTCGTCCCCCAGCGGGGTCAAGGTGATGCGCTCCGCCGGCCCGCGGCCACCGGACAGCACCGGCACCCGCACCGCCTCCGGGCCGAGCAGGCCCTGCACCCGCACCAGTGCCCGGCGGGCCCGCAGCCGGCCCTCTTCACCTGCGGGTCCCCACAGCGGCAGCTGCAGTGCCTCGGTCGCCGAGAGCACTTCCACCGGCTGCAGCCGTAGCAGCGTCACCGGGCCGGTGGGCCGGTCGCGGCTGACGCGGCTGTTCAGCCAGCCGTCCAGTTGCCAGCGCACCCGGTCGGCGGTGGCGTCCTCGGTCAACGGCTCGGCGCACCGCCACACCCGGGTCAGCTCTTCCCCGGTGTCGGTGACGGCGTGAATGGCCAGCCGGGTGCAGCCGACGCCGGCGGCCATCAGGGTCCGGTGCAGCTCGCCGGCCAGCGAGCGGCCGGCGAACGCCGCGGCATCGACCCGGTCGATCGGCGGATCGCAGTGCAGCACGGCATCGAGGTCCGGTGTCGGCTCCCGCCCGGACGGCCCGCGTTCCGGCTCGCCGCGGGCGAACCGGTGTGCGATGAGCGCATCAAGACCGAACCGTGATGTCACATCCGGGCGCGGTAGCGCGGCGAACTGTCCGATGGTGCGAATCCCCAAGCGCCACAACAGGTCAACCAGGCTGTCGCGACCGGGTCCGGACAGGCTGGGCTCGGCGGCCAGTTGCCGGATCGACAACGCCGACAGGAATCGGGCATCTCTTCCGGGCGGCACCACGGCGCCGGCGCGGGCGGCGAGCACCGCGGCGGAGAGCCCATCGGCGATCCCGACCTGGCATTCGACATCGGCGGCGGCCACCGCGTCGACGAGGCGTTCGGCGGCTTGCCCCTCGGAACCGAAGGCCCGGGCCGCGCCGCGCACCGACACCACCAGCAGGCCGGGCCGCAATACCTCGGCCGCCGGCACCAGTTCGTCGACCGCAGCCAGGACCGGTTCGAACAACCGGGCGTCGCGGTCGGTGTCGGCGGCCACCACGTGCAGTGGTGGGCAGCGGGCCGCGGCTTCCCTGCGCCGCAGCCCACGCCGCACTCCCGCCGCGCGGGCGCCCGCCGAGCAGGCGATCACCCGGTTGGCCAGGGTGACCGCGATCGGCGCGGTGGCCGGCAGGCCCGCCGCGGCCGCCGCGGCGACCGCGGGCCAGTCCATGCACCACAGCGCCAGTACTCGGGAATCGGCCATGAGAAGACCCGCTACCCGACTCTGGTTCGCCCGGCCGCGCGTCCGGCGGCCCGCACCTCGAGCCGCACCGCGCCGATCCGTCCGAAGCCGGAGATGGCGCCGCAGCCCGTCATCTTGTCGCCTACCGTCTCATAGCCGCTCACCCGGGCATCGAGCTGCAGCGCCGCGCCCCGCCAGTCACCGTCGCAGACCAGCAGGGCGCAGCCGCGGTGGCGGGCCCGGGCCAGCACCACCCGGGTGCGCGCCGGTGGCACGTGGCGCCCGCCCAGGCCGAGCACCACCAGATCCATGCCGTCCATCAACACCGTGGCCACCTCCACCGGATCGTTGCCGGGGTCGGGGATCACCGCGAGCCGGCTCAGGTCGGCGCCCATCTCCGCGGCGGCCAGCAGCCCGGTGTCGGGCTGGCCGACGATGGCCGCGTTACCGCCGGCCCCCGTCACCGCGGCCACCATGCTCAGCACCAGTGAGCGGGCCCCTGCGGCCACCGCCACCGTGCCCCGCGGCAACCCCGCGGGCAGCACCCCGGCCAGCAGCGGCGGGACCGGCAGCACATTCTCGGAGGCTGGGACGGCGTCGGGCGGCCGCCGGCCGGCGCCCACTTTCCCGGCCACCGCCGCCATCTGCAACCGCAGCTGTTTCAGCTGGTCAGCACGGTCGTTATGACGTTGACCCAAGCTCGCAGCCGCCGTCATGATCGCCTCCGGAGAACTCGCATCGATTCGAAACTTTGTTCGATTGATCCGAGTGAACACTTCCCCACCGACAAACGTCAAGCCGGGCAGGGCGGCCGCGAATCACCGGCCCCGCGCGTCACATCTGCACCGCGTCAGCAGAGCCTCGGAGCGGACCGGTAGTCGCTCAGAGGCGGGCAATCGCATTATCGATGTGGACCGGTGACGCCTGAGGCGGATGTTCCCACAGTGCGGCAAGTGACGGACGTGCCTACTCCCACTCGATGGTCCCCGGCGGTTTGCTGGTGATGTCCAGCACGACCCGGTTGACCTCGGCAACCTCGTTGGTGATCCGGGTGGAGATGCGCTCCAGCACCTCATAGGGCACCCGGGTCCAGTCGGCGGTCATGGCGTCCTCACTGGACACCGGCCGCAACACGATCGGATGCCCGTAGGTGCGGCCGTCACCCTGCACCCCGACCGAGCGGATGTCGGCAAGCAGCACCACCGGGCACTGCCAGATCTGGTGGTCCAGACCGGCGGTGGTCAACTCCTCGCGGGCTATCGCGTCGGCCTGGCGTAGTGTCGCCAACCGCTCAGAAGTGACCTCGCCGACGATCCGGATCCCCAGCCCCGGGCCCGGGAACGGCTGGCGCCCCACGATCACCTCCGGCAGCCCCAATTCACGCCCGACCGCGCGCACTTCGTCCTTGAACAGCAGCCGCAGCGGCTCGACGAGAGTGAACTTCAGATCATCGGGCAGTCCGCCGACGTTGTGGTGGCTCTTGATGTTCGCGGTGCCGGCGCCCCCACCGGATTCCACCACGTCCGGATACAGCGTGCCCTGCACCAGGAAGTTGATCTCCTCATCGGCGGCCAGATCACGCACCGCGCCCTCGAAGGCGCGAATGAACTGCCGGCCGATGATCTTTCGCTTGCCCTCGGGATCGGACACCCCCGCCAACGCGTCGAGGAATACCTCGGCGGCGTCCACCGTGACCAGCCTTGCCCCGGTGGCGGCGACGAAGTCCTCCTGCACCTGCTCACGCTCCCCGGCGCGCAACAGCCCGTGATCGACGAACACACACGTCAGCCGGTCACCGATGGCGCGCTGCACCAGCGCCGCGGCCACCGCGGAATCCACCCCGCCGGACAGTCCGCAGATGGCGTGACCGTCACCGATCTCCGAGCGCACCTGCTCGATCAGCGCGTCGGCGATGTTGGCAGGTGTCCAGGCCGCATCGATGCCGGCGAACTCGTGCAGGAACCGGCTGAGCACCCGCTGCCCGTAGGGGGTGTGGATCACCTCCGGGTGGTACTGCACCCCGGCCAGCCGGCGGGCCCGGTTCTCGAACGCGGCCACCGGGGCGCCGGCGGTGGTGGCCACCACCGCGAACCCGTCCGGCACGTCGGTCACCGCGTCGCCGTGGCTCATCCACACCGGCTGGGTGTCCGGGAAGCCCGAATGGAGTTCGCCGCCGGTGACTTTCAGCTCGGTGCGGCCGTACTCACTGGTGCCGGTGCGCTCGACGGTGCCGCCCAGTGCGGCCGCCATGGCCTGGAAGCCGTAGCAGATGCCGAACACCGGCACCTCGAGGTCGAACAGCGCCGGATCGAGCCGGGGGGCGCCGTCGGCGTAGACACTGGCCGGCCCGCCGGACAGCACGATCGCCCGCGGGTTGCGCGCGGCGATCTCCTCGACGGTCGCGGTGTGCGGGACGACCTCGGAGAACACCCGCGCCTCCCGGATCCGGCGGGCGATCAGTTGGGCATACTGCGCGCCGAAGTCGATGACCAACACGGGGTGAGACGATGGGGACGACACCGCAGAGAGTTTAGTGGCCGCTAAACACAGCCGATCCGACGGCGGGCATGGTGAAGTGGACACAGCCCGAGCCGGAAGGGAGAGCGTCCATGGTGCTGGGCCTGCCCGACACGGTGCGCGCCTGCCTGTTCGACCTCGACGGCGTGCTCACCGACACCGCCGGCGTGCACACCCGAGCCTGGAAGAGCATGTTCGACAGTTATCTGTCGGCGCGCGCCGAGCGCACCGGTGCGCCGTTCGTGCCGTTCGACCCGGTGGACGACTATCTGCGATTCGTCGACGGCCGGAAACGCGACGACGGGGTGCGCACCTTTCTGGCCAGCCGCGACATCGTGCTGCCCGAAGGCGGCGACGACGACCCGCCCGACGCCGAAACCGTGCACGGTTTGGGCAATCGCAAGAACGAGGCGTTTCGGGCGACGCTGCAGGCCGACGGGGTGGAGGTGTTCGCCGGCTCGCGACGCTACCTGGCGGCGGTCACCGCGGCGGGCCTGGCCACCGCGGTGGTGTCGGCCAGCGCCAACGCCGGCGAGGTGCTGGCGATCACCGGCCTGGACAAGTTCATCGCGCAGCGTGTCGACGGCGTGACACTGCGCACCGAACACATCGCGGGCAAGCCGGCCCCGGACTCGTTCCTACGGGCGGCGCAGCTGCTCGGTGTGGCACCCGCGGCGGCCGCGGTATTCGAAGATGCACTATCGGGGGTGGCGGCCGGACGGGCCGGCGGGTTTGGATACGTGGTGGGCGTCGATCGGGTGGGTCAGGCCGAAGACCTGCGCAGCCACGGCGCCGATGTCGTCGTCACCGATCTGGAGGAACTGTTGCGAAGGCAAGCCGATGATTCCTGACGACCATTTTCCGATCGAACCGTGGCAGCTCCGCGAAGCCCGGCTCGACCTGGATCTGCTCGGGCAGACCGAATCCCTGTTCACGCTGTCCAACGGGCACATCGGGTTGCGCGGCAACCTCGACGAGGGCGAGCCCTACGGCCTGCCCGGCACCTACCTGAATTCGTTCTACGAGGTGCGGCCGCTGCCCTACGCCGAAGCCGGGTTCGGCTATCCGCAAGCCGGCCAGACCGTCGTCGACGTGACCAACGGCAAGATCATCCGGCTGATGGTCGACGACGAGCCGTTCGACGTCCGCTACGGCGAACTGATCGACCACGAGCGCGTCCTCGACATGCGGGCGGGCACCCTGACCCGACGCGTGCACTGGCACTCCCCGGCGGGCAAACAGGTCAAGGTGCACTCGGTCCGGCTGGTCTCGCTGGCCCAGCGCAGCGTCGCGGCAATCGAATACGTCGTCGAGGCGGTCAACGAATTCGTGCGTGTGACAGTGCAATCCGAGCTGGTCGCCAACGAGGACCAACCGCCGACCTCGGGCGACCCGCGAGTCGCGGCGATCCTGGATAACCCGTTGGAGGCCGTGGAACGGGAGACCACCGACCGCGGCGCGGTGCTGGTGCACCGCACCCGGGCCAGTGGGCTGATGATGGCCGCGGCGATGCACCACGACATCGAGGTGCCCGGCCGGGTCCAGGTCAGCACCATGGCGATTTCCGACGTGGCGGCGACCACCGTGGTGTGCGGGCTGCGCCCGGGACAGAAGCTGCGGATCGTCAAGTACCTGGCCTACGGCTGGTCCAGCGAGCGGTCCCGGCCCGCGCTGCGCGACCAGGCCGTCGCCGGGCTGACCGGAGCCCGCTACAGCGGCTGGCAGGGCCTGCTCGACGCCCAGCGGGCCTACCTCGACGAGTTCTGGGACGGCGCCGACGTCGAGGTCGACGGCGACCCGGATTGCCAGCAGGCGGTCCGCTTCGCGCTGTTCCACCTGCTGCAGGCCAGCGCTCGCGCCGAACGCCGGGCGATTCCCAGCAAGGGCCTGACCGGCACCGGCTATGACGGTCACACCTTTTGGGACACCGAGGGTTTCATCCTTCCGGTGCTGACCTACACCGCTCCGCACGCGGCGGCCGATGCACTGCGCTGGCGGTCGACGACACTCGATCTGGCCCGGGATCGGGCCACCGAACTCGGGCTGGCCGGGGCGGCGTTCCCGTGGCGGACGATCCGTGGCCAGGAGTGCTCGGGATACTGGCCGGCCGGGACGGCGGCCTGGCACATCAACGCCGACATCGCGGCGGCGTTCGAGCAGTACCGGATCGTCACCGGGGACGGTTGCCTGGAGGCGGAGTGCGGGCTGGCGGTGCTGGTCGAGACCGCACGGCTGTGGCGGTCACTGGGTCACCACGACCGGCACGGCGTGTGGCACCTGTCCGGAGTGACCGGACCCGACGAGTACACCGCGATCGTCCGGGACAACGTGTTCACCAATCTGATGGCCGCCCACAACCTGCGCACCGCCGCCGAGGCGTGCGCACGCCATCCCGATGCCGCCCACGAGCTGGATGTCACCACCGAGGAGATGGCCGGCTGGCGAGACGCGGCCGACGCGACGCACATCCCCTACGATGAGGAACTCGGCGTGCACCCGCAGTGCGACGGGTTCACCTCCGCCGCGGAGTGGGACTTCGACAACCGGACCACCTACCCGTTGCTGCTCAACGAACCCTATGTGCGGCTCTACCCGGCCCAGGTGGTCAAGCAGGCCGACATCCTGCTGGCCATGCACTGGCGCAGCCACCTGTTCAGCCCCGAAGAGAAGGCCCGCAACGTCGACTACTACGAGCGGCGCACGGTGCGGGACTCGTCACTGTCGGCCTGTACCCAGGCGGTGATGTGCGCCGAGGTGGGGCATCTGGAACTGGCCCACGACTACACCTACGAAACCGCCTTCGTCGACCTGCGCGATCTGCACGACAACACCCGCGAAGGGCTGCACCTGGCGGCGCTGGCCGGGACATGGCTCTCGCTGGTGGCCGGGTTCGGCGGCCTGCGTGACGACGAAGGCGTGCTGGCGCTGGATCCGGCTCTGCCGGAGGGGATCTCACGCCTTCGATTCCGGTTGCGTTGGCGGGGGTTCCGCGTCACGGTCTGTGCCACCGACAACGACGTCACCTACACGCTGCGCGACGGGCCCGACGGCCGGCTGATGATTCACCACGGCGGCAAGGAACTCGAACTGACCACGCAGTCACCCACGACGGTGCCGGCGCGCCGGCGCGAACCGCTGCTGCCGCCGCCGCAGCAGCCGCCCGGCCGCGAACCCAACCACCGGCGCCACGTCGCGCGGTGAGGCCTCAGGCGATGCCCGAGGCCCAGCGCAGCGCGCCGACGGCCTGGTCGGGCACCGCCGGGTTCTTCGGCGCGATCGGGTCCAGTCGCCGGTAGGGCTCGCCCTGGGCCGGCCGCTGGTCGGTCTCGCCCTTGTTCGGCCACAGTGACGCGGCCCGTTCGGCCTGGGCGGTGATCGACAGCGACGGGTTGACGCCGAGGTTGGCCGAGACCGCCGCGCCGTCCATCACCGCCAGCGTCGGGTAGCCGTACACCCGCTGGTAGGCGTCGATGACACCGTGCTCGGGACTGTCCCCGATCGCCGCCCCGCCCAGGAAGTGCGCGGTGAGCGGGATGTTGAACAGCTCGCCCCAGGTCCCTCCGGCCACCCCGTCGATCTTGGCCGCGAGGCGGCGGGTGACCTCGTTGCCGACCGGGATCCAGCTCGGGTTCGGTTCGCCGTGGCCCTGCTTGCTGGAGTAGCGGCGGAAGCCCAACTTGCCGCGTTTGGTGAAGGTGGTGATCGAGTTGTCCAGGTGCTGCATGACCAGCGCGATCACGGTGCGCTCGCTCCACTGCCTGGGGTTCAGCAGCCGCAGGATGTGCGCGGGGTCCTCGCGGGCCTGGTCCACCAGCTGCCGCCAGCGCGGAACGTCGGTCCCCTGCGGACCCGCGCCGTCGGTCATCAGGGTCTGCAGCAGACCCATCGCGTTGGAGCCCTTGCCGTAGCGGACCGGTTCGACGTGGGTGTCGGCGGTGGGATGGATCGAGGAGGTGATCGCCACGCCGTGAGTCAGGTCCAGCTCCGGGTTGACGTTCAGCGTCGCCGCTCCGACGATGGACTCGGAGTTGGTGCGGGTCAGCACGCCCAGCTTCGGGGACAACCCGGGCAGTCTTCCGCTGTCCCGCATCTTGAACAGCAGCCGCTGGGTGTTGTAGGTGCCGGCGGCCAAAATCAGATACCGCGCGGTGAAGGTCCTGCGATGCCGGCGTGCCCGCAGGCCGGTGCGCACCGTGCGCACCTGCCACAGTCCATCGCCGCCCTGCTCGAAGGCGGTCACAGTCGTCATCGGATGCACTTGTGCGCCGGCGGATTCCGCCAGATACAGGTAGTTCTTCACCAGGGTGTTCTTGGCGCCCCAGCGGCAGCCCGTCATGCACTCGCCGCACTCGATGCAGCCGGTGCGCTGCGGGCCGGCGCCGCCGAAGTACGGGTCGGCCACCGTCTTGCCCGGGGTCTTCTCCCCGCCCTCCCCGAAGAACACCCCGACCGGCGTGGGCACGAACGTGTCACCGACCCCCATGTCGTCGGCGACCTGCTTGATGATGCGGTCGGCGTCGGTGAACGTCGGGTTCTTGACCACCCCGAGCATCCGCTGCGCCTGGTCGTAGTGCGGCATGAGCTCGGCACGCCAGTCGGTGATGTGCGCCCACTGCTTGTCGGCGAAGAACGGCTCGGGCGGCACGTAGAGCGTGTTGGCGTAGTTCAGCGAACCGCCGCCCACCCCCGCCCCGGCCAGCACCATCACATTGTCGAGCAGGTGGATTCGCTGGATGCCGTAGCAACCGAGCTTCGGCGCCCACAGGAAATCACGCAGGTGCCAGGAGTTCTTGGCGAAGTCCGCGTCGGCGTAGCGGCGTCCCGCCTCCAAAACGCCTACGCGATAACCCTTCTCGGTCAGTCGCAGCGCGCTGACGCTGCCACCGAAACCCGAACCGATGATCAGTACGTCGTAATCCGGCCGCATCGCACCAGTATGCACCAGCCAGTACCGGCGGTAGCAGGGTCGTCGAGGCTACATTTCGGCCCGTTTTTTGTCGCCGGGAGACGAAGAAACGCGCCGAGCTCAGCTCCCGACGGTCAGTCCGACTTTCTGGAATTCCTTGAGGTCGCAGTAGCCGGCCTTGGCCATCGACCGGCGCAACCCGCCGACCAGGTTCAGCGAGCCGAACGGGTCATCCGAGGGACCGTCGAGCACCTGCGCCAGCCCCGGCCGCTCCCCGTAGGCGACCTGCATCAGCGCGCCGCGCGGCAGGGACGGGTGCGCGGCGGCCGACGGCCAGTACCAGCCGTCGCCCTGCGCCTCGGCCGCCGCCGCCAGCGGCGTACCCAGCACCACCGCGTCGGCACCGCAGGCGATCGCCTTGGCCAGGTCTCCGGAGGTGTGGATGTCGCCGTCGGCCAGCACATGCACGTAACGCCCGCCGGTCTCGTCGAGGTATTCGCGGCGGGCCGCGGCGGCGTCGGCGATCGCGGTGGCCATCGGCACCGAGATGCCCAGCACTTCATCGGAAGTGGTCACCCCCGAGGTGGAGCCGTAACCGACGATCACCCCGGCCGCGCCGGTGCGCATCAGGTGCAGTGCGGTGCGGTGGTCGAGCACGCCGCCGGCCACCACCGGGATGTCGAGCTCGGAGATGAACGTCTTGAGGTTCAGCGGTTCACCATCGTTTGCGACCCGCTCGGCGGAGATGATCGTGCCCTGGATGACCAGCAGGTCGACACCGGCGGCCACCAGTGCCGGGGTCAGCGCCGCGGCGTTCTGCGGGCTCACCCGCACCGCGGTGGTCACCCCGGCCTCGCTGATGCGCGCCACCGCTGCGCCGAGCAGCTCGGGGTCCAACGGCGCGGCGTGCAGCTGCTGCAGCAGCCGGATCGCCGCCTCGGGCTCCGGCTCCTTGGCCGCCACCTCGACGACCTGGGCCACCTTGGTCTCGATGTCGGCGTGCCGGCCGATCAAGCCTTCGCCGTTGAGCACCCCCAGACCGCCGAGGCGGCCCAGTTCGATCGCGAACTCCGGGGACACCAGCGCGTCGGTGGGATGGGCCAGCACCGGGATCTCGAAGCGGTAGGCGTCGAGCTGCCAGGCCGTCGATACATCCTTGGAGGAGCGGGTGCGCCGGGACGGGACGATGTTGATGTCGTCGAGCTCGTAGGTGCGACGGGCGGTGCGGCCCATGCCGATCTCAACCATGTCACGCATGACGGGTCAGCCTCGTTTCTGTTTTCGCTGCGCGAGAATGTGCCGGGACGAACGTCTGCTCAGTGCACGTAGTAGTTCGGCGCTTCCACAGTCATGGTGATGTCGTGCGGATGACTTTCCTTCAGCCCCGCGGCGGTGATCCGCACGAACTGCGCCTGCTGCAGCTGTTCGATGGTCGACGACCCGGTGTAGCCCATCGCCGCCCGCAGGCCGCCGGTCAGCTGGTGGATGACGGTGGTCAACGGACCGCGGAACGGCACCCGGCCCTCGATGCCCTCGGGCACCAGCTTGTCCTCGGAGAGCGCGTCGTCTTGGAAGTAGCGGTCCTTGGAGTAGGACTTGGCACCGCCACGGCCCTGCATGGCGCCGAGCGAACCCATGCCGCGGTAGCTCTTGAACTGCTTGCCGTTGACGAAGATCAGCTCGCCGGGCGACTCAGCGGTACCGGCCAGCAGCGAACCGAGCATGGCCGTCGACGCCCCGGCGGCCAGCGCCTTGGCGATGTCACCGGAGTACTGCAGCCCGCCGTCGGCGATCACCGGCACCCCGGCCGGTTGACATACCGCTACCGCCTCCATGATGGCGGTGATCTGCGGGGCGCCCACCCCGGCGACCACCCGGGTGGTGCAGATCGAACCGGGGCCCACCCCGACCTTCACCGCGTCGGCGCCGGCCTCGACCAGCGCGGCGGCACCGCTCCGGGTGGCCACGTTGCCTCCGACCACCTCGACCCGCTCCCCCACTTCGGCCTTGAGCTTGCCGACCATGTCGAGTACCAGCCGGTTGTGGGCGTGCGCGGTGTCGACGACCAGCACGTCGACTCCGGCGTCGGCCAGCGTCATCGCCCGCACCCACGCGTCGGCGCCGACCCCGACCGCGGCGCCGACCAAAAGCCGGCCGTCACTGTCCTTGGTGGCGTTGGGGTGCTGCTCGGTCTTGACGAAGTCCTTGACGGTGATCAGCCCGGTCAGCTTGCCGTGGCCGTCGACGATCGGCAGCTTCTCGATCTTGTGCCGGCGCAGCAGGCCCAGCGCCGCATCGGCGGAGACCCCCTCCTGCGCGGTGATCAGCGGCGTCTTGGTCATCACCTCGGCGACCGGCTTGTTCTGGTCGACCTCGAAGCGCATGTCCCGGTTGGTGATGATGCCAACAAGTTGGCCCAGGGAGTCCACCACCGGCAGCCCGGAGATCCGGAACCGCGCGCACAGCGCGTCCACCTCGGCCAGCGTGTTCTCCGGGGTGCAGGTGACCGGGTCGGTAACCATCCCGGCCTCGGAGCGCTTCACGGTCTCGACCTGGCCGGCCTGCTCGGTGACCGGCAGGTTGCGGTGCAGCACACCCATGCCGCCGGCGCGCGCCATCGCGATCGCCATCCGGGCCTCGGTGACGGTGTCCATGGCGGAGCTGACCAGCGGCACCTTGAGCCGGATCTTGCGGGTAAGCCGGCTGGAGGTGTCGGCGTTGGCCGGCACCACGTCGGAGGCCGCAGGCAGCAGCAGGACGTCGTCGAAGGTCAGGCCGAGCATGGCGATCTTGTCCGGATGCCCACCGGACGGGACGCCGGTCGGCGCCGCATCATCGAGCGGGCCCGCGGGATACGACATCGTCGGGGCACTGACTTCCGTTTTTGGACTACCAACGGCCATCTGGGAGCCTCCACTACGCAGCCGGGGTGAGAAGCCCATCCTAGTCGCGGCGTACAGCGGCTTCGTTGCCCACCACCCTTGGCGATTATGCGGGCCGCAGAACCGGCCGCTGGCATTCTGTCCTGGGGTCTGCGTACCCTGATGGGCGTGCGTGACCACCTGCCACCGGGTTTGCCACCTGACCCGTTCGCCGACGATCCCCACGACCCGTCCGCTGCGCTGGACGCCGTCGAACCGGGCCAACCGCTGGATCCGCAGGAGCGGACCGCGGTCGAAGCCGATCTCGCCGACCTGGCGGTCTACGAGGCGCTCCTGGCGCATCGGGGAATCCGCGGCCTGGTGGTGTGCTGCGACGACTGCCAGCAGGACCACTACCACGACTGGGACATGCTGCGCGCCAACCTGCTGCAGCTGCTCATCGATGGCACCGTCCGCCCGCACGAACCGGCCTACGACCCGGAGCCGGACAGCTACGTGACCTGGGATTACTGCCGCGGTTACGCCGACGCGTCGCTCAACGGAGCGACCTCGGAGGCCGACGGCTACCGCTGAGCGCGGTTCAGTCGCCCTGCCACCTTCCGCCCCGGTAGCGCACCAGCTCAGCGGCCTCATCGCGGAGGCTGCGCACCTCCTCGACCGTCCGCGTCGCACTGCCCACATCGGTCAACAGGCACGCCAGCGCCCATCGCAGCGGAACCAGGCCCAGCTCCCCGGTCTCGTCCAACGCGGCGTCGGCCACCGTGCGCGCCCGTTCCGGGTTCCCCGCACAGCACAGCGCGCCGGCCAGCACCACTTGACTTTTCACCCGATGGCGCACCATGCCATCCCGGGCCTCGGAGGCCAGCTCCAGGGCCTGCTCGGCGTGCCGCACCGCGGTGGCGCCGTCACCGGTGACCATCGCCAGCTCGGCCGTCACCCAGTTCCGGCGCACCGCCAGGCGCGGCGGACCAGGCGAGTGGGGGGCCCGGCCGGCCCGGCCCAGCAGCGCCGCCGAGGCCGCGAAGCGCCCCACCCCCAGCGCGTCGGCGGCCAGCCCCACCAAGGCATCGGCGGTGGCCTCGGGGTCGGCTTCCGGTTCGTCGAGGGCCAGGGCCAGTGCCCGGCCGTCAAGGCCGCGGGCCAGATCGTGCCTGCCGAGCTGGCGCAGGAACGACGCCCGCGTGCTGTGGGCCAGGGAGGCCAACGGGCCGGCCGGTGTCTGCCGCAGCAGCGCCGCCAGATCGGCGGTGGCGCTGGCGTAACGGCCCTGCCCGCCCGCGGCGACCGCACGCAGCCACCGCTGCCGGGGTGTGGTCGCGGCAGGCAACGGCCAGCGGCCGGGTGCACCGCCGAACGCGGCGGCAGTCAACGCCGCGTCTGGGTCCTCGCTCATCGCTGCGCGACGTTACGCGGCCGGCTCACCGCACCGCCGTCGGCCCGGATAACACCGACTCTCAGGGAATGTCCACCGTCTTAGGCGAGCCTTTCTTAACCGTTACGTAGGTCTAACTTCAGACGCTTTGGTTACGGTCCCCACAGCGCCGGACACCGCCGGCGCTGTTTTACGCGCACCAACAGACACCTCAACGGCCGCAACCGATCCGGCCGCCGGCGTTTGAGAGGGGTTCCCATGCCACTGGTTGAGCAGTTGCCCGGCCGCAATGCGGACGTATGGGATTGGCAACTCCGAGGAGCGTGCCGGGGGGTCGACTCGTCGGTGTTCTTCCCGCCCGACGGGGAGCGCGGACGCGCCCGAGCGCAGCGCGAGCAGAACGCCAAGAAGTGGTGCCGAAACTGCCCGGTGATGGAGCAATGCCGTCAGCACGCACTCGCCGTCGGGGAGCCCTACGGCATCTGGGGCGGCATGTCGGAATCCGAGCGGCACGCCGCGCTCCGCTGCAATCTGCGGCCCAGCGGCTGACCCGCCGGGCCACCGGGCAGCCGGCGTTCTCGCCGGGTTGTCGGACCGCTCGTGTTGGATCCAGGCATGCGATCTGCAGCGGCCTTCACGGCGGTACTTGTCACCTGGTTCGGCATCGGCCTGGCCGCAACGGCCCACGCCGGCCCCACCGACTGCTTCGATCAGCGGCTCTGCGGCGACCTGGGCGACGTCTACTACTGCCCGGACACCGGCGAGGTGGTGGGCGCGTTCGGCGCCTGTCCCTCGCTGGTGACCGGTCCCTATGCGCCCGGCGGCCTGCAACCCAATGAGGGGCTGACTCCGCTGGGCTGAGATTGCGCCGTTATCCGCCGTCGCCGGCAACGGCACCGTTACGCTTCCCCACGGTGCAGGCCATCGAAAGCGAGGCGAACAACGTGCGCAGACAGCTTCTGTTCGGAACCGTCGCGGCAGGCTTGGCCATCGGCCTGATCGGCGCCCCCATCGCCAGCGCCGATGACGAAGGCTTTCTCAACGAACTGCGGGCCAACGGGTTTCCGGGTCTGACCGTCGGAGACGCCCAGATGCCCGACGGTGTGGTGGTGGCGAACGGCTGGATGGCCTGCAACCGGCTGCATCTGGGCGAGAAGCCCGAACAGACACTGGCGCAGTTGAACCCGAACGACCTCGACAAGGGCCGTATGCTGCTGAACGCCGCACAGCACCACCTGTGCCCCGACACGCTCTGAGCATCCGGACCCAAGGCAGCACCCGTCCGAATTGACGAGGACGTCAGATATCGGTGGCCGCAAAACCGGCTGACTCACTATCAGCTTGTGATAAGCAAATGCGATGAGAACGCGGGGAGCAGTAGTGAAAACGGCGGTCGCTCACGTCGCCGTCGCCGGCATGATGGTGGCCGCGGGCGGGGTGGGGATCGGCCAGACCGTCCACGCCGCGGCGTCGCTGCTGGCTGCCACCGGTCCGCTGGGGGGCAGCGTAACGGCGCTCATCCTCGGTGGCACCACCGAACCGACGCCCTCGCCCGAGTTCGCGCGGTCCGCCGAGAACCTGTATCTGAATCCGCTGGGATTCAACGGCGGTTCGACCGACTCGACGGTCTGCTACATGGACGGCACCGACCCGTGCAGCGCCCCACTGCAGGTGCTCACCACACCCGAACTGATCCAGCAGGGCCCGAGCAGTCTCACGGCCGCGTCGGCCATCGTGCTCGCCGTCCAGAACGAGTTCAACGCCAACCCGGGGGCATTCGACGCCGAACACCCGCTGACGATCTTCGGCTACTCCCAAAGCGCCACCGCCGAATCGATCGCCATGACCCGGCTGGCCGAGCTCGGAATTCCCAGCGACTCATTGCATTTCGTGTTCATCGGCGACCCGTCGACTCCCGATGGCATCTGGGGCCACCTGGAAGCCGCCATGGAGGCGACGCTCGGGCCGAGTCTGACGGCCTATCTGATCGACCTCTTCGACTTCAATGGCGTGCTGGGCAACGAGACGCCCAATGACCTCTACGAGACAACGATTTACGGCCTGCCGGGTGACCCGGTCTCCAACTTCGCCGACGTCTATGCCGATAAAGGACTGTTCGGCGCGCTGCTGGACATCCTCTGGCCGCACGTGTGGTACCTGGGCCTGACACCCGAGCAGGTCGCCGACGCCACCACCACGGTCGACGGCGCCCTGACCTACGTCAATATCGACGCCAGCGACATCAACGGCCTCGACGCCTGGCTCAACGCGGTCTTCGCCGGAGGGGCCGCCAACAGCGGCATCTTCGAGAGCCTGTGGGACTCGCTGCAACTCCTGTTCAACAACTTCTTCTGAGTTGTCGCTGTCCGGCAAGCGGGCGTCGACGCTGACGCTGACGAGAATCCTGGACTCAAATATGAGAACCGGATACTCTCATCCGACGCACAGCGGAAAGGATGCCATGGCTCAGGTGACGGGGCGATCGGCTGGGCCGATGCGGACGGGGGGTGACCCCACCGCACGAGGATGGGGCGCAGTACGGAACGCGAATAAGGCGGTAGCCCAGCTTGCCGTCGCCGCGACGGTGATTGCCGCGGCCGGCGTGGGAGTCGGTCAGACCGTCAGCGCCGCGGCGACACTGCTGGCCGCCACCGGTCCGCTGGCGGGCAGCCAGACCGCGCTCATCCTCGGCGGAACCGGCCAGCCGACGCCGTCGCCGGAATTCGCCCGATCCGCCGAGAATCTCTATCTCAACCCGCTCGGGTTCAATGGCGGCTCAACCGATTCGACCGTCTGCTACATGGACGGCACCGACCCGTGCAGCGCCCCACTACAGGTGCTGACCACGCCGGAACTCTTCCAGCAGGGCCCGAGCAGCCTCACCGGCGCGGGACTCATCGTGCTCGCCGTCCAGAACGCATTCGACGCCAACCCCGGCGCCTACGATGCCGAACACCCGCTGACGATCTTCGGCTACTCCCAAAGCGCCACCGCCGAATCGATCGCCATGACCCGCCTCGCCGAGGCCGGCATCCCACTCGACTCGCTGCACTTCGTGTTCATCGGCAACCCCTCCGCCCCGGACGGCATCTGGCAATACCTGGAGTCGGCCATGGTGGCGACACTCGGCCCTGACCTGACGAACTATCTACTCAACCTGCTGGGCATGACCGAGGTCCTGGGCAACCAGACACCCAATGACCTGTACGCGGCAACCATCTACGGCCTGCCCGATGATCCGGTCTCCAACTTCGCCGACGTCTATGCCTCCGACGGCCTGTGGGGAGCGTTGCTGGGCATCTTCGGCGCGCACGTCGAGTACCTGGGGTTGACGCCGGACCAGATCGCCGACGCCACCACCACGGTCGACGGCGCCCTGACCTACGTCAATATCGACGACAGCGACATCAACGGCTTCGACGCCTGGCTCAGCGCCTTACTCTGGCACGGGGTCGCCAACAGCGATCCGTTCCAGGCCCTGTCCGACTCGATGAACCTGCTTTTCAGCAACTTCTTCTGAGCCGGTTACAGCCCGCTCGAATCGCCGTGACGGCCGGCGCGTAATTCCGATCAGCCGTGCGGGGCCTCGGAAATCTTGCTGTCCGGACTTCCCACCGTCTTGCAGTAGGTCGACACCGACAGCCGAGTCGCCGAGATCTCCAGATTGGAGGGATCCGCGCCGCTCTTGTCTTTGAGCATCTTGCTGATCTCGTCGTCCTGCTTCTTCTCGTCCTGCTCGACGAAGTCCTTGCATCTGGTATCGCCACCGGTGTTGATCACCTTCGATGCCGAGCACCCGCTGGAGACCAGCACACCCAGTGTCATGGCCGCAACCGCAACGTATTTCATCATTACTCGCCCCTTACGCCTCGCGGCCGAACAGACGCATCACCCAGAGCAGGATGATCGCCCCCAGGACCGCGGTGAACAAGGTGAACCACCAGCCGCCGCTCGCCGTGTCCACGACGAAGCTCAGCAGAAAACCACCGATCAACGCGCCGACAACACCCACGACGACGTCGGCGAGCAGGCCGTATTTGGTTTTCATGACCATTCCCGCGATCCAGCCGGCAATCGCGCCGATGATGATGTAACCGATCCACCCGACACTGGTCAACGTTGTAGAGCGAGCCAGGAATTCAGTGGCCGCCACTGCGTTCATGGTGATCTCCTTTTCAGCACCGTCATACGCCGTCCTGCTTGACGCCGCGATGGATCAATACCCGTTCTCCACGACTACAAACCAATACGCCGCATCGACGCACTGTTGTGGACGAAGTGCCGCCAAGCAACGTGGTGGACGGCTGAAATATCGATCGTTCTGGAAAAGAGCGCCCGTGACTTCTTGCTCGCGTAGTCGCGCCGCCGGCGCCGGATTAAGCCAGCAGATGCAGAGGAACGTTCTGTTGGGGACATGTCAATGCCCAGGTGCGGGTTATCAACTCGGATTCCGGAGTGCCCGCTCGCAGAGCGGTGAGCATCGGAATGGCCATGCCTTACAAACTCGTCGCCGCCGCACAAGCCCGCTGACGCAAAGTCAACGCGCCGGAGATGGTCGCCCCTCGTGCGTGCCGGCGCGGTGTTCCACAAAGGCAAACTGCTCGAACGCCGCGTCGACACCACACCCGCTGAAACCGTCGATCAGCCGAAACGGAGGTCGCTTGAATCACAAAGCTAAGGTCATCGGGGTAAGCGGGCAGTGTTTCTCCTAGGCGAAAGGTCTTAATGACCATCCACAGCAAGGTCGTCGCCATCACCGGTGCCAGCAGCGGCATTGGTGAAGCAACAGCCCGCCACCTCGCCTCGCTTGGTGCGGCCGTCGTCCTCGGAGCCCGCCGCACCGACCGGCTCGACCGGCTGGTTGCCGAGATCGAAGCAGCTGGCGGGCAGGCGTGCGCCACGCGCGTGGATGTCACACGTCCCGAGGACCTCCAGTCGCTCGTCGCGGTCGCCGTCGAGCGCTTCGGCCGTCTCGATGTCATGGTGGGCAACGCAGGGGTCAGCAGGATCAGCCCCATTTCCGACCTGGACGTCGAGGGTTGGTCGGCGATGGTCGACGTGAACGTCAAGGGGGTCCTGCATGGGATCGCCGCGGCCTTGCCAGTGTTCCGGCGTCAGGGCAGCGGTCACCTCGTCACCGTCGTCTCGACCTCCGGCCTCAAGATCGTTCCCACCCAGGCGGTTTACGCCGGGACGAAGAACGCGGTCCGCACCCTCCTGGAGGGCCTGCGGCAGGAGAGCACCGACGGGGTTCTGCGGACGACGTCGATCTCCCCCGGCTACGTCCGTACCGAGCTTATTGACAACGCGGTCGACGATCTAGCCTTGCGCCAGCAGGCCAGGCAGAACATGGCCGATCTCGGTATCGACCCCGCGGCGGTGGCTCGAGCGATTGCATTCGTGATCGACCAACCCGACGACGTCGAAATCGGCGACCTGACTATTCGACCGACCCGCCAAGGCTGAGTGCCCGCTCATCGGCATGAGCGGCACGTGGGATTGCCGCCTCTTGATTGTGGCCGGGACGGCCTGAGGTAGGTCCGCGCAGGACGGGATCATGCCAGGGTTTGCCCCGACCCGCCCGTGCCAGTTGCGCCAATACCGCTACTCGGTCTTATGACAACTATGTCGAACCCCGATCCACAGGTATCGACAATTTCTGCTCAGCACCTTCAGTGCCCGGTCCGCAGGACAATGTGAGCGAGTCTCTTGTCAGCTCCCATGACAGTCTCCCGGTTAGTGATCTGATCGGAGTCTGGCACCGCGACAGTCTCGGTCTGGCAAATTCTGGTGATTCGCAGCTTGGATGGCATCCGGGGTCTCACAGCATGAAAAAGCCCCCGCCGCAGCGGGGGCTTTCTCGTGGCTTCCGGGCCTAGTGCGCGTGACCGTGATGCCCGTGCCCGGCGTGCTCGTCGGCCTCGGCGGGCTTGTCGACCACCGCGGTCTCGGTGGTCAGCACCATCCGCGCCACCGAGGCGGCGTTCTGCACCGCCGAACGGGTCACCTTGACCGGGTCGACGATCCCGTCGGCAGCCAGGTCACCGTAGGTCAGCGTCGCGGCGTTGAAGCCCTGCCCGGCCGGCAGCTCGGCCACCTTGCTGGTCACCACCGCGCCGTCTAGACCCGCGTTGGCGGCGATCCAGTACAGCGGCGCGCTCAGCGCGGCGGCGAACACCTCCACGCCCAGCTTCTCGTCGCCGGTCAGCGAGGACCGCAGCTCCGACAGCGCCGCGCGGGCCTGCACCAGGGCGGCGCCGCCGCCAGTGACGATCCCCTCCTCGACCGCGGCCTTGGCCGCCGCCACCGCGTCCTCGACGCGGTGCTTGCGCTCCTTGAGCGCGGTCTCGGTGGCAGCGCCGACCTTGATCACCGCTACCCCACCGGCCAGCTTGGCCAGCCGCTCCTCGAGCTTTTCGCGGTCCCAATCCGAATCGGTCGCCTCGATCTCGGCGCGCAGCTGCTTGACGCGAGCGGCGATCGCCTCGGCGGTGCCGGCTCCGTCGACGATGACGGTGTCGTCCTTGGAGACCACCACGCGGCGGGCGCTGCCGAGCAGATCGAGACCGGCCTCCCGCAGTGTCAGGCCGACGTCGGGGTTGATCACCTGGGCACCGGTGACGATCGCGAGGTCCTCCAGGAAGGCCTTACGCCGGTCACCGAAGTACGGCGCCTTGACCGCGACGGCCTTCAGCGTCTTGCGGATCGCGTTGACCACCAGGGTCGACAGCGGTTCGCCCTCAACGTCCTCGGCGATGACCAGCAACGGCTTGCCCGACTCGGCGACCTTCTCCAGCAGCGGCAGCAGGTCCGGCAGCGAGCTGATCTTGTCCCGGTGCAACAGGATCAGCGCGTCCTCCAAAACGGCTTCCTGGGAATCGAAGTCGGTGACGAAGTACGCCGACAGGAAACCCTTGTCGAAGCCGACACCGTCGGTGATCTGCAGCTCGGTGTTCAGCGTCGAGGACTCCTCCACACTGACCACGCCGTCGCTGCCGACCTTGGTCATGGCTTCACCGACCAGCTCACCGATCTGCTCGTCGCGCGAGGACACATTGGCCACCTGCGCGATCGACTCCTTGCCGGTGACCGGGGTGGCCGCGGCCAGCAGCGCCGCCGACACCGCGTCGGCCGCCTTGGCGATACCGGCGCCCAGCGCGATGGGGTTGGCGCCTGCCGCGACGTTGCGCAGCCCGCCGGTGATGATGGCCTGGGCCAGCACGGTGGCGGTGGTGGTGCCATCGCCGGCGACGTCGTTGGTCTTGGTGGCCACCGACTTCACCAGCTGGGCACCGAGGTTCTCGAACGGGTCCTCCAGGTCGATCTCACGGGCCACGGTGACGCCGTCCATGGTCACCGTCGGGCCGCCGAAGGCCTTGGCCAGCACCACGGAACGTCCGCGCGGGCCCAGCGTGACCCGGACCGCGTCGGCGAGTTTGTCGACGCCGGCCTCCAAAGCCCGGCGGGCGGCTTCGTTGAACTCAATCTGCTTGCTCATGAATGTTCAACCCTTTCCTTCACGCGTGCCGCCCCGGAGATCGCCCCCCAAAACAGATTGGTACGGGGATCTCCGGGGCGGGCACGGTGGTTGCTGGTGGCTACTTGCCGACGATCGCCAGCACGTCGCGCGCCGACAGGATCAGGTACTCCTCGCCGGCGTACTTGATCTCGGTGCCGCCGTACTTGCTGTAGATGACGACGTCGCCTTCCTTGACGTCCAGCGGAATCCGCTTGTCACCATCCTCGTCCCACCGGCCGGGACCGACGGCGACGACGGTGCCTTCCTGCGGCTTCTCCTTGGCGGTGTCGGGGATGACCAGCCCGGAAGCGGTCGTGGTCTCGGCCTCGTTGGCCTGAACGAGGATCTTGTCCTCGAGTGGCTTGATGTTCACGCTCGCCACGATTGGAGCCCTCCACATTGTCTGGATGCGGCCCGGCGTTTAGCCGGGCCCATCGGTACGTACTTACTTAAGGTGTTCGGCATTCGTGCGAACCCTCGCGTCGTCGTCGCGGGTGCCGAGCAAGGAATCGTCCGACTGCCACCTAGCACTCTATACATGAGAGTGCTAGCACTCAAGGTGGGGTCGCTGCGAATCGCAACTTTTGCGCGAAGGTGCACAGTTGTACGCCCTCGCCCGGTGTGTCGTGTGCAAACACGCGCGCTCGCGCGGTGGGAGCGCGGGTGGGAGTCAGGGGGTCAGCTGACCCGGGCCTGCACCACCGGCAGGCCGGGATCGGTAGCCACATCCAGCGGCGACGGTGGCGCTCCGGCCGCGATCAGATGCGCCGCGAACGACGCGATCATCGCCCCGTTGTCGGTGCACAGTCGCAGCGGCGGGATACGCAGGCTCAGACCGGCTGCCGCGCACCGCTGCTCGGCCAGCTCACGCAGCCGGGAGTTGGCGGCCACCCCGCCGGCGATCAACAGCGTGCCGACACCGAGGTCGGTGGCCGCCCGCACCGCCTTGGCCGTCAAGACGTCGGCGACGGACTCCTGGAAGCCGGCCGCCACATCGGCGGGGACGAAGTCGGGGTTGCGTTCCACATAGCGGGCCACCGCGGTCTTGAGTCCGGAGAAGCTGAACGCGTAGGGGGCATCGCGCGGCCCGGTCATCCCACGCGGGAACACCACGGCATCGGCATTCCCGGTGCGGGCCAGCTCGTCGAGCACCCGCCCGCCGGGGTAGCCCAGCCCGAGCAGCCGGGCCACCTTGTCGTAGGCCTCCCCGGCGGCATCGTCGACGGTGCTGCCCAACTCGACGATCGGCTCCCCCAGCGACCGCACGTGCAGCAGGTGGGTGTGGCCGCCGGAGACCAGCAGGCCCACACATTCGGGCAGCGGGCCGTGGGAGTAGACGTCGGCGGCCAAGTGTCCGCCCAGGTGGTTGACGGCGTAAAACGGCACCCCCCAGGCAGCGGCATAGGCCTTCGCCGCGGCCGAGCCCACCAGCAGCGCACCCGCCAGACCCGGGCCGATGGTGGCGGCCACGGCGTCGGGACGCTGCAGGCCGGCACCCGCCAGCGCCCGGCGCATCGTCGGGCCCAGCGCCTCCAGGTGCGCCCGCGACGCGATTTCGGGCACCACCCCGCCGAACCGGGCGTGCTCCTCGACGCTGGAGGCCACCTCGTCGGCCAGGAGCTCCAACGTACCGTCGCCGCCCAGCCGGGCGATACCGACACCTGTTTCATCGCACGATGATTCGATCGCAAGCACGATTGTCATAGGCAGGCCTCTCGCCGCATCATGTAGGCGTCCGCACCGTTGCGGTAGTAGCGCTTACGCAATCCGGTCTCGACGAAGCCGACGTCACGGTAGAGCGCGATCGCCGCGGTGTTGTCGGTGCGGACCTCCAGGTGCACGACGCCGCCGGCGGCATAGGCCAGCAGGTCGTCCAGCAGCTTGCGGCCGATTCCGCGGCCCTGGTAGGCGGGATCCACCCCGATGGTGTGCACCTCGAATTCGAACGGCGGAGTACGCCCGAGCCTCGAGATCCCCCCGTAGCCCACCAACTTATCGCCGATGCGGGCCGCGACGTAATGATGGTCGCGGGCTCCGATGGCCCGGCGAAACGCCGCCGCGGGCCACGGGTCGTCGCCGCCGAACAACTGCGACTCCAGTTCGGCGCAGCGCGCGGCATCGGTCTCGAGCAACGCGCCGATGGCCACCGGCGCCGCGCCTGAACCCGACGGTTTGGCATCGGGGCGGCGCAGATACATCGGCACCAGCGGCGCCGGGGTATCCCAATCCCGCACCGCGGCAACCAGTCCCGCGGGAGTCGGATAGGACACCTCGAGCGTCGGCAGGTCGAACAATGCGGCGTGCGCCGGTGATCCGGCCACCGCGACGGCGTCGCCGGGGTCGACGTCGGCCGGGGCACTTACCGCCGGCCCAGCCACCCGTATCCCGTCGCGGTAGCGCGCCCAGTACACCTCGCGGCGCCGGGCGTCGGTGACCACCAGGGTCGCGCCGGTGGTGCATACCCCGATCGCGTCGAGGCTGCACACCCCGTGCACGCCGATACCCAGCGCATGCCCGTAGGCGGCCGCACTGGCCATCCCGACCCGCAGCCCGGTGAACGGCCCCGGGCCGCAACCCACCACCACCGCCGCCAGATCGGCCATGCCCAGCCCGGCATCGGCCAGTGCCGCAAGCACATTGGGGGTGAGTCGCTCGGCGTGGGCGCGGGCGTCCAGCGTGAGCCGCTCAGCCAGCACGGTGCGCCGGTCCGGCGCCACCAGGCCCGCGGTGACCGCGGGGGTGGCGGTGTCGATGGTCAGGATCGCCCCCGTCATGGCGCGTGCCACCGCCAGGTCGCGGTGCGCGCCTCGGATTCGGCGCCCCGGTCCAGCCGGATGTCGAGGTGCCGTTCGGAGAGCCGCTCGGCGAGCCCCTCGCCCCACTCCACCACGACGACGGCGTCATCGAGTTCGGTGTCCAGGTCCAGTGAGTCCAACTCGGCGAGCAGGTCCAGGCCCGACTCGTCGAGCAGCCGGTAGAGGTCGACGTGGATCATCGCCGGGGTACCGGGGCGGCGGGGCCGATGTTCCCGGGCCAGTACGAACGTCGGTGAGGTGACCGGCCCGTCGACGTCGAGTGCCGCGGCGATCCCCTTGGCCAACACGGTTTTTCCGGCGCCGAGCGGTCCGGACAGCACGACCACGTCGCCGGCGCGCAGCTTGGCGCCCAGTCGCGCTCCCAACGCGATGGTGTCTTCGGCTGTCGCCAGGATCTGCGTCTCAGCCACTGCGTCCGGCCTTCCGCCGCAACCGGCGAGTCAACACCACGCGGCGCGGCGTGGCCCGCTCCACCAACCGCACCAGCGCGTCGTCGATGACGTCGGGTTCCTCCAACTGCACCAGATGGCCGGCGCCGGGCACGATCACCAACTCGCAATCCCACAGCGCGGCCGCCATCGCCCGCGAGTAGCCGGGCGGGGTGAGCAGATCGCGGTCGCCGCACGCGACCAGGGTCGGGATCTTGGCCAGCGTCGCCAGGGCGGCACTTTCGTCGTGCACCTCCAGGGCGTGCAGAAAACCCACCATGGTGGCGACCGGGGTGGCGTGCATCATCTCTTCGGAGTACGCGACCACGCTCGGGCTGATCTTGTCGGTGCCATAGGAGGCCGCACGCAGGATCGGTGCGATCACCCGGCGGGCCGCGCCGCGGCCACGGTGCACCAGGTTCGGCACGTAGCGCACACTGAACTGGACCGCCTCCAGGGCCGGGTTGCGCAGGATCTCCCCCAGTGGTGATCGGGAAACCCCTTTGGCCGCCGAGGAGATCAGTGCCACGCCGACGATCCGGTTGCCGTAGCGCCGGGGAAACTGCCGGGCGTGCGACAGCACGGTCATTCCCCCCATCGAATGCCCGACCAGCACCACCGGACCACGCGGCGCCGCCACCTGAAGCACCGCCTCCAGGTCCTGGCCGAGTCGCGGCACCGTGTAGGTCGCAGGTGCGGCGACGGTGGAGTCGCCGTGGCCGCGCTGGTCATAGAAGACCATCCGGACCTGCTTGCCCCATTCCGCGGTCAGCCGGGCGCGCTGAAAGTGAAAGGACCCCATCCGTAAACAGAATCCGTGCGCGAACACCACGGTCAGCGGCGCATTGCGCGGTCCCACGTCACGTACCGCCAGCTCGACGCCGTCGTCGGTGACCACCACCGAGCTGTGATCGTGCGCCAGGATTTCGAAATCCTCAGCGGCGTAAGGGTCTTCGGATGTGGTGCGCCGGGTCACCGAGCGTGCGACGGTGGACCCGGCGATGGTGCCGACGGCGGCCAGCCCGGCCGCCCCGGCCAGCAGGCCACCGGCCCGCCAGGTGGGCCTTCTACCGGCCATCGGCGCCGGCCCCCCGATACGTCCTGGCGACCCGCCCGCGCGGACTGTTCACCACCTCGTAGTGGATAGTGCCGAGCGCACCGGCCCAGTCCTGTGCGGTCGGCTCTCCCTGGCTGCCGGACCCGAACAGGATGGCCTCGTCGCCCTCTTGCACGTCGACCGGACCGGGTCCCAGATCGACGACGAACTGGTCCATGCACACCCGTCCGACGCTGCGCCGGCGCCGGCCGTTGATCAGCACCTCGAACCGTCCGCTCAGCGGGCGGAACACCCCGTCGGCGTAGCCCATCGGGACCAGCGCGACGGTGGTGTCGGCCTGGGCGATCCAGGTGTGCCCGTAGGAGACGCCCTCCCCAGCACGGATCGAGCGCACCAGCACCACAATGGATTTCAGCGTCATGGCGGGGATCAGACCCATGTCACCGCGCTCCGGGATCGGACTCAGGCCGTAGACGGCGATTCCCGGCCGCACCATGTCGAAGGCCAGGTCGGGTCGGGTCATCACCCCGGCCGAGTTGGCCAGATGCGCCACCTCGAACTTCAGGCCCTGTTCGCGGGCCAGGGTCAGCATGTCGGAGAACCGTTGCCCCTGGAGATCATTGACCGGGCTGGCCGCGTCGTCGGCGCAGGCCAGGTGCGACATCAGGCCCCGCACCCGGATCGCGTCGTCGGCGACGGCGCGGCGCAGTGCGGTCAGCAGTTCCGGGTAGCCGGCGGCGCCCACACCGTTGCGATTCATCCCGGTGTCGGCCTTGACCGTGACCGTCGCGGTGCGGCCGGTCCGTGCCACTGCGTCGAGCAGCTCGTCGAGCTGGCGCACCGAGGAGACCGCGATCTGCACGTCGGCGGCCAGGGCCGGCGCGAAGTCGGTGTCGGGGCCGTGCAGCCACGCCAGCACCGGTGCGGTGATGCCGGCCGCCCGCAACGTCAGCGCCTCGTCGACGGTGGCGACCCCGAGTTCGGCCGCACCGGCGGCCAACGCCGCGCGGGCCACCTGCACCGCGCCGTGACCGTAGCCGTCGCCCTTGACCACAGCCATCAGCTCGGCGGCGCCGGCCTGTTCGGACAGCACCCGCACGTTGTGGGCGATGGCGTCCAGGTCCACCAGCGCTTCACCGAGCAGGCCGGCCGTTCGGGATGTGGCAGTCATGTCACCGTCAATTGTCCCAGAACGGCCCGGATGCCCCTATCAGGCCGCCGAGTGTGCGGTTTATGTCGCTCCAAGGCCGTTTTGCGACCTAGAACGCACACTCGGGCGAACCGCCTTGTGGATGGGCGTCGGCGCCGGGCGCGCCCGAATGCCACCCTGCGACCATGCCACCACCGCGTGGGCCCTTCCGGGCGACAGAGGCGTTGGCTGCCGGCGCGGTGACCCGTAGCGGGCTGCACCGTGATTGCATCCGGATCTACCCGGGGGTCTGGGTGCCACGCGAGGCAGAACTGACGGCGTACGACCGCGCCCGCGCCGCCTGGCTCTGGTCGCGCCGGAGCGGGGTACTGGCCGGGCTGTCGGCGTCGGCGATGCTCGGCGCGAAGTGGATCGACGGGGACACCCCTGCGGAGCTTGCCCACACCAATCGGCGCACCCCGCCGCTGCTCACCGTGCACACCGACACGTTGCTGCCCGGGGAGGTGCAGACGGTTCGCGGCATGCCGGTGACAACAGCCGCCCGCACCGCGTTCGACCTGGGTAGACGGCTCGGCCCCACCGAGGGGGTGCAGCGCATCGATGCCCTCATGAATGCCACCGACCTCAAGGTTGTCGATGTCATGGCGGTGGCCGACGCGCACCCCGGCGCCCGGGATCTGCGGGAGCTTGATCAGACGTTGCTGCTTGTCGACGGCGGCGCCGAATCGCCGTATGAGTCGCTGGCCCGGCTGCTCCTGGTGCGGGCGGGCTTTCCGGGGCCGCAGACCCAGATCCGGGTGTACGGCCATCACGGCCGAGTCGTTGCGCGCATCGACATCGGGTGGGAGGACTACCTCGTCGGCGTTGACTTCGAAGGCGCCCACCATTGGACCGACCCGATGCAGCGACAGCACGACGCCGAGCGCTACTACGTGCTGCCTGAACTCGGCTGGATCGACCTGCGGCTGACGGCTCGCAGGCTGCACCACAGCCCCGGAGTGTTCCTGGAGCGGGTTGGCGCGGCGTTGATCAGCCGCGGCTGCCCGAAAACCTGGTGACCGGCGCGCCGAGTGTGCGGTGTGGGCACCGAAATCGCGAATTTGCGACCTACAACGCACACTCGAGCGGCGTTCAGTGCGAGAAGTGCTGCTGATCGTCGTAATGGCCCGCCGGCTTGACCCGGTCCAGCGCGGTCACCGCCTTCATGGTGTCGTCAAACAGCGCCCGGGCGAGATCCGCCGAGAGACCCTCGCGGACCACCACCCGCAGCACCGCGACATCCTCGGCGCCTTCCGGCATGGTGTAGGCGGGCACCTGCCAGCCGAAGGTGCGCAGCTCGTGGGAGACGTCGAACTCGGTGTAGCCACGCTCGCCGGCCAGCCGGCAGCTCACCACCGGAATCGCCGAACCGTCGCTGATCACCTCGAAGTGCTCACTGGCGGCCAGCTGGTGGGATAGCCAGCGGGCGGTGTCGGACAGGGTCCGCATCACCTCGGTGTAGCCGGCGCGGCCCAGCCGCAGGAAGTTGTAGTACTGGCCGACGACCTGGTTGCCCGGCCGGGAGAAGTTCAGCGTGAAGGTGGGCATGTCCCCGCCCAGGTAATTGACCCGGAACACCAGTTCCTCGGGCAGATAGTCGGCGCTGCGCCACACCACGAACCCGATGCCCGGGTAGGTCAGGCCGTACTTGTGGCCGCTGACGTTGATCGAGACCACCCGCGGCAGTCGGAAATCCCATTTGAGGCCCGGGTGCAGGAAAGGCACCACGAACCCGCCGCTGGCCGCGTCCACGTGCACCGGCACATCAACCCCACCGCCGGCGGCCAGGCTGTCCAGGGCCGCGCAGATCTGCTCGACGGGTTCCAACTCCCCGGTGTAGGTGGTGCCCAGGATCGCCACCACCCCGATGGTGTTCTCGTCGACAGCGTCGACGACCTGTTCGGGGGTGATCACGTAGCGGCCCTGCGCCATCGGCAGGTAGCGGGGTTCGACGTCGAAGTAGCGGCAGAACTTCTCCCACACCACCTGGACGTTGGAGCCCATCACCAGGTTCGGGGTGCGCCCCTTCCAGTCGTCACCGAGCTTCTGCCGCCACCGCCACTTCATGGCCAGACCGCCGAGCATCACCGCCTCGCTGGAACCGACGGTGGACACCCCGATGGCGCTGGCCGGGTCGTCGTCGCGCAGGTTCTCGGCGTGGAACAGGTCGGCGACCATCGACACGCAACGCTGCTCGATGGCCGCGGTCGCCGGATACTCGTCCTTGTCAATCATGTTCTTGTCGAACGACTCCGCCATCAGTGCCGACGCCTCGGGGTCCATCCAGGTGGTGACAAAGGTGGCCAGGTTCAGCCGGGAACTGCCGTCGAGCATCAGCTCGTCGTGGATGAAGCGGTAGGCGGCCTGGGGTTCCATCGGGTCGTCGGGCATCCGCAGTGCCGGGACCGGCGAGGTGAACAGCCGGCCGGTGTAGGCGGGGGCGATGGTGTGCGCCGGCACGGAGGGGTGGGAATGGGTCACTGCGACTCTCCTCTATAGCTGGGCCAGGGCGGTGCGGATGTGGGCCAGGATGCGCGCCGCCGACGTCGGGGTGTCGCCTGGTCCAGGGTCGGCGGCCGAGGCCGCGGCGGCGCGGGTGTGCACGAATGCGGCGGCGGCGGCGGCTCGGGGGGCGGGCAGGCCGGATGCCAGCAGGGCGCCGATCATGCCCGAAAGCACGTCGCCGGAGCCGGCGGTGGCCGCCCAGGATCCGCCGGCCGGGTTGAGATAGATCGGGCCGGACGGGTCGGCGATGACGGTGACGTTGCCTTTCAAGAGCACGGTGGCCCTGAACTTCTCGGCCAGTTCCCGGGCCGCCCCGACCCGGTCGGGCCCGGGCGGATGCCCGGCCAGCCGGGCGTATTCGCCGGCGTGCGGGGTGAGCACGGTCGGTGCCTTGCGATCGGCCACCAGCGATGGGTGGGCGGCCAGGATGGTCAGCGCGTCGGCGTCGACGATCACCGGCAGATCGGTGCCGAGCGCGAACCACAGTGCGGCGGCACCTGCCTCGTCGGTGCCCAGGCCGGGACCGACGGCCCAGGCCTGCACCCGCCCGGCGGCCGCCGCGCTGGGTGCCGCAATCACTTCCGGCCAGTGCGAAACCACCTCGGCGGCGGCGCTTCCGGCGTAGCGCACCATGCCGGAGGTGGCGGCCACCGCCGCGCCCGCGCACAGGATCGCCGCGCCCGGATAGGTCGCCGAGCCGGCCAGGATCCCGGTGACTCCCTGGGTGTATTTGTCGTCGCGCGGGCCGGGCGCCGGCCAGCACGCCTCGACGTCGGCCGCGGTCAACGAATGAATGTCGGTGTCCGGCAAGTCCAGGCCGATCTCGACGAGCTCGACCCGCCCGCACTGCCCTAGTGCGTGCACCGGCTTGAGACCACCGAAGGTAACGGTGAGCGAGGCACGCACGGCCGGGCCTTCGGCCGCGCCGGTGTACGGATCCAGGCCGCTGGGGATGTCGACGGCCACCACCGGAATACCCGCCGCCTCAACCGCGGCGAAGACTTCGGCGGCGTTCGGCCGCAACGGGCCGCGCCCGGAGATGCCGACCACTCCGTCGATCACCAGATCCGTTGCGGGCGGCACGGTGTCGACGATCCGGCCGCCGGCCTTGCGCAACGCCGCCAGACCCTTGGCGTGGGCGCGCTCGGGGTCCAACAAGAGGGCGCTGGCCGCCGCGCCCCGCCGGCGCAGCAGGGTGGCCGCCCACAGCGCGTCACCGCCATTGTCACCGGAACCGACCACGGCACATACACTCCGGCCGGCCACCCCGCCGGTGCGGGAGGTCAGTTCGGCGGCGATCGCTCCTGTGAGACCGAACGCGGCCCGGCGCATCAACGCGCCATCGGGCAGGTTTGCCAGCAGGGGCGCCTCGGCGGCGCGGATCGCCTCGACGGTGTAGTAGTGCCGCACTCTGCTGCCTCCCTCGCGATGTCAGGCTAGTTGCTCGGTCCGGACCCCGGGGCCAGTCGGACGCGCCGGATGGTGACGGGTCAGCGGATAGCAGCACAATCCGATCAGCAGCGCGGCGGCGTGACCGATCGCGGTGAAGTCCGGGTTGATGACCAGCGGCACCGTGAAGATGACGAGCAGCGCGGCCAGATACCCCCAGCGCCAGGGCCGGCGGATCCGGTAGGTCAACACCGCCATCACTCCGACCAGGAAGTAGCTGACGCCGATGTCGCGGGCGTAGGTCAGCCGCTCCGATTCGCGGTGCAGGTGAATCAGCACGTACAGCGCCCCCTCGCTGACATAGGTGGCCCCCACATGTGAGATCAATCCGACCATCAGCCAACGAAGGTGCCCCAGCCAGTGTTCGGCGGGCGCCAGAAACAGCGTGAACAGCACCAGATACGGCGACCAGTCCTTGCCGTCGATCCACAACAGGCTGGAGACCAGCACCTCCAGCGGGTCGGTCGCCAGATGGTGGAGGTTGGTGGACTGCTCGACGAGCATGGAGTGCAGTCGCCGGCCGACCAGGTGCTGGATGACGGTGGTGGCCCCCAGCACCGCCAGCCACAGGTAGGTCAGCGGCGCAGTGTGCACGAAGTGCCACACCGCAGCCAGGCGCGTTCTGACGTCCGCCACGGCGTACAGCGTCGCATGGCCAGTGCAGACACGGACAGACCGACCGCTGATAACGTCTCATGCCAGTGAGGCCCGTCCGCCTGTGACCGGCCGCGATGGGACGGGGGTGCCCGGATGAGCGAACCGCACGGCCCAACTCCCAACCCGTACGACCCGACGCCATTTGCGCCCACCAGCCGACCCATGCCGCCGGTTGCGGGCGGACACTTCCCGCCACCATGGCCGCCCGGTCCGCCGCCGCAGCGCAATCGCCGACTGGTACGCGTCCTGCTGGGGCTGGCCTGCGTGCTTGCCGTAGTTGCCGTGGTGCTCGCCGTGAACGTCGTCGGCCGTGACCGGCACGAGAGCGCGCAGTCCGCCACAGAGTCGGACTCCGGCGACGGCAAGCTCGTACCCGTCTCCGCTCTAGAAGGACTGCTGCCGGCCAAGGAAGTCATCTCCTCGGCAGTGGGCGATCCGGGCATGGGTCTCGTCGCGACCGGTGCGGGTATCGACGCCGACGTCATGGTGGACGCCGAGTGCCAGGGACTCACCTCGGTTTCCGGGCCCGTTCTTGCCGGTTCCGGCTGGACCGCAGTGCGCTGGCAGGGGTGGAACAGTCCCGCTGAGCCGGATCCGCCCGATTGGAAGCACCAAGCTCTGATGTCGGTAACGACGTATCCGCATGCCAGCACCGCCCGCGCCTTCTACTCCAAGGAGAGCGCAGCGTGGCAGAAGTGCTCCGGCCGCATCATCAATAGCCGCATACCCGCTGTCGCAGACTCGCCGGGCCGATTCTGGTCTGTCGAGAGCGTCACCGACGGCGACGGGGTGCTCAAAGCGACCACAATCTCCGAGGGCGGCGGCGGCTGGTCGTGCCAGAACACGCTGACCGTACGCAGCAACGTTGCCGTCCGTGTCAGCGTGTGCGCGGAGACGGATTCGACGGCGGCGGCACAGGCGCTGCTCGACTCGATCACTGCGAAGATCGACGCGGCAGCATGACATTGATGCCGAGCCGCCGCGCCGGTAGGCACTACCGCGCGGTCAATGCCGGGTTGCGGTAGACCGCCCGCTGATAACGTCTCGTGCTGACGACGCCGTCCGTTTACGGCCGGCACCTAGGGGATGGGGTACCCCGATGAACGAGCCCGGCTCGCCGGCGCCAGGCGGACCAGGCCCGCCATTCTGGCCACCGGGTCCCCCACCGAACGGCAACCGCCGACTGATACGGCTGCTGCTGGGTCTGGTCTGCGTGCTCACGGCGATTGTCGTGGTGCTCACCGTGGCCGCCATACGCGGTGAGCGGCAGGAACGCCCGCAATCCAGCCCGACATCGTCACCGGCTGCCTCCCCCGACCGGACACCGGCGCCCGTCTCCGCTTCCGACCGTCCGGTGCCCGTCGCCGCGCTCGACGGCCTCTTGCCGGATAAGAACGTCGTCTCTTCCGCGGTGGACGACCCCGCCATCGATCTGGTGACGCACGGTGAGTACATCGACCCAGGCGATCTGGCGGATGCCGATTGCCAAGGGATCACGTCCGTCTCTTCGCAGGCCTACGCGGGCTCGGGTTGGACTGCAATCCGCTGGCAACGATGGAACAGTCCGGCCGATCCCGATCCCCGCTACCTGGCGAAGCATGTCTCGATGTCCGTGACCAGCTTTCCGCACGCCGCCGCTGCCAGGGCGTTCTATGCCAGGCAGAGCGCTGCGTGGCGGAAGTGCAACGTCCGTATTGTCAACAGCCGCCTTGCCAGCGCGAACGAATCACCCGACCAACTTTGGTTTATCGACAATTTCATCGACTCCGACGGCGTGCTCCAGGCCCTCATGATGGACAACGTCAACTCCGACTGGACGTGTGAAACCAGACTGACTGTACGCAGCAACGTTGTTGTCCGCGTCTCCGTGTGCGAAAGCACAACGACTTCGATAGCCGCACGCACAACTCCTTCGACAGTGGCGGCACGTACGCTGCTCGGCGCGATCACCTCGAAGGTCGACGCGGCCGGCTGAGCTGACCGCGCCGGCCAACCCTTGATCAGCCCCTGCGCCTCGCGTATCGTCCGTTTCAATTTCGCGACGCAGGGTAGCGGATCGACGGAAAGGGCTGAGCCGTTGCGCAACCGCTACGCCGGGGAACCGTTCACCACCGCCGACGCCGAGATCGCCGCCGCGCTGGAGCAGGTCAGTATCCCCACCCTGTTGCTGTCGTGTGTGCACATCACCGGCGACCCCCGCTTCATTCGCGAGTTCACCCAGAACGGGATCTTCCTCAACGAGATCCAGGGCTTCATGTCCGAGGAGGACAAGGCCCGCGCCCGCGCCGAGGCGCTGCCGGTGATCGTCGACTACCGCGACCGGGGTTGCCCGCAGCCCGCACCGCTGCCCGCCGATCTCATCAAGGAGATGATGGATTGGGCGGCTTGCGAAGTCGTCCCGGATGCCTACCTCGGCCTGCTCGCCGAAGAACTCGACCTGGACGGCGCCGACCCCCGCCGTCCGCTTCCGGTGGACCGCGCCGCGGAGCTGCCGGTGGTGGTGATCGGCTGCGGAGAATCCGGTGTGCTGGCCGGAATCCGGCTGGCGCAGGCCGGTATTCCCTTCACCATCGTCGAGAAGAACTCCGGCCCGGGCGGGACGTGGTGGGAGAACACTTACCCGGGCGCCCGGGTGGATGTCGCCAACCACTTCTACTGCTTCAGTTTCGAACCCAACAACGACTGGGGCCACTACTTCGCCGAACAGCCGGAGCTGCAGGCCTATTTCACCGGGCTGGTCACCAAACACGGCCTGGACGACCATATTCGGTGGGACACCGAGGTCACCGATGCTGCCTGGGACGAGGACTCCGGGACGTGGGCGCTGACGGTCCGCACCAGCGACGGCGCGGTGTCGGCGCTGCGGGCACGCGCGGTGATCACCGCGGTCGGCCAGCTCAACCGGCCGCACCTGCCGGATCTCGATGGCGCGGACAGCTTCGCCGGGCCGTCGTTTCACTCTGCGGCCTGGGATCACAGCGTCGATCTGACCGGCAAGCGGGTGGCGCTGCTCGGGGCGGGCGCCAGCGGATTCCAGATCGCGCCCGCGATCGCGGGGAAAGTGAAGCACCTCACGGTGTTTCAGCGCACCGCGCAGTGGATGTTCCCGAATCCGATGTATCACGACGCGGTCGGCGACGGGGTGCGCTGGGCACTGGATCACCTCCCGTTCTACGGCCGCTGGTACCGGTTCCTGCTGCTGTGGCCCGGCGCCGACAAAGGCCTGGAGGCCGCCCGGGTAGACCCGGACTATCCCGACCAGGACTACGCCGTGAGCGAGATCAACGCTTTGGCCCGGCAGATGTTCACCGGCTGGATCACCGATCAGGTCGGCGGTGACGAGGAGCTGCTGGCCAAAGTGCTGCCGGACTATCCGGCCACCGGAAAGCGCACCCTGCAGGACAACGGCACCTGGCTCAAAACCCTGCGGCGCGCCAACGTCGATCTGGTGCGCACCGGTATCAAGCGGATCACCCCGCACGGCGTGGAAACCGAAGACGGCGTCCATCACGACGCGGACGTGATCGTCTACGCCACCGGGTTTCGGCACACCGACGTGCTGTGGCCGATGCGCGTCACCGGCCGCGACGGCACCGACCTGCACGCGCTGTGGGGCAGCCGACCGTATGCGTATCTGGGTATCACCGTGCCCGGGTTCCCGAACTTCTTTCTGCTCTACGGGCCCGGTGCGCATCTGGCTCATGGCGGCAGCCTGATCTTCAACTCGGAGTTGGAGATGCGCTACATCGACGCCTGTCTGGCCAAGCTCGCCGGCGAGGGGCTGCATTCGATCGAGCCGACCGCGCAGGCGGCCACCGAATGGCATCGCCGCACCCAGGAGGAGATCGTCAAGATGGTGTGGGCGCACCCGGCGATCCAGCACTCCTACTTCAAGAACGCCGACGGCGAGATCCACACCGTGAGCCCATGGCGCCTCGACGAATACTGGTCGGCAGTGCGTGAGCCGCAGTGGTCGCAGTTCGTCATCGTCAAAGGAGACCAGAGATGAGCGGAGTCGTCATCACCGGTGCGGCATCGGGAATCGGCCGGGCGTGCGCTCAGGCGCTGGTCGCCGAGGGTCGACGGGTCGCGTTGTGGGACATCGCTTCTACCGTGCAGGACGTGGCCGACGACCTGGCGATGCCCGGCGCAGTGATCGACGTCTGCGACGACGCCGGGATGCCCGCCGCGGTAGCGGCGGTCGCCGAGGCGCTGGACGGGATCGACGGTCTGGTGCATGCCGCGGGCCGGGTGCTGCCTGAACCGGTGGGCGCCTACACCGGCGAATCCTGGGATGCCGTCATGGATGTCAACCTGCGTGCCCAGGCGATGCTGGTGCAGTTGATGCTGCCGCACCTGGAGGCCGTGGCTCGAGCCGGCGGCGACCCGGCGGTCGTCGGCATCTCCAGCATCGAGGGGTTGACCGCCAACCCGTTCATCCCGGCCTACTGCGCCTCCAAGGCCGGACTGCTGGGCCTGACCCGGTCGATGGCCGCCCAGCTGGGTCCGGCCGGGATCCGGGTCAACGCGGTCTGCCCGGGCTTCATCGAAACCCCGATGCTGCAGATCGCGCTGGACGTCGAAGAGGTCGCGGCCGGCTTCGTGGCCGCCGCGCCGCTGGGGCGCATCGGCCAACCGGAGGAGGTCGCCCAGGCGGTGGCGTTCCTGATGTCGCCGCGGGCGTCGTTCATCACGGGCACCCAGATCGTCGTCGACGGCGGAGTCACCGCCCGGCATCCCTGACGGCGAAAGGGATCAGGCGCCGCCGGATGCCCGGCGAACGGCCTCGGCCAGGATTTCCTGTGCTACCGCCATGTTCTCGGCTTGCTCAGCCTCGTCGACGCCGTCAGGCGGTGCTTGCCAGTGCGCCACCACCGCGAGATCTCCGTCGAGGAACTGCTGCCGGCACTGACCCCGCTGGATCTTGCCGCTGGATGTGGTGGGAATCGACACATGCTCCACCAGCACCACATCGTGGGCCTCGAGGCGATGGTGCTCGGTGATCGTGGCGCGGATGGCGTCGACGACGTCGGCGAGGTCGGTCTGTCCGATCAGGTCGCGGTCGACTTCCTGCACGACCACCAGGTGCTCGACGGCATGTGGCCTCGGCGTCACCGTGAAGACCGCACCCCGGCCCGCCACCAGCACCGGATGGCAGTCCTGCACGGTGAACTCAACGTCGTTCGGGTAGTAGTTGTGGCCGTCAATGGTGACCAGGTCCTGGTAGCGCCCGGTGACGAACAACTCTCCGGCGCACAAGAAACCGAGGTCCCCGGTGCGCAGGAACGGCCCGCGTGCCGACTCTGAGCCGTCGGCCTGCGACAGGTAGGCGGCGAAGGTCTGAGCGGTCTCTTCGGGGCGTCCCCAGTATCCCTGGGCGACGCTGGGTCCGGCGACCCAGATCTCGCCGACCTCGTCCGGTTCGCACAACCGGTGGGTCACCGGATCGACGATGGCCACATCCTGGCCTCCTCGGGGAGGACCGCAACTGACCAAAGTCGCAGCAGAGGGGTGCTCCGGCGCGACGTCGGTAACCCGGTCAGAACTCAGCGCGGTGCGATCGATGTAGCGAACCCCCGGTACCGCCTCGTCTGATCCGCCGGCCACCAGCAGGGTGGCCTCGGCCAGCCCGTACACCGGCGTGAACGCCTCCAGGCGGAAACCCGCCGGGGCAAAGGCCGCGGCGAAATTCTGCAGTGTCACGGCACGTATCGGCTCCCCCCCGTTCATGGCGATGGACAGGTTGGACAGGTCGAGTGCCGCACGCTCTTCCGGTGTGCTGGTCTCCACGCACTTGTCGTATGCGAAGTTCGGTGCGGTGGTGATGATGGCGCGATGCCGGGAAACGGCTTCCAGCCAACGCATCGGACGCTTGATGAAGGCGGTCGGAGACATCAGCACGGCGGTGGCCCCGACGTAGAGGATCTCCAGGACGACGCCGATCAGACCCATGTCGTGATGCGGCGGCAACCAATACACGCCCACTCCGGTGTCGTCGCCTCGCCACGCCTGACGGACGATCTCCAGGTTGTGCAGCAAGTTGCGGTGCGTCAGCACCACGCCCTTGGGCGAGCGGGTGGAGCCCGAGGTGTACTGGATCATGGCGGTCGAGTCCGCGTTGACGTCCGGGGGCGTCCACCCTTCGGGATCTCCGAGTACGGCGTCTTCGATGAGATGCCAGTGCAGGGAGCGCCCCTCGGCCAGCTCATCGATCATGGCCTTGGTGTTCGCCTGGGTGTCAGCGGTGGCCAGAACGAAGCTCGCCTTCGCATCGGGGACCACCGCCGTCAACCGCGGCGCCATCCGCTGGTGCACCGGCACCGCAACCGCGCCTGCATAGATGCAGCCGAAGAAGGCGGCAACGAACTCCAGACCCGGGCGATACAAAACCAGCACCCGCTGTCCCCCCGCGCCCTGCTGTTGCAGCGTGGACGCGATCGCTCGCGCCTTGAGGTCGAGCTCGTGATAGGTCAGCTGGCTGCGGTCCTCATCGTCGCCGTGATAGGAGAAACTGAACGCCACCTTGTCCGGATACTGCTCGGCGCGCCGCTGCAACACGTCCAACAGGGTGTTTTCGCTGGTCAGGTCGTAGTCTGACAACTCGTCTCCTCAACGGTCGTGCGATTCATCCTGGTGAGGTGCACCCTAGCGAGATCCCAGCCGTCTCAGCTCAGTTCGTGAACGCCGGCCCGGCCGCCCACCGACGACGCCCTCGGTAGCGGCAGTTCCAGAAGCGGACTCTAGAAGAGGTCGCCCCACTGGAAGTCGGTCACGGCGTCGCTCAAGTGGCTCCAGAAGTCGGTGGCTGCCATGCCGCCCGCCTCGGCGCCGCCGAAGTAGTCATCGGGGACGGTGGGGAAATCGACCCCGGCCCAGGGCGGTAGGACAGGTCCGGTTGGCGCCCCCTTGCCGTCGCCTACCTCGTTCCAGCCCGCGCCGAGCAATTGGGCGGCCAGTTCCGAGAAGCTCAGCCACGCCCCCATCGGGCCGATCGCGTGGCCATCGAAGCCGAGACTGCCAAGGACAGGAACACCCAGGAGATTGATGCCGAGGCTGTTGATGATGGAGCCGCCGACAACGGGCACCGATGCAGCGACGTCTCCGTTGGAGTCGAAGACCTGCCACGGCCCGTGGGCCACGTCGCCACCGGTGAGCAGCCCGCCGAAGGCGAACTCCAGGTTGTCTATCTCCATGGGTGCCGGCAGTAGACCCGCGTCGTTGATCAGCGGCAGCAGGAAGTTGAGGTTGAGGGTGGCACCGTTGAAGTAGGCGCCGACCATGTTGGCGATGATGTCGGTGAAGCTGTCGCCGTCGGTGATGCTGTTCGACAGCGCCACCCAGGGGGCGATGGCCGGACCCAGCGAACCCATGATGATGCCGCTCAGCGGTGACGACAAGAAGTTGAGGACCGTGGTCACCATGTCGGGATCGATATCTGCCGGGAGGAAGCCGGGAATCTGACTCAGCAGGAGGGTGTGGTCGCTGGCCACGGTGAAGGCGGTCGTCGCGGCCACCGTCGCGTCGTCGGCGTTGAGCAGATCGTAGGACGAGAACACCGCCTTGATGTTGTCCTGCATCTGCTCGGCGACGGTGCTGATATTCGCCGGGTCATTGATCAGCAACTGCATGAAGCCGACCATGTTGACGAGGCTCTGCTGGAAGCCCACGCCGGGCGCCAAGCCGTAGTTGTTGACCAGTTGCGACAGATTGGCGGACCCGGCGTTGAAAGCGTCTTCCCACGCGCCGGTGAGCTGGACCGCCGGGGCCTGGATCTCGGCGACGCCGGGCAACGGCGCCGCCGCCGGAGGCACCGCGATGAGACTGGCGCCCGCGATCGCGATACCCGCGGTGACATAGGGCTGAAGGGCTAACTGCACGGCCATCTCCTTATGGTTGGTGATCTTCTGGTCTTCAGGACGCAGCGTTATCCAGGCTGGCCGTCGCTGCCGGCGTTACCGGCAGTGCCGCCGGCGCCGGGAGTTGTGCCGGACGGTCCAGTGCCGCCGGTGCCGCCCCCGCCGCCGAGGGCGCCGGTGCCGCCATTACCGGGAGTAGCCGAGCTCGCACCCCCATTGCCGCCGTCACCGCCGTCGCCGCCGTTGCCGCCGTTTCCGCCGGTGCCAGTGCCGGTGGGAGCCCCACCGTTGCCACCGGCACCGCCGACCGCTCCGTTGCCACCCTTGCCGCCGTTACCGGCGTCGCCGGCAGTACCGCCGGTGCTCGCACCGCCGGCACCACCCGCGCCCCCGACACCGCCGTTGCTGCCGTCGCCGCCATCACCGCCGGCATAGCCGTTGCCGGTGTCGGGGTTGGTACCGCCGCTACCGCCGGACCCGCCGACGCCGGCGTTACCACCGGCACCGCCGACACCGCCCTTGCCGCCGTTCCCGGTGTCAGCGCCGCCCCCGACACCGCCCTTGCCGCCGAGACCACCGGCCCCGCCGCTGCCGCCATCGTCACCGGCCGCCTGCAGATGGTCGGCACCGTCGCTGCCGGCGCCGCCATCACCGCCGACACCACCGGCACCGCCGACGCCACCGTTACCGCCGGCCCCGGCGTTCCCGTCGATGCCGCCCCCGGTGGCCGTGCCGCCGGCCCCACCGTTACCGCTGTGTCCACCGGCCCCACCGTTGCCGCCGGCCCCACCGGTCAGGCCCTGGCCCGCGCCGTTGACGCCACCAATACCGCCGACACCACCGGCACCGCCGACGCCACCGGTTCCGCCGCCGCCACCGGTTCCGGCGGTACCGCCGTCAGATCCACCGCCGACACCCCCGTTGCCGGCGTTACCGCCGGCCCCGCCGTTGCCGCCGTCGGCACCCGCGGCGGTCGCGGAACTGGCTCCCGCCGCCCCGGCGCCGCCGATACCACCGTTACCGCCCTTACCGCCGTTACCGCCGTCGCCGTTGGTGCTGGCGGTACCACTACCGGCGCCGCCGCTGCCAGCCGTTCCGGCCATGCCGCCGGCGCCTCCGGCCCCGCCGTTGCCGGCGTTACCACCGGCCAGACCATTGCCGGCCGCGTCGACACCGCCCTTCCCGCCGTTACCGCCGACACCGCCGGTACCGCCGCCACCGCCGGCGCCGGCGTTACCACCGAGCCCGGTGTCCGAGCTGCCACCGTTACCGCCGGTGCCGCCGTCGCCGCCGGCCCCTCCGTCGAGGCCGTCGCCTCCGGCCGCTTCGGCGGGATCGACACCGTTGGCGCCGGTGGTGCCCAGACCGCCGGCGCCACCGTTGCCACCGTGGCCGCCATCGGCGCCATTGGTGCCATTGCCGCCGTTGCCGCCGTTACCTCCGGCCCCGCCGGTGCCGGCCGCGCCGGTGGTCCCGTTCCCGCCGTCGCCGGCGTGGGCACCGGTCAAAGCGCCAGCCGTGGCACCGGAACTGTCGCCGCCGTTACCGCCGTTACCGCCGCCGGCCCCGCCGTGACCTCCGGCGCCGCCGATGTAGGTGCCGTCGCCACCGTCACCGGCGTTACCGCCGGGACCGCCCACTCCGCCGAGGATGCCCTTGGCGCCGCCCGCGCCACCGGCACCACCGTCGCCGCCCCAGCTGATGACACCACTGCCCGTGGCGCCGTCGGCACCGGCACCACCGGCGCCGCCGGCGCCACCGGAACCACCCGCGATCCCGGAACCACCGCCGGCGCCACCGGTACCGCCGGCACCGGCGTGGCTCAGGACGGTGCCCGTCGGAGCAGCCGTCACGGAACCGTCGTTGGCCCAGCCTGTCGCGGCACCGCCGTTACCACCGTTGCCGCCGTTGCTTCCGTCGCCCTGCAGGCCGGCGGCGGCGGCGCCCGCGCCACCGGCGCCGCCGTTACCACCCTGGAACGTCCCGGTGCCGCCGTTACCGCCGTTACCGCCGGCACCGCCGACACCACCGTCGCCGCCGAAGGTCTGAACGGTGTTGTCACCGCCGACAGCGGAACCGCCGTTACCACCGTTGGCGCCGGCTCCGCCGGTTCCGCCGGTACCACCTCTCGCGCCATTCACAGCTCCGGTGGCGTCACCGCCATTACCACCGTTGGCGCCGGCGCCGCCGGTACCGCCGTTACCACCGAGGTTGGTGCCGTCACCGCCGGCGCCGCCAACACCACCGGCGCCGTTGGCTCCATCAGCGGCGACGCCGCCGTTACCACCGGTGCCGCCGCTCCCACCGGTAAGGCCCTCACCGCCGGCGCCGCCGACACCACCGTTACCGGCCGTCCCGCCGACATTGGTGGTGGCCGGGTCGCCGGCGGCGCCGCCGTTACCACCCGCACCGCCGCTGCCACCCGTTCCGAGGAACGAGCCATCGCCAGCGGTGGCCGCGGAACCGCCGGCACCGCCGCCACCGCCGTTGGCGGCCACCCCGATCTCTCCGCCCTTCCAGAAGTTGCCGCCGGCCGCACCACCGTTGCCGCCGTGGCCGCCGGCACCGCCGTCCAGATGCGCGTCAGTGCCCGCGGCGCCGCTCCCACCGGCACCGGCCTGTCCGCCGTTGCCGCCGTTACCGAGGCTGAAACCACTTCGAGTGCCGCCGATACCGCCGTTACCGCCGCTACCGCCGTTACCACTGCCGCCATTGGCGAAACTGCCGGCGAGGCCATCGGCGCCGGCACCACCAGTCCCGCCGTTGCCGAAGAACCAGGCAACCGCTTTACCACCAGCGCCACCGTTACCGCCGTCAGGGTCGGCTGCAGTGGCGGCACCACCGGCCCCGCCGGCCCCGCCATTGCCCATGAACGTCCCACCGATACCACCGGCGCCACCATCCGCGCCGGCGCCACCGTCACCGCCGGCCCCGCCATTACCGAACCCGAGCGCATTTCCGCCGTCACCGCCGGCAACGCCGGCCGCATTGCTGTCCCAACCGGCCCCGCCGTCACCGAACCACAATCCGCCGACGCCGCCGTCTGGGGAATCAGCCGTTCCGTCGGTGCCGTCACCGATCAGAAACTGCCCAGCCATGGTGTTGATGGCGCCGTTGACCAGCTCACCGAGGTCGCTGTTGATCCACGCCTCCAGGCCGGTGTGCAGCGGGGTGTAGAACCATTGGTCGACCAACGTCGTCATGTCGAAAAGGCCCGCGGCAGCCGGGCCGATATCGGACGGCGCCAGATCCAAGCCTGACGCGTCCGCCGGATTCCCAAAGTCGGAGAGCCAACCGAAGTCGAAGAGATCCTCAAGATCGGCCTGCGCCTGCGGCGCGGTCGCCAGTGGGGCCATCCCGAACGCCAAGAACGCAGCTACCGCGCTACCGGCACCGACCATCCCGTTACGGCGCTGCCCGCTCTGACCCTGAGGGTTGCGATGACTGTTGGTGTGACGACGGCTCATTGCGAAAACCTCATTCTGTGAACAGGCCTACTAGGCAGTCGAGATAATCTCAGCGGAAGTTAATTTAACTCACGCGTAACTTAATAGGCAAGCATTTTGTTGATTTAGCGGAAAATCTCCTCAAAACCGCCAACGCAGTGCGGTCCGGGATCGTTTTCCCACCCGCCGCCGGGCGGATCTGTTGCTGTATTGCTCTCGATGAAGCCCCGAAATACTGGCCCGACCAGCGCGAATTCGTCGATCGGTACTGCTCGGCCGGACGGGCGGCCCGGAGATTGGGTCCGCCGCTGCGCACACACCCAGGGCAGCTACGAAACCCCCGAACGACCTCGTCCCGACTTAGCTCGTACAGGTAACCCACATTAAGTTCACAATTCAACGCACCCATTCTCAGCTTTGGGCGATACCAGCCGTCACCGCCGGTAGCCGCCTCGGCCAGCCAGACGCGGCTTCAGAACACCCAGCTTTGCCGGGCCGCGATGACGAAACCGTGGGTGACAATCGGGCCGTTGAAACGCTGTTGCACGCTGCGCCGATTCCCCCGGGGTGCTGTGAGCACCCGGACCAATCCGGGGCCGGTGGGATCCCGTGGATCATCGACCGGGGTCGAGTTACCCGCCCACCTCGGTCAAGACGGGCTGCGGCGCCACCACCTCAGGCGCCGGCGCAACCGGCTCCGGTTTCAGGTCGCGCCACCAGCAGTAGACGAACAGCAGCATCGACATCACCAGTGCGACGATCACCCAGAGCGTGATCGTGACGTCGATCCAGGATCCGATCGGCGGAGCGTCGGGCAGTGCGTTCCTCAGCGGGACCACCGCGAAAAGCATTGCCGCATACCACGTCGTCATCGGCGCCTGGAACTTTCTCCGGCCGAGGAAGGTGAGCACCGCGACAACCACGGACACCGCGGCCAGCGCGACCAGGACACCTACGACCACGGCGCCGAAAGCCATGGTGCTCGGAGACCGGTGCAGCGTGATCCGATACGGGCCGCCGGCCTCGCGTTCGCCGACAATATCGTTCTTCCAGCCGGCGATATGGTCGATAAACGTCACCGAGATCCGTTCCGACACTGTGGAGTCCCCGCGCAGGATGTCGACGGTTATCGGCCCGGTCTGGTAGTGATCGAACGGCCATTTCGCCGAATTACCGGAGACGGTCAACGGGACCGGGAACTCACCGGGCACCATGCCCTTGGTCCAGGTGCGCCTGGTGGGCGTGACCGCGGAGTGCACCGCGATGCTGAGATCTTGCGTGAGCCCGTGCGTGCCCGGATCGAGCAGTTCCGGTCCCGGGGTGATGGTGACCCTGCCGGTCAGCGTGCCCTTCACCGTCTGGAGATCTTCGATGTCGACGATCACGGCCGTTCCGTCGGCCGCCGGCTGCCCTTCCGTGAGTTGGCGTGGGCAGCCGCATCCCGCTCGTTCGTACAACGCGACGGTGACGACATAGGAGGCGATGAAGAAGACCGCCATCCCGAGGATCAGAAGCAGTCGAGACCGGTGGACCCGCGCCGCAGCATCATCGTCGGACAAGACGGATCTCCTTCACTCGACGGTGACCGGCGTGGTCAGGTGAGATGGTCGACAACAACGGCTGCATCGTCTCATCGCCCCCTCGTTCGCCGCCGGGATTTCGACGCACGCGCGGCACCCTTGCGGCTCCGGCAATCAGGTTCCGGCGCCGCCGGGTATCTGGAGCGGCTTAGAAGACTTCGCTCTGGGGTGCGGAGATGACGAACCCGTGTGTGACGGCCGGGCCGTCGTTCTTGGGACCGTTCTCGTGCGCGGCCTTGAGCACACAGACCACGTCGGTACCCAGTGGGATCCCGCAGGCCAGTGATTCGGTGGGCGAGAAATCCCAGAACACGATCTTCTGACCGATACCCAAAGTGATAGCGGGTACCCGTGCGGGGTCCCCGCGCAGCCCGTCGGCGGCCGTGGGTAGAAACAGTGCCGGACCGTCCCCGCGGGCCGACACGGCGGTAAGACTCACGCTGCGGGTGCTCGGCGCCATGCCGGGGAAACGCCCCTGGCAGGCCACTATGTGCGTCACCTTCCCGTGACTCTTGCGGCACACCAGGCCGGCGGGCGTGGTGAACACCAGGTCCGGCGTTTCAGGCAGGTCGGCAGCGGTGGCGGGCAGCGGCCCGCTGATGTCGATGAGCGGGCCGAGGTCGGGAACCTCGTCCGCCGCAACGGCGTTCGGGACCTGCGTGAGCGCAGCCATCACGGCGCACGCCACTGCCAACGATCGTCGCATGGAAAGCTCCCGTTACTCGACGGTGACCGACTTGGCCAGGTTGCGCGGCTTGTCGACGTCGTAGCCCCGGGCCTGGGCCACCCCGGCGGCGAACACCTGCAGCGGGATGGTCGACAGCAGCGGCTGGTAAAGCGTTGGCACGACGGGGATCTCGATCAGGTGGTCGGCGTAGGGCCGCACCGTCTCATCGCCCTCCTCGGCGATCACGATGGTGACCGCGCCGCGGGCCTGGATCTCGCGAATGTTGGAGAGCAGCTTGGAATGCAGCATCGCGGCGTTCTTGGGCGAGGGCATCACGACGATCACCGGCAAGTCGTCCTCGATCAGCGCGATCGGGCCGTGCTTGAGCTCACCGGCGGCGAAACCCTCGGCATGCATGTAGGCCAGTTCCTTGAGTTTGAGCGCGCCTTCCAGGGCCACCGGGTAGCCGACGTGCCGGCCGAGAAAGAGCACCGCACTCGACGCCGCGAATCGCCGAGCCAGCTCGGCCACCGATTCCACCCCGTCGAGCACCCGCGACACCAGTTCGGGCATCGCCTCCAGTTGCCGGTACTCGCGCTCGACCTCGTCGGGGTATTTGGTACCCCGGGCCTGGGCCAGTGCCAGGCCGACCAGGTAGTTCGCGGTGATTTGGGCCAAAAACGTCTTGGTCGAGGCGACACCGATCTCCGGTCCGGCGCGGGTGTAGATCACCGCGTCGCACTCGCGCGGGATCTGCGAGCCGTTGGTGTTGCAGACCGCCAGCACCTTGGCCTTCTGCTCCTTGGCGTGCCGGACGGCTTCGAGGGTGTCGGCCGTCTCGCCGGACTGGCTGATCGCCACCACCAGGGTGCTGCGGTCCAGGACCGGGTCGCGGTAGCGGAACTCACTGGCCAGCTCGACCTCCACCGGCAGTCGAGTCCAGTGCTCGATCGCGTACTTGGCCAGCAGGCCGGAGTGGTAGGCGGTGCCGCAGGCCACCACGAACACCTTGTCGATCTCGCGCAGCTCCTGGTCGGAGAGGCGCTGCTCGTCGAGCACGATGCGACCGTCCTCGAAGTGCCCGAGCAGGGTCTCGGCCACCGCGGTGGGTTGCTCGGCGATCTCCTTGAGCATGAAGTATTCGTAGCCGCCCTTTTCCGCGGCCGACAGGTCCCAGTCGATGTGAAAGTGCCGAGCAGCGTCGGAGGCGTCGTTGCCGGCGAAATCGGTGATGCGGTAGCTGTCCGCGGTGATCACCACCGCCTGGTCCTGGCCCAGCTCGATCGCATTGCGGGTGTAGGGGATGAACGCCGCCACATCCGAGCCGAGGAACATCTCGCCCTCGCCGATGCCGACCACCAGTGGGGTGGATCTCCGGGCCGCCACGATGGTGCCCGGCTCGTCGGCGTGGGCGAACACCACCGTGAAGTGCCCCTCCAGCCGACGCAGCACCGCCATCGCCGAGGCCACGAAGTCCCCGGCGGTGTCGCCGCGACGATATTGGCGCGCCAACAGGTGGACGGTCGCCTCGGTGTCGGTCTCGCTGGTGAACTCCACCCCCTCGCGCTCCAGCTCGTCGCGCAACACGGAGAAGTTCTCGATGATGCCGTTGTGCACCACGGCGAATTGGGACGCCGCGTCGCGGTGCGGGTGCGCGTTCTGGTCGGTGGGCCGGCCGTGGGTGGCCCAGCGGGTGTGTCCCAGCCCGGTGCCGCCGACCAGCAGGCTGGGATCCGTACGGGCCAAGTCGGCTTCCAGGTTGGCCAACCGCCCCGCGCGCCGACGGATCGTCAGCTGGCCCACACCGTCGACGACGGCGATCCCGGCAGAGTCGTAGCCGCGGTACTCCATGCGGCGCAGTGCCTCGATGACGACCTCGCGGGCGGGCCGTTGCCCGACGTAGCCGACGATTCCGCACATAGGTGTTCAGGGTAGTGCAACGGCAGGCGGCCTTAAGCAATCGCGCAGGTCAAGCGGGGGTCCGTGCGTCAACGGGGTTCAAAACCGTCGAGGCGGCCGTGCCGATGCACGACCGCCTCGCCCAGTTGACGCTGTGGCTACAGTCCACCGCCGAACAGGTCGGCCAGCAGACCAGCCAATCCGTCGGTGGCCAACCCAGGATCCGGGACGACGTCGTCGGGCGGGTCGAAGACCAGGTTGCCGCTGAGGAACTCCGCGATCGCCTGTTCCAATCCGGCCATCGCACCGCCCAACCCGACCCCGTGGGCGAGAACGGGCAGCTCGAGGGGTAGTGGATCGGTGATGCTCAGGCCGAGGCCCAGCGAGTTGAAGATCGAGCCGCCACCGGGGACGGCATCACCGAAGAAAGTGAGATCGCCTGGGTCGGCGCCGACGAGCCCCGGCGTCAACAACCCGCCGAAGGCGAAGCTCAGCGAGGTGATCGCGGTACCCTCCGGCAGCGGCAGCAGGTCAGCATCGGCGATGGCCGGGATCAGGGCGTCGAGGTTGAGCGTGGCGCCGTTGAGCAAGCCGTTGAACATGTTCGCCGGGATGTTGACCAGCTCCTGCAGCGCCGCCGTGGTGTCCGGAGTGTCCCCGCCGAGGTTGGCGCTGATGGCTTCGACGCTGTTGAGCAACGCCACCCATGGCGCAATGGACGGCCCCAGGGCGCCGATCAGCACACCCGCCAACGGTGACGACAAGAAGTTGATGATGTCCGGAACCGGTGCCGGGATCTCCGGGAAGAGCCCAGGGGCGACGGCGCCGCCCTGATTGGTCAAAATCCCATACAGCAGAGCGTGCGTGGCGTCCACCGTTGCATCCCCATCAGGACCGGCGCCGTTCAGCGTCCACTCGGTGAGCGGATTGATGAACGTCTTCTGGTCCCCGTCCAGGAATGTCAGGGCAGCACCCAGTTCCTGAAGGTTCAGATCGCTCAGATCGGCGTTGCTCAACGCCTCGCTCAGTGCTGTGTTGGCGTCCTGCATCGCGGTCTGCAGGCTCGCGAAATTCGCTTCCGCCGTGTTGATGGCGTCAGTCCACGCCCCGGTGAAATCTATATCGGCGGTCAGGGCAACGTCGTGGACCACCGAAGCCTCGAGCAGCGGGGTGGCCACCGGGGTAACCGTGATCACGCCGGCACCTACCAAGGCGACGCCGGCTGTGACAAAAGGACGCAGTGCAGGATTCATCAGAGCAACTCCTCAAATCTGGTCCGCGGCAGCGGCACGATTAGGCGTAGCAGTCATATTACCTGATAAGAATCTGTGTAACAAGACATTTTTTCCGGCGTTCACCCCATCTTCCGGCGGAAGATCGAACACTAAAGTAGACTTTCAACGTTTTTTGGTTCATGGCGATGGTGCAGATTTCTTGGGCTTTTACCAGCACACGCGGCTGACCCGGCTGCGTTTCGGTGCACCCAGCGGTTATGTTAGGAATTCCGCGACGTTCCGCGGTGAGGCGACCAGGAAACGACGGTCTGAAAGACGACATGCCAGAGGACACCGAGGACACAGCCGCCGCGCGCACCCTGGTGGATCTGCTGCGCCAACAGGCCGACCGCCACCGGGAGAAGGCCGCGTTCGTCTTCGCCCCCGACGGCGCCGACGAACAGGGCCGGCTGACCTACGCCGAACTCGACCGCAGAGCAAGGGCGATCGCCGCCGGCCTGCAACAGCAGGGCGCCGCGGGCCGCCGGGTGCTCACCGTTTGCCGGCCAGGTCTGGACAGCGTCGCCGCCTACTTCGGCTGCCTGTACGCCGGGGCGATTGCCGTGCCGGTGCAGGATCGGCTCGCCCGGTTGACGCTGATCGCCCCCGACGCACGGGCCGGCTTCGCCCTGGCCGACGCCGAGAGCCAGGAGAAGCTCCGGACGCGGGTCGACGGATTCATGAAGCGGCCGCTGCGCTGGCTGGCCCCGGAACAGCCCGGTGCGGACCCGGACTCCTGGACGCCACCGGACATCGACGCCGACACCACCGCCACCCTGCAATACACCTCGGGTTCGACCAGGGCGCCCAAGGGAGTAGTCCTGACACACGCCAACCTGCTGGCCAACCTGGCTGCGATCCGCGAGGCGTGGGGCGGCGACGAGCGGGCGGTCACCGTGTATTGGCTACCGCAGCACCACGACATGGGTCTGATCGGCGGAATTCTGGAAATGGTCTACGTGGGCTGCACGACCGTACTGATGTCACCGGCGTCGTTCATCATGCGTCCGATGCGGTGGCTGGAGGCCATGTCCCGGTACCGCGCCACCGGGACCACCGCACCCAACTTCGCCTACCAGCTCTGCGTGGAACGCAGCACTGCCGAGGAGCGTGCGGCGCTGGATCTGTCGCAGTGGTCGACGGCGATGAATGGCGCCGAACCGGTGCAGGCCACCACTCTGCGCGACTTCGCGGAGGCCTTCGCGCCGGCGGGTTTCCGGCCAGAGGCGTTTCTGCCGGTATACGGCTTGGCAGAGGCCACTCTGCTGGTCTCGGGCGGATCGGACGCCAACGCGCCGGTGGTCCGCCATATCGACCGCACCGCACTGGGCGAAGACCGGGTCGTCGAGATCACCGACGCTGCCGACGACGATCCCGGCGTCGTGGAACTGATCGGTTGTGGCCGTCCTCGAGGCGGTCAACAGATTGTGATCGTCGATCCGGAGACCCGTCGGCGCCGCGACTCAGACCGGGTCGGCGAGATCTGGATCTCCGGGCCGTGCGTCGCACACGGTTACCGGGGAAAACCGGAGGACACCGAGCAGACGTTCGGCGCCTACCTGGCCGATACCGGAGAAGGCCCGTACCTGCGCACCGGTGATCTCGGGTTCCTGCGAGCCGGGGAAATCTTCATCACCGGACGTTGCAAAGACCTGATCATCATCCGCGGCAACAACTACTACCCCAACGACATCGAGAAGACGGTGCAGGGCAGCCACCCGGCGCTGTTGTCCGGCCGCGGTGCGGCGTTCTCGATCGCACCGAAGCCCGGTGACGGCGAAGAACTCGTGGTGGTGCAGGAGGTGAGCCCGCCGGCCGACGCCACCGGATTCACCACCGTGTTGGAGGCGATCAAGGCGGTGATCATCCGCCACCACGGCATCGGAGTTCACGCCGTGGTCCTGGTCGAACCGGGCTCGATACCGACCACCTCGAGCGGGAAAATCCAGCGACAGGCCGCCCGGCAGCGGTTCCTCGACGGCGGATTCATCGCGCTGGCGGAATGGCATGCGGCGCAGGGCGCCGGCAGCGGGGCCGGTGAACCGGTGGCGGCGGTGCGGACCGCCGCGGCGGCGCAGCGGGCAGTGGCGCTGCAGTATTGGAAGTCGCGTCAGGACTGACCGCTCAACCTCGGCTCCCCGGTGCGTTAACGTCATCGGGTGGCCAGCATCAAGCGTCTTTACACCGCACTGACCCGACCCGGCCCGCACCGCGTGCTGCGGGGCGATCTGGCCTATGCGGGGCTGGCCGGTCTGGTCTACACCCCGGCGTCGGGTTACCGGCTTCCCGCGGTGGCGTTCGGCCACGACTGGCTGACCGGCGCCGACCGCTACGCGGGTCTGCTGGAGCACCTGGCGTCGTGGGGCATGGTGGCGGTGGCCCCTGACACCGGGCGCGGGCTGGCGCCGTCGGTGCTGGAATCGGCCGCCGACTTAGGCCGTGCCCTGGAGATCGCTACGGAGATCCGGTTGGGTCCGGGCCGGATCAGCGTCGACCGCCGCCGGCTCGCGGTGGCCGGCCACGGCTTCGGCGGTTCGGCCGCGGTGTTCGCCGCCGCCGGGTCGCCGGTGACACCGAAAGCGGTGGCGTCGATTTTCCCGACGGTCACCACCCCGCCGGCCGAGCAGCCGGCGGCGACGCTGGAGGTGCCCGGTGTGGTGTTCAGCAGCCCCGGGGACGCGAAGGCACTGCGCTCCAACGCCATTGAGTTGGCCCACGCCTGGCCTGCGGCAACACTTCGGGTGGTTGCCAAGGCATCCGCGGCCGGTCTGCCGCAGGGCCGCCGGCTGACCGGGTTCTTCGGTCTGCCGACCTCGGATCGGCGCACCCAGCGGCGGGTGCGCGCCCTGGTGACCGGATATCTGCTGGCACAGCTGGCCGGCGACAAGACCTACGCCGAGTTCACCGACCCGCAGGTGCGGTTGCCGCATACGGAGGCGCTCGAGGCGCTGCCGGAGCCGGCGAGCCCGGAAGAGAAGATCGCCGCGCTGCTCAAGTAGGCGCGCAACGGCCGGCCGCCGGGTCCGCCACAACGACCACGGTCGCCGGGCCCGGGTGGACCCGGCGACCGCGGTCGCTCTCAACTGTCGGCTAGGCGCCGGGCGTACCGTCCGCGCCGGCGGTGCCGGCGGTGCCGGGCGCCCCGTCGGTGCCGGGCGTCCCGGTGCCGGTTGCGGCGCCGCCGGGGCCAGCCGCACCGGCCGCGCCACCGCTGCCACCGTCACCGGCCGTACCACCGGTGCCGTTGCCGGCCCCGCCGGCGCCGTGCGCACCACCGTTACCGCCGGTACCTCCGTTGCCACCGTTACCACCGTCGCCGCCGTCGAAACCGTTGCCGGTGTCGGGGTCGGTGCCACCGGGTCCACCGGCGCCACCGCCGCCGCCGTTGCCACCGCCACCGCCGGCACCACCGTTACCGCCGGTGCCGTTGGTGGAGGTGCCGCCCACTCCGCCATTGCCACCGGTGCCGCCGGTGTTGCCGTTGCCGCCGTTGCCGCCAGGGCCGTTGGGGCTGCCTGGGAGTAGCGGGATGCCGCTGGTCCCGTCGGCGCCATTGTCGGCAGTACCGCCGGTGCCACCAGCGCCACCATCACCGCCGTTGCCGTCCACGGCACTGCCACCGGCACCGCCGTTGCCGGCGTTACCCGCGGTGACACCGCCACCGCCCGCGCCGCCCTGTCCGCCGGTGCCGCCGTCGACAGCGCCCGTCGCGTTACCACCGGCACCGCCGTTGCCGCCGGTGCCACCGGCGAGCCCATTGTAGGAATGCCCGCCGGTACCGCCGGCACCACCGGTACCGGCATGGCTGGTGTCCCCGAAGGGCGACGGAATCGTGCCCTGGGCCCCGGGTGCGCCGGCCGGAGTGTCGACACCGCCGCTGTCGCCGCCCGCGCCGCCGTCGCCGCCGTTGCCGCCGGCGCTCTTGGTTGCCAGACCCGAGAAGCCGTCGCCGCCCTGACCGCCCTGACCACCTTGGCCGCCGGATGCGGTCCCGCTGCCGCCGGCGCCGCCGTTGCTGCCGTTCCCGGCCAGCCCGCCGCTGCTGGTGCCGCCGGCGCCACCGTCACCGCCGTTGCCGCCGAGGCTGACGACGTTCGCGCCGGTCAAACCGTCGGCGCCGTCCGCGGCGATACCCCCGTTGCCGGCATTACCGGCCGAGCCGCTGCTGCCACCAGTACCACCGGAACCGCCGTTGCCGCCGATGCTCCAGACGGTGGTGCCGTCGTCATAGCCCAGGCCCTTGCCGGCCGCACCGCCGTTACCGCCGGCACCGCCGTTTCCGGTCTGGCTGTAGCCGCTGTTGCCGCCGCCGCCGCCGCTGCCGCCGCGCAGCGTGCCGTCGCCACCGGCCCCGCCGTTGCCGCCGGCACCACTGGTGCCGCTGTTGCTTGCGCCGCCCCAACCGCCGTATCCGCCGGCGCCGCCGGTGGTGGCGACCGTGGGATCGTCGGTGCCCCCGTTGCCGCCGAGGCCACCGGCGCCGCCGGCGCCACCGGTGCCGCTGTCGCTGGTGCCACCCCAACCACCGGAGCCGCCCGAGCCGCCGAAGCCCACGGTGCCCAAGCCGCCCTTGCCGCCGTCGCCGCCGTTACCGCCGGTGTTGGCACCGAGTGAATTACCACCTTGGCCGCCGCTGCCGCCCTGCCCGCCAGTGTTGTAAGGGAGGGTGGGGTCGGTCGTGTTGAGGCCGTTGCCGTCGCCACCGTTACCGCCGGTGCCGCCGTTGCCGCCGTGCTCACCGCTACCGGCGGTGCCGCCGCCACCGCCGTTACCGCCCTGGCCGAGGTAGGCGCCGGTGACCGAGTCGATGGCTGCGCCGCCGCCGTTACCGCCGTTGCCGCCGTCCGCGCCGTCGCCGGCGGCACCGGCGCTGCCGTAGAACGCGCCGGCGTAGTAGTTGGACCCGCGGGCGCCACCCGCGCCGCCGTTACCGCCCTGGCCACCCGTACCGCCGTTCGCGCCGTCGGTAGCACCGGTCATACCGTCACCACCGTTGCCCGCCGCGCCACCGGCACCGCCCTTGCCGCCGTCGCCGAACATGTAGCCGCTGCGACCGCCGGCGCCGCCATTGCCACCGGCACCGCCGGCGCCACCGACACCGTTGGCAGCAGCACCTGCGGCGCCGTCCAATCCCGCACCGCCGACACCACCGGCGCCGCCGTTGCCGAAGAACCAGGCTGCTGCCGCGCCGCCGTCACCGCCGTCGCCGCCGTCGCCGCCCGCAGCGGTCGCGGCACCACCGGCACCGCCGTTGCCGCCGTTGCCCATGAACCAGCCGCCGGCACCACCGTCACCGCCGTCCGCACCGACGCCACCGGCGCCGCCGTCACCGCCGTTGCCCAGCCAGCCGAGCGCGGCACCGCCGTCACCGCCTGCCACACCGTCCTGATCGCTGGACCAGCCGGCGCCGCCGTCGCCGAACCACAGCCCGCCGTCACCACCGTCGGGTGAGTCCTCCGTACCGGCGACACCGTTGCCGATCAGGTACAGGCCGGACCAGTCATTGATCATTCCGTCGATCGACATGCCGAACGGACTGGTGATCCAGAGTTGGGTCATAGTGTGCAGCGGCTCGTAGAACCACTGATCCATGATCCCGGTCCACGAGAACGGGTCACCGGCCGCGCTGCCCGCGCCGCCGAACAGCGCGTCGAGGTCCCACGTGGCGGCGGTATCACCGACGTCGGTCGAGGTCCACGAGCTCAACAGATCGCCGAAGAGATCGCCGAGGTCGAAATCGGCATCGGCGTGCGCGGCGGGTGCCGCGGCTAACGGGGCCAATCCGAAGGCCAGGAAAGCCCCGGCCGTGCTGGTGGCGCCCACCACCCGCTTGCGGTGGCGCGCTCCGGTGTTACCAGGCTGGCTGCTGTCACGACGACTCATTTGCGAACACCTCTCCTATGAAGCGGTTCTGATAAGCAGTGTTGAAGTTGGTTGCGGGAAGTTCGGTTCAGCGTCGGATCAGACGTCGATGCCGAGGAGTGCGTTGACGATGTCGCCCAGGTCCATGCCCGCCAATGCGCTGGCCGCACCGTCGCCCGGATCCGGTGTTGCGCCACCGTCGTCGAAGAGACCGTCCGGGATGGTCGGGAAGTCGATGCCCGGCCAGGGCGGGCCGACGTTGACCGGGCCCTTGCCGTCCCAGCCGGAGCCCAGTAGCGCGCCGACGGTCTGGCTCCAGGCCTCCATGGCCGCGATCGGACCCACGGCGTGGCTTTCGATCGAAATCGGCACTCCCGGCAGCAGGCTGGCCGTGAGCGTGATACCGAGGCTGTTGAAGATCGAGCCGCCGACCGCGGGAACGTCGATGGTGTCACCGCCGGGGAGATCCACCTGGTAGGGCCCGATGGCCACGGTGCCGGGAGTCAGCAGGCCGCCCAGCGCGAAGTCCAGGTGGGTGATCTCGGTGCCCTCCGGCAGCAGACCGGTCTGCGCGATCAGCGGGAGCAGGAAGTCCAGGTTGAGCGTGGCGCCGTTGAGGTAGCCGTCCATCCAGCTGGCCATGATCTGGTTGAGTCCGTCACCGTCCTGGATGCTGTTCATCATCGCGACCCAGGGGGCGATCGACGGACCCAACTGCCCGATGATGATGGCGCTCAGCGGTGAGGCCAGGAAGTTCACGATCGGAGTGGCGATCTCAGCCTGGTCAGGCGGTAGGAACGTCGGCAGCAGCCCGAACAGCAGATCATGGCCGAAGACGCCGTTACCGATGTCGGTCCCGTTGAGGGTGTGGACTCCGACCTGGCCGATAGTGCCTTCCAAACCACTCAAACCGAAACTGCCGGAGGCGTTCTGCAGCGTGTAGCCCGTCAGCACCGCGTCGAGGTTGTGCTGCATCTGCTGCATCACGTCCGGGATCTTCGACGGGTCGTCCAGGATCGTCTGCCAAAACTCCGACTGGTTCGCCAGCATCTGCTGGAGGCCCACCCAGGGCGCAATGAAGAAGTTCTGCGTGAGAACGGTGGCGTTCTCTGACGCCTCGTTGAACACCGCCGTCCAGGGCGCCAGCAATTCGGGCAAGGTGTCGCCTGCGGTGAGTGCGACATCCCGGACGCTGGGGACACTCGTTAGCGGGGTCGCCACCGGAGTGGCGGCGATCAGGCCGCTGCCGACGATCGCAATGCCCGCGGTGACGTAGGGGCGAAGGGTTTGCTGCACAACCATCTCCTTTTGTGAGGTGCCGCCCTCGGCAAGCGCCTCTCGGGGGCTGCGACGCTGCCGTGTTGATCCTGAATTCACACTGATGCACTGATGTGAGACAGAACACTAGCCGTGAGGAACCTAAGATTCAAGCATCTAAGCCAAATCTCTTTACGGTATTTTTGGAGGTCAAACGCTTTCGGTGCGCGGAAGCATCCTTACGGTTTATATGGAAGAACTAAGGATTAGCGGAAAGACGTGTACCTTCCGGTGCCCATCGGCTCGTTCGGCTGGTACTTGTTGTGAATGCGAATCGGTGTACAGCTGTCCTATTCAGGCGGCTTCAAAGAGGCGGCCGAACAGGTCGTCGAGCTGGAGCGGGCCGGCATCGATGTGGTCGCGGTCGCCGAGGCCTACTCGTTCGACGCCGTCAGCCAGCTGGGCTATCTGGCGGCGAAAACATCGCGCGTGGAACTCGTCTCCGGCGTCCTGCCGATCTATACGCGGACCCCGGCACTGCTGGCGATGACGGCCGCCGGCCTGGACTTCGTCTCCGACGGCAGGTTCCGGCTGGGTATCGGCACCTCCGGGCCGCAGGTGGTGGAGGGCTTCCACGGCGTACCGTTCGACGCCCCGCTGGGGCGCACCCGCGAGGTGGTGGAGATCTGCCGGGCGGTGTGGCGCCGCGAGCGGGTGAGCTACGCCGGCAAGCACTATCAGCTGCCGCTTCCGGCCGAGCGCGGCACGGGCCTGGGCAAGCCGTTGCAGTTGATCAATCACCCGGTGCGCGAACGGATTCCGATCTCCATCGCTTCACTGGGACCGAAGAACGTCGAACTGACCGCCGAGATCGCCGACGGCTGGCAGCCGGTGTTCTACTACCCGGAACGCGCAGCCGAGGTGTGGGGTGACGCATTGCGGGCGGGCGCGGCCAAACGGGATCCGGCGCTGGGCGCGTTGGACGTGATGGTGGGCGCATCGCTGGCCATCGGTGACGATGTCGACGACCGCCTGGCCTGGGCGAAACCGCAACTGGCTCTCTACATCGGTGGGATGGGCGCCAAGGGCCGCAACTTCTACCACAATCTGGCTACCCGATACGGCTTCGGCGAGGTGGCAGACCGCATCCAGGAGCTGTACCTGTCCGGGCGCAAGACCGAGGCGATCAACGCCGTACCCGACGAGTTGGTGCGGCACACGTCGTTGATCGGGCCGCGCGGATTCGTCGCCGAGCGGATCGCCGCGCTCGCCGAGGCGGGCGTCACGACGCTGCTCGCCGGTCCGCTGGCGACGGAGCCGGGCGAGGCGCTGCGCTACACCGAGGAACTGCGCGCTCTGGCGCCGGCCTGACCCCCGCAGCGGGGCCGGATGTGGGCCGGATGTGGTCCAGGACACTCCCCGGGCCAAGATAGGGCCATGGACTTCACGCCGACGGTGACGACACCCACCGTAGAAACCCTGGTTGAGCTGCTGCAACGCCAAGCCGAACGGTTTGGAGACAAGCTGGCGTTCAGCTTTTCCTACAACGGCGACGACGAGGACCGCAGTGAGCTGACCTTCCGCGAGTTGGACCTCCGCGCCCGCGCCATCGCGGCGAACCTGCAGCGCCACGACGTCGCCGGCGAGCGGGTGCTGGTGCTGGTGCGTCCGGGCCTGGACTTCATCGCCGGGTTCTTCGGCTGCCTTTACGCCGGCGCCGTCGCGGTACCCGTCCACCAGAAGCTGGCTCCGCGCCTGGCGGTGGTCGTCCCCGACGCGCAGGCCCGGTTCGCGCTCACCGCCGTCGAGACCCAGCAGGCCACCCGGAGCGCGGTCGCCGGAATTCCCGGCGAACCCGAGCAGTGGTTCTTCACCAATGCCGAACCGGCGGACGCCGAGGCCTGGGTGGCCCCCGAGATCAACACCGACTCCCCGGCCGCCATCCAGTACACCTCGGGCTCAACCCGCTCCCCCAAGGGTGTGCTGCTCAGCCACGGCAACGTGCTGCACAACGTCGACGCCATCCGTCAGGCCTGGAACGGTGACGAGCACGCCAGGGGCGTCTTCTGGCTGCCGCCACACCACGATATGGGTCTGATCGGCGGGATCCTGTCCATGGTCTACATCGGGGCCAGTACGGCGCTGATGTCGCCGACCGCGTTCATCAAACGCCCGATGCGCTGGCTGGAACTGGTGTCGCGGCACCGCGGCGTCATCACCGCCGCCCCGAACTTCGCCTACGACCGGTGCGTGGACACCAGTACCCCTGAAGAACGTGCCGCACTGGACCTTTCCTGTATGACCGTCGCCATGAACGGCGCCGAGCCGGTGCGCGCCACCTCGCTGGCGGCGTTCGCCGACGCCTTCGCCCCGGCGGGTTTCCAGGTTTCGTCGTGCTATCCGGTATACGGGCTGGCCGAAGTCACCTTGCTGGCATCAGGCGGGTGCCCCACCGGGATGCCGGGAGTGCGCTACGTCGATCGTGCGGCGCTGGCCGAGGACCGCATCGTCGACATCGCGGCCGACGATCCGGCTGCCGCGACGTTCGTGGGTTGCGGTCAACCGCGCCAGTCCGACGTCGCCATCGTCGATCCGGTGACCCGCCAGCCCTGCGGGCCTGACGAGGTCGGTGAGATCTGGGTGGCAGGACCCAACGTAGCCCTGGGCTACTGGAACAGGCCCGAGGAGACTGCGCAGACATTCGCGGCGCGGCTGGCGGAGCCGGGCGACCCCGACCGCGGACCGTTCTTGCGCACCGGTGATTACGGGTTCCTGTGCGCCGGTGAGCTTTTCATCACCGGTCGCTGCAAGGACCTGGTCGTCGTCGATGGACACCGCTACTACCCCAACGACATCGAGTTCACCGTGCAGGAGTGCGATCCGGTGCTGGTCTCCGGTCGGGGCGCGGTGTTCGCCACCGATGCGCCGCCGGGCGGCATCGAGCAGCTGGTCATCGTCCACGAAGTGGACAGTGCACAGGCCGGCGAGACCGACCTGAACGGCGTCATCGACAGAATCCGGACCGCCGTCGCCACGCACCACGGAATCGCAGCCGACGCCGTGGTTCTGGTGCACCACCTGTCGATGCCCACAACGTCGAGCGGCAAGATCCAGCGCGGCCAGACCCGGCAGCAGTTCACCGATGGCGCTCTGGCGGCCATCGCCGAATGGCGGGGAGACCCGGCCGACGAGCTGTCGCTGGAGCAGCTGGAGGCAGCAGCGAAGATCGTTTCGGCGTTGCAGACCTGGGGCAGCCGTCAGGGGTGAGTGGGCTCAGCCCGGGTTCAGCGGGTTGATCCAGCGCAGGCCGGGGAATCGCTGAAAATCGGAGTCGGCGGAGGCGAGTTCCACGCCGTGTTCGATCGCGAGAGCAGCCAGTTGCGCATCCGGCACAAGATTTCCGGTGACTTCAACCTGTGCGCAGATGCCGGCGTAGACCCGGGCGGTGGCTTCGGTCGCGGGTGGGATCCACACCACGGGTACCGCCAGCCAGTCAGCGATGTGGCTCCACGCGTCGGATGCCGTCAGTGGATTCTCGGCAACCCGGGGGTGACTGACGATCCGCAGGAACGCGCCGATTGTCTGCCAGGGCAGGCCGACGCGGTTGGCGCCGCTCAATGTTTCCTGCAGCCATGCTGCGGCCGCCGTATGGTGCCTACTGTCAGCATCCACCGCGTACAGCAGCAGATTCGCGTCTAGCATCATCGACGATCACCGGTCGTCGTCGAGCAGGTCGAGTACGTCGGCCACGTTGGAGACATCGACCTTCAATCCGATGCGCGCCGTCCGATGCCGGTATCGAGCCCCGGGCGTGGCGGTCTGGGCGGCCATGCCACGGCGCGCGAGCAAGTTCAGCGCCTCGCTGACGCCCAGGCCTTCCCGGCGAAGCCGCTCGACCTCGGCGGCGACGTCACTGTCGATCACCACGGTGGTACGCACATCCGTCATCATACGTCTTGCGCATCAAGATGCGATTTTTCACGCATGTCCATGCTTCCGCCTCTTTTACCTCCCCACCTGCGGTAATTCCTCCGCAGCGGTCTCGCAGGGGGTCTTCGCCGGGAGGTCGGAGGTCGGCTCGGGGACAGGCTCGGGGACCGGTTCGGGATCCTGCTCTGGACCGGTGTTCTCGACCGCCGGCACCGGTTCGGTGTCGGTGAGCGAATCGGCTTCCTCGACCGTCTCGGCGTCGCCGGGTTCGGGTTCCTCGGCGTCGTCGTCCCCGACGGCCTGTTCGGGGTCAGGGTCGTCGGAGCCCGCGGGCTCCTCGCTCTCGTGCTCGTCGACCCCGGCCGGTTCGTCGAATGCGTCGTTGTAGGGCGCACCTTGGCCGGGGGCACCCAAGGCATCGGCCAGCCGCGGAATGAGCCCGCCCAGTCCGCCCAGCCCGCCAAGGCCGTCGCCTCCAGCCGGAAGCCCTCCCGACGGCAGACCCAGGTCACCGGGCAGTCCCAGGCCGGACGGCAGACCGAGATCGGCCGGCGGCACGTCGTCGGGCGGCGCGGCCGGCGCCGGGAGCGCAGCGCCCGCCCCTTCGTCGGGCAGCTCCGGTGCTTCGGCCACGGGTCGTTCCAACGCCGCCGGCGGGGCAACTGCGGCCGGGACCACCGGCGCTGCCTCGTCTGACCGCCAGACCGGCCCGAGCTCGCCCGGGATCGCGAAGACCGCCTCGCCGCCGGGACCGACCGCCGCGGTCGCCGTGCGATAAGCCGACGCCACCCGGTCGTGCGCGGATCGCACCGCCGACACCCACGCGCCCCGAACGTCGTTGTCCACGTAGGGGATCACCTGTTTCTCGATCACTTCGGCGGCGTGTTTGTCGCCCGCGCCGGAGCTCACCGCGCGTGCGGCGGCCAACCACACCGGACGCTGAGCGCCTACCCGCTCATCCACCGCCACCACCGTCGCCACCTTGGCGTCGACCAGCTGCCACAGTTCGTCGCGCAGTCCGGCGCATCCGGCGGCGGCCTCGCGCAGGCGTGCGCTCAACTGCGCACCGGCCTCGCAGTGCCGGCGCAGGAACTCCGCGGAGGCATCGGCGCCCGGCCCCCGCCACGCCGCAGCCAGATCGACCAGTTGCCCGCGCTGGCGGCGCAGCGCATCCTCGCCCGCCTCCGCCAGCGCCGCCAACGCCGCACAATCGGTGTCGAGTAGCCGCAGGTCCAAGCCTGCTTCACTGTCATAGCGGTCGGTGAGCTGGCCCTCGTAGCCGGTCAGATCCGGGTGCCGATAGCCCAGCCGGCTACCGGCCGAGACGTAGGCCTGGGTGTGCGCCACCGCATCTCGGCCTTCGGCCAGCCGTCCCGCCACGTCGTAGCGCGCCGCCACCTCAGCCGACCCGATCCGCCGCTGAGGACTCTGCGCGGCCGTACCGCTCCAGACCGGCCCGCAATGCCGCGGCGATCTCGGTACTCGCCCGCGACCAGCTGGTCAGCTGCGGCGCCCAGGCTCCCAGCACACGCCGCAGCCCCTCTCCCGCCGCGACGTGGTCGCGTCCGGCGGCACCGCCGTCGAACATCAAGCCGCCCAACCGAATTCGGATGGCGGTATCGATATCGGCCGCGGTGGCCTCGAAGCAGTCCGCCACCGAGCGCAGCGCGGCGGCGTCGAGGTACAGCTGTTGTCGTCCCATACCGGTAAGACGCTGCGCGCGGCCCGGCGGTTCCGCCCGATTGTGACGGCGGCGCGAGAGATCTCGGCCCGCTCAGGAACACACGTGGCGGATGAGCCGCCGAAGCAAAATCAGCGGGTGCGCACCGTTTCGGCGACACTGAGTGCGATCTGACGCGCGGCGTCCTCGTCGGCGGCTTCCACCATGACCCGGACGAGTTGCTCGGTTCCCGACGGTCGCAACAGGATCCGTCCCGTATCACCGAGCTCTTCCTCGGCGCGCCGCACCGCGGTGCGCACCGCCAGGCGGCCCACCGCCTCGGCTTTGTCGGTGACCTCGACGTTGATCAGCACCTGCGGCAGGGTGCGCATCGCCGAGGCCAAACCGGCCAGCGGAGTGCCGGTTTGCGCCATCCGGGCCATCAGGCGCAGACCGGTGATGATGCCGTCACCGGTGGTGGCCAGCTGGGGCAGCACGATGTGACCGGACTGCTCACCGCCGAGGGTGAAGCCGCCGGCCCGCAGTTGCTCGAGTACGTAGCGGTCGCCGACGTCGGTGGTGCGCACCTCGACGCCCGCCTCGCGCATCGCCAGGTGCAGCCCGAGATTGCTCATCACGGTCGCCACCAGAGTGTCACCGGCCAGTTCGCCGGCCTCACGCATGGCCAGCGCCAGCACGACCATGATGGCATCGCCGTCGACGGTGTTCCCGAGGGCGTCGACGGCCAGGCAGCGGTCGGCGTCGCCGTCGTGGGCCAGGCCCAGATCCGCGCCGTGTGCAAGCACCGCCGCACGCAACGGTTCCAGGTGTGTCGAACCGCAGCCGTCGTTGATGTTGAGCCCGTCCGGGTCGGAGTTGATCGTGATCACGGTGGCACCGGCGGCCCGGTAGGCGCGCGGCGCGGCCTGGAAAGCCGCGCCGTGGGCACAGTCCACCACGACGGTCAGTCCGTCCAACCGGGTCCGGTTGGTTTCGCCGAGGTGGCGCAGATAGCAGTCCAGGGCGTCCTTGGCGTCCACCACCCGGCCCAGCCCGGCGCCGACCGGGCGCAACCCCGGCCCGGCGGCGACCAGATCCTCGATCTGGTCCTCGGTGGCGTCGTCGAGCTTGTGGCCGCCCGGGCCGAAGAACTTGATGCCGTTGTCGGGCATCGGGTTGTGCGACGCGGAGATCATCACCCCGAAGTCGGCTTCATAAGCGCCGGTCAGATAGGCCACCGCCGGCGTGGGCAGCACGCCGGCCCGCAGCACGTCCACGCCTTGACTGGTCAGCCCGGCGATGACCGCGGCTTCGAGCATCTCGCCGCTGGCCCGCGGGTCACGGCCGACCACCGCCACCCGTCGCTCGGTGCCGGTGGCCAACCGCTGGGCCGCCGCGCTGCCCAGCGCGACGGCCAGTTCCGCGGTCAATTCGCGGTTGGCAACCCCGCGGACGCCGTCGGTGCCGAAAAGTCGACCCATAACTATCCTTTATCGCCGCGAGCGTGCGTGTTCGCGGTCCGACACGCCGGTGTCGGACCGTTTCCACGCACGCTCGCTGCCAGAACGTGACCGCCGATCAGCGCTTGCTGTACTGCGGTGCCTTGCGGGCCTTCTTCAAGCCGTACTTCTTGCGCTCGGTGGCCCGCGGGTCGCGGGTCAGGAAGCCGGCCTTCTTCAGCGCCGGCCGGTCCTCCGGCTGCACGATGATCAGCGCTCGGGCCAGAGCCAGCCGCAACGCACCGGCCTGCCCGGAGGGGCCGCCGCCGTCGAGGTGGGCGTAGACGTCGAAGCTTTCCAGGCGGTCCACGGTGACCAGCGGAGCCTTGATCAGCTGCTGGTGCACCTTGTTCGGGAAGTAGGCCTCCAGGGTCCGCCCGTCCAGGTCGAACTTGCCGGTGCCGGGCACCAGACGCACCCGCACCACGGCCTCCTTGCGGCGGCCCACCGTCTGGATGGGACGGCCCAGGTCGTGCGGCTCGTAGGCCGGTGCGGCTTCGGCCTGCACCGCTACGGTCTCATCGACCTCAACGGTCTCGCCGGCCTCAGGGATCTCGGTGGCCTCGGTGGCCTCGGTACCTGCGATTGCCGTCTCGGTCATTGCGCCACCTGCTTGATTTCGTACGGGACCGGCTGCTGGGCGATGTGCGGATGCTGCGGGCCGGCGTAGACATGCAGCTTGCGCTGGATCTGCCGACCGAGCTTGTTCTTCGGCAGCATCCCGAGGATCGCCTTCTCCACGACGCGGTCGGGACGGGTCTCCATCAGCTCGCCGATGCTGCGCTTGCGCAGCCCGCCCGGGTAGCCCGAGTGGCGGTAAGCCATCTTCTTCTGCAACTTGTCGCCGCTGATGGCGACCTTGTCGGCGTTGATGACGATGACGAAGTCACCACCGTCGACATTCGGCGTGAACGTCGGCTTGTGCTTGCCGCGCAGCAGGTTTGCTGCCGCAACGGCGAGCCGGCCGAGCACCACGTCGGTGGCGTCGATGACATGCCACGACCTCGTGGTGTCACCCGCCTTCGGCGTATAGGTGGGCACAGCGCTTACCTCTCTTTTGAGCCTCGAGCCGGGCTTTCCCGGTTCTGCGGATCCCGGTGCGAGCCGGGCGCCGGTCCAGCGTGGACGGGGGGTGATTCTCGGCGACCGACAGTGACCCGAGTACCCGCTGTGCCAGGACGGCACCGCACGCCAAACGAGCAGCTTACCGGCGGGTATCCGAGCAGGTCAAAACGGGGCGTGAACCACATGCCGGTGTGGCCCCGACGGCTCTCCATCCATCGGGGCCACACCGTTTCCGGGGGCGGCCTCTCCTACCTCCCCCAAGCCCCCGCGGCCCGGCGGTCGGCGTCGGCGACATCTGCCGCGCCGTCGCGCACCGCGTTGCCCAGATCGAACAAGATCTGGTTGAGCGCATCGACCGCCTGCTGCCACCTGATCTGCTCGGCGTGGTAGGCACCGGCAGCCTCCCGGGTCCACACCTGCTGCAGCGGTGCGATCTGCGACCGCAGTTGTTCGAGCGCACCGTTGAGCCGGCTGCCCGTGGCGTGGATCTCCTGGCGGACGGCGTATTCGATCTCCTCGAAGTTGTACGACAGCGCGGTGTCCATGGCTGCCCCTCAGATGCCGTCGCCGGCGACGGCGATGCGGTGCGAATGGGTCTCGGCCACCTCCCGCAAAGCGCGTTCGTTGAGGCGGATGGTCTCGGCGATGCGCGCCAACGCGTGGTGCAGGCTCAGCGATTCGCTGTTCCAGCGGTCCAGGACATCCTGGAACCGGACTGCCGCCAGACCCGACCAGATCGAGGGCGGCACGGCCCGCATCCTGGCGACGAACGCCTGCAGCATCCCCCGGATCTCCTCGTTGCGGGCGTCGGTGGCCGCCGCCACGGCGAGCATGACGTCGAAGTCGGCACTGAGTGTGGTGGCTGCGGGTGTGCTCACATGTCCCCCATTCGGTCGTTGGTTGATATGTAGTTGGACTGCGACGGGGCGGTTTCGGTTCCCGTCAGCTCGCGGGAGGCAGCCCCAGCGCGTGGGCGGACCGCACCGCCTGCTCGCAGACCGCACGCAGGGCATCGTCGCCGTCGGGTCCGCTCTGACAGCCGATGCCGATCCGCACCGCACGGTCGACCAGCACCGCCCAGTCGACGTGATGGCCGTCGCGAACCTCCCGGTAGGTCACCGCGGGCCGGCCCGCGCTGCTGCCCGCCGGGGCGAAGCCGACGAATACCCCGGGCGCGTCGGCCTCGGCCAGTTCCATGGCCCGCTGCAGGGGTTCGGCGATGGCGGCCAGGGTGTCGCCGCCGGCCGGCGCCTGGGTGACGTGCAACATCAGCCGTGGGTCGGTCGGTGACACCACCTCCACCCGGGCCGATCCGGGTCCGGCAGTGACCCGACGCAGCGACCAGTCCGCCGGCACCTGCACCGTCACCCGGCCCTCGACGAGGTTCGTCACCGCCGCCGGTTCCGGCGGCGGGTCATGCTGCACCCGCAGGCCCACGGCGATCACCGCCAACGCCACCGCGACGGCCAGCGGTAGCCGTCGCCGGGGGTCGGCACGGGCCGGTTCCAGGTCCGGATCCGGCGGCCTGGCGGCTTCGACGCCCCGGGCGGCCGGGAGCTCGTCGATCACCGTCACCTGCGCCGCACCCCGCAACCGGTCGGCGATCAGCACCGCCAGCGCGCCCGCGCCGCCCACCCCGGCGGGCGCGTCGATCACCACCGCCGCGCCGCGATCCGCGACCACCGCCACTACCCGGCGCGCCACCGCGGCGGCCACCTCGTCGGGTGCGCCGATACGCGGCTCGGCGGAGATTTCGGGGGCCCCACCGGTCACCGCCACCAGCCCGGTGGCGATCTCGACGACCGCCGCGGCCGCGAAGGTGGCGGACAGCAGCCGCGCCCGTGGCCGGGTGACGACGTCCCCACCCAGGCCATGTGCCGCTGCGGTGACCAGTTCCACCCGCCGCTTCGGCCACCACGACGGGTGGATGATCTCGATCGACTCGGCGGTGACCGGGCAGGACAGCACGCCGCGCAGCAGATCCGGCACCTCGACCGGCTCCCCGTCGACCAGTGCGATCGGTTCGTCGATCCACTCCAATGCCGCTGCGGCGCCGGCCGATTCGGTGTCGCAACACGACCTGCGGATGGTGCCCGGCCCGACTTCGACGACGGCGCGGTGTGTCACAGCTCCCAGGCCACCTGGATCAGCCGCTCACCGCGGGCCCGGGTGATCAGGGCGCCGCGGCCGGGCGGCAGCGGTCGCGGCCGAATCGACCCGATCAGCGGGGTGTCGGCCGGGTCGCCGCTCATCACCAGCCCCATGGCGCCCAGGTCGTGCAGTGCGGCCAGCACCGGCTCATACATCGACCGCGCCGCTCCGCCGCTGCGCCGGGCAATCACCAGGTGCAGCCCGAGATCGCCCGCCTGAGGCAGGTATTCCAACAGCGGTGTCAGCGGGTTGCCGGCCGCGGTGGCCACCAGGTCGTAGTCGTCGACCAGGACATACAGCTCCGGTCCGGTCCACCAGGACCGGTCGCGCAGTTGCTGCGGGGTGACCTCCGACCCGGGCAGCCGCCGGGCCAAGGTGTCGAGCAGGTCCGGGAGCAGGGCCGCACACGCGGCAGCAGACATCGCGTAGCCGGCCAGGTGCCCGGAGTCGACGACCCCGAGCAGGCTGCGCCGGTAGTCGACCACCAGCAGCTGCGCCTGGTCGGCGGTGCGGGTGCGCACCAGCTCCCGGCACAACACCCGCAGCACCGTGGACTTGCCGCACTCGTTGTCGCCCAGGATCAGCAGGTGCGGCTGCCGAACGAAGTCGACCGTGACGGGCCCGCGTTCGTCAGCGCCCAGCACCGGTTGGTCACCGGCCGCCGCAACCAGGTCAGCTCGCTCGACCATCGCCGGCGGTAGTGGGACCGGCGGTACGGCATAAGCATTGTGCCGCAACGGTTCCCATTCCTGCGGAAGCGCGACCAGCATGTGCAGGCCCTCAGCTGTCAGGCCGCGCCCGGGCCGGTCGGGCGGTACCCGGTGTGCTTGGCGCCGATCCAGCTCGGATTCGGCCGGATCGCCCAGGCGAAGCTCGATTCGGGTTCCGATCAGATCGCGCAACGCGGGCCGGATCTCGGCCCACCGCGACGCGGACAACAGCACGTGCACGCCGTAGGACAGGCCGCGACCGGCCAGGGCGATGATCCTGGCCTCGACGTCGGCTTCACGGTCGAATTCGCGGCACAGGGCTGCCCACCCGTCGATCACCAGGAACACATCGCCGGGCGGTCCGCCGTCGCACGCATCTTGTTCCCGCCGCGTCTCCCTGCGTTGCACGATTGCCTCCATTTCGGCGATCGTGCGCGCCACCACGTCGGGTTGCCCACGACCGGCCACCGACCCCACCTGCGGCAGCCAACCCAGTTCGGCGAGGGCGCCGCCGCCGAAATCCACGCAGTAGAACGCGACCCGGGTCGCGTCGTGGACGGCGCTCAGCGCGGCGATCAGCGTGCTCAGCGTCGTCGACTTGCCGGACCGGGGCGCACCGACGACGGCGACGTGTCCGGCGGCCCCGTCGAGGTGAACCACGAGCGGGGTGCGCCGTTGCTCGAAGGGCCGGTCCACCACCCCGATCGGCACGCTCAATTCGCCGTACTGACCGTCGAGCAACGCACCCAGCGCCGGCGAGGACCCCAACGGCGGCAACCAGACCCGCCGGGCCGCCGGACCGTGACCGGACAACCGCTGCAGCATCGCCTGCAGCACGGTGCGTTCGGCCGGCTCAGGCGCCGCCGCGGGACCGCTCGGCGCGGCGGTGAACAGCCGTACTTCGCGGGGGGTCGGCCGCGGGACCGGGCAGCCGCCGGAGACGTGGACCGTCTGGAATCGGGTGATCTCGCCGTCGGCGGTGCGCAGGAATCCCGCCCCGGGAACGTTGGGCAACTCGTGGGCATCGGGCACACCCAGCACGAGCCGGGACTCGGCGGCCGACACCGTCTTGAGGCAGACCCGGTAGGACAGGTGCGATTCCAGACCACGCAGCCTCCCCTCCTCGAGGCGCTGGCTGGCCAGCAGCAGATGAATGCCGAGCGAGCGCCCCAACCGGCCGATCGCGACGAACGTGTCGATGAAATCGGGCTGCTGGCCGAGCAGTTCGGAGAATTCGTCAACGATGACGAGCAACGCCGGCAGGGCCGGCAGCGCCATCGGTCCGACGCGCCGGGCCTGCGCATAGCCGCCGATACCGGAGACTCCCGCGGCACGCAGCAGTTCCTGGCGCCGGTGCATCTCACCGGAGAGGGCATCACGCATCCGCTCCACCAGCGGCGCCTCATCGGCGAGGTTGGTGATGATCGCGGCGACATGCCTTAGTTGTTCGAAGCCGAGAAAGGTTGCGCCGCCCTTGAAGTCGACCAGCACCAGGTTCAGGTTCTGCGGCGAATGCCGAACCGTCATGCCGAGCACCAGGGTGCGCAGGAACTCGGATTTGCCCGAGCCGGTGGCGCCGATGCACAGCCCGTGCGGTCCGCTGCCGTGCTCGGCGGCCTCCTTGATGTCCAGCCGCACCGGGTTTCCGGTCGGATCGGTGCCGAACGGGACACACAGTCGCGGCGCCGGTGCGCCGGCCCATCCGGCGGCCGGATCGTATCGGTCGACATCACCGATGCCCAGCAGCTGAGTCCAGTGCGTCGATCCCCCACCGCCGGACTCCGCCGGATGGTGACCGGCCAGCTGCTGCGCGCACACCACCGCGTCAGCGACGCCGAGGAAATCCGGCCGGGCGCCCTCGGGATCACTCAGCGTCGCCGCCGTCACCGTCAGCCGCCGCTGGGCGCCGGGGGCACCGGCCTGCCTCACCGAAAGGCCCGCGACCGCGCTGTCGATGACCACCACCGCCCGCCGGCCGGCCAGCGCGGCCTCAGCGGCAGCCAGGCTGTCGTAGGTCAGCCGCAGCGGGCCGGTGGCGTCGAGGGCCGACGGATGTTGATGATGCGGCAACCATTTCAGCCAGTCCCAAAAATCGGGTGCATCGGTGACGGCTGCGATCAGCAGCACATCCGGGCCGTGCAGCATCGCCAGCTGGCAGATCATCGCGTGGAGCAGGCCGCGCCCCCGCTCGCCGTCGCCGTCCAACAGCAGCGGTCCGACCCCCAACAGCGTGACCGTGATCGGGACCTCGGGAACCGTCGCGTGGGTCTCCAGGAAGCGGTCCAGCGCGGCCGCGGTGACGGGGTCCACGCGCCGCCCCGGATCCTTCGGCGGTGCCACCAGTCGGGTGGCCAGGCCGGTCGGTCCGATCCCCACCCTGACCCGGCCGAAGTCAGCGTCGCCGGGCCGGCGCTCCCACATCCGGGCACTGCCGGCCAGCATCCAGAGCGCATCGGGCTCCGGATGCGCCCACATCAGAAACGAGCGCTGGCGGGCGGCGGTATCGGTGACGGACTCACGCAGCGCAGCAAGATATGCCAGGTAGTCCTCGCGGTCGTCGTCGATGTCCTTGGGGCCGCGGCTTCGCCCGGCCACGACCGCCGAGACCACCATCGACAACGGCAGCAGCGCGAACACCGGACTGCGTGCCACCGGAGAGCCGGCGCGGTAGAGAACCGCGGTCACCGCCAGCATTCCTACCGCCATGACGGCCGGCAGCAGCCGAGTCAGCGCGACACCGGAATCGGGGGGCGCCACCGATGGCGGTGCGGCGACAGCGATTTCACCGGACGCCGGCGCCTGCGGCGGGCTCACAGTACGTCGCAGCGCGATCATCGGCACACGGTAGACAGCCGGCGAAGCGCCGGCAAGTCAGCTGTGGATCACCGAAAACACCTGGGCCGCGGGCGCGCTACGGTGCGCGCAAGACGAGAGCAAGGAGGTAGGGCGTGTCGGTTCCGGATTCGGGTCTGCGTCGGGTCGCGGTGCATGCCGATACCGTTCACGCCGATCTGGCGCTCCCGGCCGGGGTGCCGGTGGCGACGCTGATCGCCTCCGTCGTCGACCTCATGGCTCGCCGGGACGGCCCGCATGAACTGCGCCCCCACCGACTGGGCTTGCCGGGTCGGGCGCCGCTGGATTCCTCGCAGACGTTGGCACAGCAGGGTATTCGTGACGGCGCAGTGCTGGTGTTGACGCGCGCGGACGACCTGCCGGCAACGCCGCGTTTCGACGATCCCGCCGAACAGGTGGCGGCCATGGTGCGGGCAACGGCATGTCCGTGGAGCCCGGTGGCTCGCCGGCTCGCCGCCGTGCTGACCGCGTCCGGCCTGGCCGGGGTCGCTGGTTTCGTAGCGGTCCCCGGCGGGCCCGGCGCCCCCAACGCGCTGTTGGCCGTGGCCGCGGCCGGGACGGTGGCCGTGTCGGCGGTGCCGTCGAGCGGCTGTAGCGGTTCGGCGCGCGCGGCGCTGTGCTGCTTGGCGGGGTTGTCGGTAGCCGCCGCCGTCGTCGGGATGGCCTGTGCGGCAACCGGTATCTCGCTGCAGGCAGTCGGGGCGGTCGCGGCGGCCGGCGCGACCGTCGTGGTCCGGGCAGCCGGCCGGATCGCGCTCGTGGTCGGCGGACTGTCCCGCCGGCCGGCGGCGGACCGCACCGGTCGGGCCCGGGATCTGCTGTCCGGGCTGGTGGCCGGATCTGCGGCGGCGGTGGTGCTGGGCAGCGTCGGTGTGGCCGCCGGGCAACCGGAGGCCGGAGTGCCCCGCCTCGTCGGCGCCGCGTTCGCGGCGACGGCCGGTGCGGCGCTGCTGCTGCGGGCCCGCTCCCACACCGACGGTTGGCAGATCGCGGCGCTGGTGACCGGCGGTGTCGTGGTGCTGGGGGTCGCCATGCTCTCTGCCGCGGTCGATGCGGCGCCCCACCGGGTGTGGCCGGCCGCGGTGGCGGCGGCACTATCCGGCGCCGCAGTCGTTCTCGGCTTCACCGAGCCGGCCCGGTCCCCGCTGCTGCGGCGTGGCGCCGAATTACTGGAGGGCGTGGCGCTGGGCGCGCTGGTGCCGCTGGCCTGCTGGCTCTGCGGAGTTTACGGTGCGGCTCGCGGACTGGGTCTGGGCTGAGTCGTGCCCACGAGCCGGATCGCCCGGATCGCCGTGGCCGCTGCGGTCGCCGGGGCCACCCAGTGTGTGCCGCCGGCGAACGCGGTCGCACCACCGCCGATCGACAGCTCCCGGCTGCCGGTCGCGGCGCCGGCCGCACCGGCGCACCGCACCGTTCAACGTGAGGTGTGCGCGGTGCCGGCACTGGATCCTGCTGTGTCGCCCGCCCAGCTCGACGGTCTGGACCTGGAGGCGGTCTGGGCGCTCACCCGCGGGGCGGGTCAGCGGGTGGCGGTGATCGACACCGGGGTCGCGCCGCACCGGCGGCTGCCCGGCCTGGTGGGTGGCGGCGACTATGTGTTCACCGGAGACGGCGCCCAGGACTGCGATGGGCACGGCACTCTGGTCGCCGGAATCATCGCGGCCGCAACCGATCCCGCAGCCGACCGGTTCGGCGGGGTGGCCCCGCTGGCCACCGTGATCGGTATCCGACAGTCCAGCGCCAGATTCGGCGTCGCCGGCGACGTTGCGGGGGTGGGCGACGTCGACACTCTGGCGAAGGCGGTGCGCACGGCCGCCGACCTGGGGGCTTCGGTGATCAACATCTCGGCGGTGGCCTGCCGACCAGCGGGCTCCGGCCTGGACGACCGGGCACTCGGCGCCGCCTTGGCCTATGCGGTCGAGGCGAAGCACTCCGTCGTGGTCGCCGCGGCCGGCAACACCGACGACGGGTGCGATGCCGGCGGGGCGACGATCGTCACCCCGGCCTGGTACGACGACTACGTGCTGACGGTCGGCTCGGTGGACGCCCACGGCGCAGCTTCGGCATTCACCCGCGCCGGTCCCTGGGTCGACGTGGCCGCGCCCGGCGAGGGAGTGCTGTCGCTGAGCACCGTCGGCGACGCGATGGCCAACACCGTCGGCGGGTCGGCGGTTCACGGCACCAGTTTTGCCGCGCCGGTGGTCAGTGGGCTGGCGGCGCTGATCCGGTCCCGCTTCCCGGAGTGGACACCGCGGCAGGTGATGGACCGGATCACGGCCACCGCACACCACCCGCCGGGTGGCCGCGACGATGTCGTTGGCGCCGGTGTGATCGATCCGCTGGCGGCGGTCAGCTCCGAGGTGGCGCCGCACGCGCCCGCTCTCCAGGGTGCCGAACCGGCCCGCCCGGCACCACCACCGCCGCTGCCCGTCGAACCCGTCGCCGCGCCCGCCGGGCTGCACACCGCGCTCACCGGCACCGGTGTCCTGCTTGCGCTGCTGTTTGCGGTGCTCACCGGCCGGACAGTGGCAGCACGACGTCGTGAGCCAGCAGCGCCTGCTCCCGACTGAGCCGCGGGCCGGCCGGCAGTCCGGCGAGCATCGGCCAGGGCACCCCGGCGGGCGTCTCCGGCAGGCCCAGGCTGCGCGCCGCGGCGGCGTCGTCGACGGTGAATCGCACCCCGGTCTCGGTGATCAGGTAGCCGGCCCCGCCGGTGCGACCGGAGACACCGGCGGCCCGCACGTAGCCGCTGCGGCCCGGCGGCAGATAGATCGCATCCAGGGCGGGGCCCGGGCCGTCGGCCTGGGCCAGCGCCGTCGGCGCCCCACCGGCCGGCAGCGGCAGGCCGACTCCGGCCGACAGCGTGACGCCGACCGGGTCGTCGGCGCGCCAATGTGCGCACAGCGTCGCCGCGGCGGCGGGCAACGTCGCGACGCGCCCGCCGAAATCCGCCGGGTTCGCCGGCGGCGCCTCGGGAATCGCGGTGAGCAACAGACCCGAGACCGGCCGCGGCGCCGCGGATTCCAGCATCGGGTCGGCCGGGTTGATCGGGATTCGCCGGCCCCGCACCAACAGGTAGGCAGCTGCTGACTGCGAGCTGACCGGCACCGCCTCGTCGGCGTCGATACGCGCCGATTGCGGCGGGTCGGCCCCGGCGATCAGGGTGGTGCCGGCCGGGTCGTCGCACAGCGACCAGGTCTGCGCCGGCGGCAGTGGCGCGCCGAGCGCACCGTGGGCGCCGGGGATGCCCAACGGCGGCCCGCGCCGGGCCCGGCCGATCTCGGTGCCGGTCACCGGCCGCGGGTCGGCGGGCCCGGCGATAAGGCGTGCGGAGGCGAGGTTGAACACCGGGTGGAGCGTGTCGCCGACCCGGGCATACAGCGCCCCCGATGCGCGGTCCAGCAGGATCGGCGCGTCCCCCAGGCCCGGTTGCGGCCGGACGACGGCCGACACCATCGCGCCGGCCACCACGATCACGCTGAGCAGGCAGCCCAGGCCCAGGCCGGCCCGGCCCGGTGCCTGACCGCCCACCACCTGGCCGGAGCGCAGCGCGCGTTCCAATCGGCGGACGCCGAATCGGTGCGCGCTGAGTTGCAGTGATGTGGTCGTCCGTCCGGTCATGCGCCCCCGTTTCCGTGCCGACGACGCTAATGCGGCGGCGGCCCGGCGGCGTGCGGGCATCCACAGTCCTGTTCGGGGCCGAAAATCGGCTTCGGTACCATTTCCGTTATGCGTTTTGTTCAGTTGAGCAGCATTTTCTCCGCGACGTTGATGGCAGGCGCTCTGCTGACCGTCCCGGCCGTGATACCCGATGCCGTCCCGTCGGCGGCCGCCTACGACTGCCCCGATGTCGAGGTCATCTTCGCCCGCGGCACCAGCGAGCCACCCGGCGTCGGCCGGGTGGGCCGGGCGATGATCGACTCGCTGCGGCAGCAGACTTCCAAGAAGATCGACGAGTACGGGGTGAACTACCCCGCCGGCCGGCTGCAACTCGGCGGCGGCGACGGCGCCAACGACGTCATCCGGCGCGTCAAGGATGCCGCCAACGTGTGCCCCGACACCCAGTTGGTGCTGGGCGGCTACTCGCAGGGAGCCTCGGTCATCGACATCGTCACCGGCACCCAGGTCGGCGGTATCAGCTGGGGCAACCAGCTGCCCGCCGAACTCGCCGACCAGGTGGTGGCGGTCGCGACCTTCGGCAACCCCGCCGACCGCGCCGGCGGCCCGATCAGCGCCCAGAGCGCCTTGTTCGGCTCCAAGGCCATTGACCTGTGCAACCCGGGCGACCCGATCTGTCACGAAGGCCCCGGCAACGAGTGGACCGACCACACCGACGGCTACATCCCGGCACTGACGAGCCAGGCGGCCAACTTCATCGCCGGCCGGCTGCGGGCTCCCGGGCCCGCACCCGATGCCGAACCGCTGGTTCGCTGACAGCTGACTACGGCGACCAGGTTAGTTAGCACATCAACGCTTTGCTTCGTTACTATCCTTCGCTGTGAAGGCATACCGCATCCTGGCGGCCTGCGCCGCCGCTGCAGCGCTGCTGATCAGCCCGGTTCCGTCAACGACGGCTTCCGCCGACGGGTGTCCGGACACCGAGGTGGTGTTCGCGCGGGGCACCAATGAGCCGCCGGGCCTGGGCCGGGTAGGCAACGCCTTCGTCGGCGCGCTGCGGGGCCAGACCTCCCGATCGGTCGGCGCCTATGCGGTGAACTATCCGGCCAGCTATGACTTCGGCCGGGCGGCCGACGGCGCCAACGACGCCAGCGGCCACATCATGTGGATGCTGGAGAACTGCCCGGGCACCCGACTGGTTCTCGGCGGATACTCGCAGGGCGCAGCGGTCATCGACGTGGTGGCCGCCGCGCCGGTGCCCGGCTTCGGGTTCACCGCGCCGCTGCCGCCGGAGGCCGCCGAACACGTCGCGGCGATCGCGGTGTTCGGCAACCCCTCGAACAAGATCGGGCAGCCGTTGACGAACAGCCCGGCCTACGGGTTCAAGACGATCGACCTGTGCACCGACGGCGACCCGGTCTGCTCCCCCGGGCGGAACTTCGCCGCCCACTCCGGCTACACCCCCGGCATGACCAATCAGGCCGCCTCGTTCGTCGCCGGGCTGCTGTAGCGCCACTTTCGCCCCGAGATTGCAACCACGCAGGTGAAAGGCCCGATTTTCCTGCGTGATTTCAATCTCGCGATGCTCAGCGCGTGCGCAGATCCCGGGTGATGACGCTCCGCGCCGCCAGTTGATCGTCGGGCGGGTAGTCGACCCCGACCAGGGTCAGGCCACGCGCCGGCGCGGCGGTGAAGTCACTGGACCGGCGGCTGGCGCTCAGCAGGTCGGCGCACCAGGTGGCGCTGCGGCGGTGTTCACCGACCGCGAGCACCGCCCCGACCAGGGAGCGCACCATCGACCAGCAGAACGCGTCGGCACTGACGTGTGCGGTGACGAGATCCCCGTCGCGCACCCAGTCCAGCCGCTGCAGATCACGGATGGTGGTGGCACCCTCGCGGTGACGGCAGAACGCCGCGAAGTCATGTAAACCCACCAGGTTTCGTGACGCCTCGGCCATCGCGTCGACATCCAACGGACGCGGCCACGCGGTGACGTAGCGGGCCAGCTGGGGCACCACCCCGTACGGCGCGGTCGAGAGCCGATAGGCGTAGTGGCGCCGCAGCGCCGAGAACCGCGCATCGAAATCCGGTGCGGCCCGCACCACGCGCAGCACCCGGACATCGACCGGCAGGAAACGCGCCAATCGCCGTGTCAGTGCTAGGAATTCCGGCTCCTCGGGCCGTTGACCACGCGAATAGGCATGAGCCAGTGCCGTTCCCGGGATGTCCACGTGGGCGACCTGCCCGGTGGCGTGCACGCCGGTGTCGGTACGCCCAGCGGCGAACAATCGCACCGGAACGCGAAACACCGTCGCCAGCGTCTCTTCGAGAACGCCGGCGACGGTGCGCTGTCCATTCTGTACCGCCCACCCGGCGAAATCGGTGCCGTCGTAGGCGATGTCGAGCCGAAGCCGAACTTCGGCCCCGGACTCAGGACTCGTCAGTGGCTTCGGTGGCCTCGGGAGCCTCGGCCTCAGCGGTCGGCTCCTCGACCTTCTCGGCCGGCTTCTCGGCGGCCTTCTCGGCCTTGGCCGCCTTGGCCCCGGCACGACGGGCGCGGTCGGCCTCGGAGGTCACCGTCTTCTCCCGGACCAACTCGATCACGGCCATCGGGGCGTTGTCGCCCTTCCGCGCCTCGACCTTGATGATGCGGGTGTAGCCACCGTTGCGATCCGCGAAGTGCGGGGCAATCTCGGCGAACAGCGAGTGCACCACGTCCTTGTCGCGGATCTTCTTGAGCACCTCACGCCGGTTGTGCAGCGTGCCCTTCTTGGCGTGGGTGATCAGCTTCTCGGCGTACGGCCGCAATGCCCGGGCCTTGGGCTCGGTCGTCTTGATCCGGCCGTGGGTGAACAGCGACGTGGCCAGGTTGGCCAGAAGCGCCTTCTGGTGCGAGGACGACCCGCCGAGACGGGGACCCTTGGTGGGCTTGGGCATTGCTGGCTTCTCCTAAATGGGGCCGACCCCCGTATCAGGTAGGGCCGGGACGGAAATTCGTGTTAGAGCTGTTCGGTTTCGGCGTAGTCCTGCTCGTCGTAACCGGTGTCGGCCGACCAGGTGCCGGTCGCGACGTCGTAACCCGCCACCTGCGACGGGTCGAAGCTGGCCGGGCTGTCCTTGAGCGACAGACCGAGCTGGTGCAGCTTCACCTTGACCTCGTCGATGGACTTCTGCCCGAAGTTGCGGATGTCGAGCAGGTCGGACTCGGTACGGGCGACCAGCTCCCCGACCGTGTGCACACCCTCACGCTTGAGGCAATTGTAGGACCGCACCGTCAGGTCCAGGTCGTCGATCGGCAGTGCGAACGACGCGATGTGGTCCGCTTCAGCCGGCGACGGCCCGATCTCGATGCCCTCGGCCTCGACATTGAGTTCCCGTGCCAGACCGAACAATTCGACCAGGGTCTTGCCGGCTGAGGCCAGCGCGTCACGCGGGCTGATGGAGTTCTTGGTCTCGACGTCCAGCACCAACTTGTCGAAGTCGGTGCGCTGCTCGACACGGGTGGCCTCGACCTTGTAGGTCACCTTGAGCACCGGCGAGTAGATCGAGTCGACCGGGATGCGGCCGATCTCGGCGCCCGACACCTTGTTCTGCACAGCCGGGACGTAGCCGCGACCGCGCTCGACGATCAGCTCCACCTCGAGCTTGCCCTTGTCGTTCAGGGTGGCGATGTGCATGTCGGGGTTGTGCACCGTCACGCCCGCGGGCGGCACGATGTCACCGGCGGTGACGACACCCGGGCCCTGCTTGCGCAGGTACATGGTGACCGGCTCGTCCTCCTCCGAGGACACCACCAGGCCCTTGAGGTTCAAGATGATGTCGGTGACATCCTCTTTGACACCGGGGACCGTGGTGAATTCGTGCAGCACGCCGTCGATGCGGATGCTGGTGACCGCCGCGCCGGGGATCGACGACAGCAGGGTGCGCCGAAGCGAGTTACCCAGGGTGTAACCGAAACCCGGCTCCAGCGGTTCGATGACGAACTGGGACCGGTCGTCGGCGACGACCTCTTCGGACAGGGTCGGGCGCTGTGAGATCAGCATTTCTTTTCCATCTCCTTCTCGGCACCCGCTATTTGATGCCGGTCAGTCCTACACGGGTCAGTGCAGGGGTGTTACTTCGAGTAGAACTCGACGATCAGCTGTTCGGCGAGCGGAACCTGAATCTGGGCCCGCTCCGGCAGCTGGTGGACCAGGATGCGCTGACGCTCCCCGACCACCTGCAGCCAGCCCGGAATCGGGCGGTCGCCCGCGGTCTCCCGGGCGATCTGGAACGGCACCGTGTTGATCGACTTGTCCTTGACGTCGATGATGTCGTACTGCGACACCTGGTAGCTGGGGACGTCGACCTTCACACCGTTGACGGTGAAGTGGCCGTGACTGACCAGCTGGCGGGCCATCCGACGGGTGCGGGCCAGGCCGGCGCGGTAGACCACGTTGTCCAGCCGGCTCTCCAGGATGCGCAGCAGTTCCTCGCCGGTCTTGCCGCCGCGGCGCACCGCTTCCTCGTAGTAGCGACGGAACTGCTTCTCCATCACGCCGTAGGTGAAACGCGCCTTCTGCTTCTCCTGCAACTGCAGCCGGTATTCGCTTTCCTTGATCCGCGCGCGGCCGTGCTGGCCGGGCGGGTAGGGCCGCTTCTCGAATGCCTGGTCACCGCCGACGAGGTCGACGCCCAGCCGGCGGGACTTGCGGGTGGCAGGTCCGGTGTAACGAGCCATCTCTTCCTAACCTCCTAGACCCGGCGCCGCTTGGGCGGACGGCAACCGTTGTGCGGCTGCGGGGTGACGTCGGAAATCGCACCGACCTCCAAGCCCGCGGCCTGCAGCGAACGGATCGCGGTTTCGCGGCCCGAACCCGGGCCCTTCACGAACACGTCGACCTTCTTCACGCCGTGCTCCTGCGCCTTGCGGGCCGCGTTCTCGGCGGCCAGCTGCGCGGCGAACGGGGTCGACTTACGCGAGCCCTTGAACCCGACGTGACCCGACGACGCCCAGGCGATGACATTGCCCTGCGGGTCGGTGATCGTCACGATCGTGTTGTTGAAGGTGCTCTTGATGTGCGCGGCACCGTGCGGAACGTTCTTCTTTTCCCGCCGCCGGGTCTTCTGACCCTTCTTGGGCCCGGTCGCTTTCTTCGGTGGCATGACGGTTACCTGGCCTTCTTCTTACCGGCGATGGTGCGCTTGGGGCCCTTGCGGGTGCGCGCGTTGGTCTTGGTCCGCTGGCCGCGCACCGGCAGGCCGCGACGGTGCCGCAGGCCCTGGTAGCAGCCGATCTCGATCTTGCGTCGGATGTCGGCCTGCACCTCGCGACGCAGGTCGCCCTCAACCTTCAGGTTGCGCTCGATGTAGTCACGCAACGCGGTGACCTGATCGTCGGTGAGGTCCTTGCTGCGCTGGTCCTTGTCGATACCGGTCGCGGCCAGGATTTCGTTGGAACGGGTACGGCCGATGCCGTAGATGTAGGTCAGCGCGATCTCCATGCGCTTATCGCGCGGCAGGTCGACGCCCACAAGTCGTGCCATGGGGGGCATTCCCTCTTTCGTAGCGGAGGTGTTGGTCCCAGCCCGTTCCCGGCCGAAAAAGCTCCGGGGCCCGGCCTCCGATCCGGGCGTTGCCGAGCCGGCCCATCTCTAAAGATGCCAGCCAGCTCAGTGGTACTGGGAGGTCTGCATTCAGTTGTGATCGGGGTGCTGCGTCAGGTCAGCCCTGACGCTGCTTGTGGCGCGGGTCCGAGCAGATCACCATGACCCGGCCGTGCCGACGGATCACCCTGCATTTGTCGCAGATCGGCTTGACGCTGGGGTTCACCTTCACGGCTGCTGTGGTCCTGTTCTAATCGCTGGTTGACGTACTTCGCGGGCGCTTGGAGCTACTTGTACCGGTAGACGATGCGTCCCCGGGACAGGTCGTAAGGCGACAACTCCACGACCACCCGGTCTTCCGGCAGGATTCGGATGTAGTGCTGCCGCATCTTGCCGCTGATATGAGCGAGCACCTTGTGACCGTTCTCCAGCTCAATGCGAAACATCGCATTGGGCAGGGGCTCGACCACTCGGCCCTCGACCTCGATGGCACCGTCTTTCTTGGCCATTACTCTCCGGCGATCCTCCGTGTCTGGCTTACCTGTTGTATGTGCATGCGCCCGCCGCGGCGCAGCATCGACTACGACTACAAAACGTGGGCCGGTGGCAGGAAATTCCAGGTGAATCGCCAAGAATCTCAGACTGGGCACGCAAGAGTCGACGCGGACGCCGCACCGTCGTCCCACGATACCCGTTGAGGAGCCGGTCGCCAAAATCGTCGGCCCGAGGAGGGTGACAGACTGAGACCGACAGCACCGTCCGGCGCCGAGCTCCACCAAACTGCCGTCAAGCACCGATGGGACGCACATGACCGAAGCACTGTCACTCAAACCCGAGCTGGGCCGCTATGGAGTCTGGACGGGCGGCTCGCCCACGCCCGAGCAGGCGGCCGAGATCGAACGGCTGGGCTACGGCGCGATCTGGGTGGGCGGCTCGCCGGCAGCTGAGCTCTCCTTCGTCGAACCGCTGCTGGCAGCGACGTCGACACTGCAGGTAGCGACCGGGATCGTCAATGTGTGGTCGGCGCCGGCTGCGCAGGTCGCGGAGTCATTTCACCGCATCGAGGGCGCCTATCCGGGCCGTTTCCTGCTCGGCATCGGCGTCGGTCACCCCGAAGCCACCGCGGAGTACCAGAGCCCCTATCGGGCTCTGACGGAGTACCTCGACGCGCTCGATGCGGCCGGGATACCGACCAGCCGCCGGGTGCTGGCGGCGCTGGGCCCCAAGGTGCTGCGATTGGCGGCGGAGCGCAGCGCCGGGGCGCACCCCTACCTGACCACCCCCGAGCACACCGCGTCCGCCCGCGAACTGGTCGGACCCTCGGTGTTCCTGGCGCCCGAACACAAGGTGGTGCTCACGACGGACGCCTCCGCGGCCCGCGAGGCCGGACGCGACGCGGTCGGCTTCTACCTGCGGCTGTCGAACTACGTCAACAACTGGCGACGGCTGGGCTTCAGCGAGCGCGATGTGCGCGCGCCCGGCAGCGACCGGTTGATCGACGCGGTGGTGGCACACGGCAGCGCCGATGCTGTCGCCGCCCGGTTGGGCGAGCATCTGGAGGCCGGCGCCGACCAGGTGACGATTCAGGTGCTGGGCGGCTGGAAGCAACTGCTGCCGACGCTGACCGAGCTGGCCGGCCCGTTGGGGCTGAGCCCGCACAACTGACACGGCCCGGCGGATTTCCGCCTGACGGGCACGACGGTCTCGCCGCCACCGTTAGGGTTGCCCCATGCGTCTGCTGGTCACCGGCGGTGCCGGATTCATCGGCGCCAACTTCGTGCACAGCACACTGGCCCGGCGGCCCGACGCCGCGATAACGGTGCTGGACGCACTGACCTATGCCGGCAGCCGCGAGTCGCTGGCCGGCCTGGACTCCGACCCCGGCCGATTCCGGCTGGTGCAGGGCGACATCACCGATACCGCGCTGGTGGCGCGGCTGGTCGCCGAGTTGGATCCGGCCACCGACGCGGTGGTGCACTTCGCCGCCGAGACCCACGTGGACAACGCGCTGGCCGACCCCGAGCCGTTCCTGCGGTCCAACGTGATCGGCACCTTCACCGTGCTCGAGGCGGTACGCAGCCATCGGGTACGGCTACATCACGTCTCCACCGACGAGGTCTACGGGGAGCTTGCCCTCGACGATCCGCGCCGGTTCACCGAGACGTCCCCGTACCGCCCGTCGAGCCCGTACTCGTCGACCAAAGCCGCCGCCGACATGCTGGTCCGGTCCTGGGTGCGCTCCTACGGGATACACGCGACGATCTCGAACTGCTCCAACAACTACGGCCCCTACCAGCATGTGGAGAAGTTCATCCCGCGGCAGATCACCAGCCTGCTGACCGGGCGCCGGGCCAAGCTGTACGGCAGCGGCGCCAACGTGCGGGACTGGATCCACGTCGACGATCACAACGACGCCGTCTGGCAGATCATGACCCGCGGGCACGCCGGGCGCACGTATCTGATCGGCGCCGACGGGGAACACGACAACCGCACTGTGCTGCAGACGATCCTGCGGCTGATGGGCCACGACCCCGACGACTTCGATCTCGTCGCCGACCGGCCGGGCCACGATCTGCGCTACGCGATCGACCCGTCGGCGCTGCGTGATGAACTGGACTGGAAACCCGAGCACACCGACTTCGAGGCCGGCCTGCGCGCGACGATCGAGTGGTATCGCGCCAACGAGTCCTGGTGGGCGCCACTGAAAGACGCCGCCGAGGCCCGCTACACCGAGCTGGGACGCTGACGTGGCATTCCGCGAACTGGCCATCCCGGGAGCCTGGGAGCTCACCCCGACCCAGCACTCCGATGACCGCGGCGTGTTCTTCGAATGGTTCACCGAAGCAGAGTTCAGCGCGTTCGCCGGGCACCACTTCGACCTGCGTCAGGCCAACTGCTCGGTGTCGAGCGCCGGCGTGCTGCGCGGCCTGCACTTCGCCCAGGTACCGCCCGGACAGGCCAAATACGTCACCTGCGCGTCGGGAGCGGTCTTCGACGTCGTCGTCGACATCCGGGTCGGCTCACCGACCTACGGCCGGTGGGATGCGGTGCTGCTGGACTCCCAGGATCGCCGGACGGTGTATCTGGCCGCCGGTCTGGCGCATGGATTCCTTGCACTGCAAGATAATTCGACAGTGATGTATCTGTGCTCGGCCGGCTACGACCCGCAGCGTGAGCACACCATCTGCGCCACCGACCCCGAGATCGGCATCGACTGGCCCGACGATCACCCGCTGGTGCTCTCCGAGCGGGACGCGGCCGCTCCGTCGCTGGCCGAGGTCCGGGCCGCCGGTCTGCTGCCGGCCTGGGATCCGCGGTAACTGCCCGCCCTTCTCGCCGCGGCCCCCCCTTCTCATTTACTAGGATATCCTAGTATTCTTGGAGTCGGGCCGGTCCGGCTCGCCACCACATTCACGGGGATGACCGCATGAACACACAGATTCCGCACTTCATCGACGGCCGCCGCACCGCCGGCGCCTCGCAGCGCAGCACAGACGTCTTCGATCCCAACACCGGCACCGTGCAGGCCACGCTGCCGCTGGCCAACACCGCCGACGTCGACGCCGCCGTCACCTCGGCCGCGGCAGCCCAGAAAGGCTGGGCCGCCCAGAACCCGCAGCGCCGGGCCCGGGTGATGATGCGCTTCATCGACCTGGTCAACTCCCACGCCGACGAGCTGGCCGAACTGCTCTCCCGCGAGCACGGCAAGACCCTCGAGGACGCCCGCGGCGACATCCAGCGCGGCATCGAGGTGATCGAGTTCTGCGTCGGCATCCCGCACCTGCTCAAGGGCGAACACACCGAAGGTGCCGGGCCGGGCATCGACGTCTTCTCGCTGCGCCAGCCACTGGGCGTGGTCGCCGGCATCACCCCCTTCAACTTCCCGGCGATGATCCCGCTGTGGCAGGCCGGCCCGGCACTGGCCTGCGGCAACGCCTTCATCCTCAAGCCCTCCGAGCGCGACCCCTCGGTGCCGGTGCGCCTGGCCGAACTGTTCGTCGAAGCGGGGCTGCCGCCGGGCGTGCTGCAGGTGGTGCACGGCGACAAGGAGGCCGTCGACGCCCTGCTGCACCACCCGCAAGTCGCCGCCATAGGTTTCGTCGGCAGCTCCGACATCGCGCAGTACATCTATTCCACGGCCACCGCCAACGGCAAGCGCGCCCAGTGCTTCGGCGGGGCGAAGAACCACATGATCGTGATGCCCGACGCCGACCTGGACCAGGCCGTCGACGCGTTGATCGGCGCCGGCTACGGCAGCGCCGGTGAGCGGTGCATGGCGATCTCGGTGGCGGTGCCGGTCGGCGAACAGACCGCCGAGCGGTTACGCGCCCGGCTGACCGAGCGGATCAACAACCTGCGGGTCGGCCACAGCCTCGACCCCAAAGCCGACTACGGACCGCTGGTCACCCGGGCCGCCCTCGAACGGGTCAACGACTACATCGGCCAGGGCGTGGCCGCCGGCGCAGACCTGGTGATCGACGGCCGGGAACGAGCCAGCGACGACACGCAATTCGGTGACGCCGATCTGACCGGCGGGTTCTTTGCCGGGCCCACGCTGTTCGACCACGTCAGGCCCGACATGTCGATCTACACCGACGAGATCTTCGGCCCGGTGCTGTGCATCGTGCGAGCCCACGACTACGAAGAGGCGTTGCGGCTGCCCAGCGAACACGAATACGGCAACGGGGTGGCGATCTTCACCCGCGACGGCGACACCGCCCGCGACTTCACCTCCCGGGTGCAGGTCGGCATGGTCGGCGTTAACGTGCCGATCCCGGTGCCGGTGGCCTACCACACCTTCGGCGGGTGGAAGCGATCCGGCTTCGGTGACCTCAACCAGCACGGCACCGCGTCCATCACCTTCTACACCAAAGTCAAGACCGTCACCCAGCGCTGGCCGTCGGGTATCAAGGACGGCGCCGAATTCCACATCCCCACAATGCAATAGGCGCTGAACACGTGAATACCACAATGGATGACGAAGAACGGGTGATCGTCGAGACCGCTGCGGCGTTCGCCGAGAAGCGCCTCGCCCCGCACGCGCTGGAATGGGATGCCACGCACCACTTCCCGGTGGACGTGATGCGGGAGGCGGCCGAGCTGGGCATGGCGGCGATCTACTGCCGCGACGACGTCGGCGGGTCCGGACTGCGCCGCTTGGACGGGGTGCGCATCTTCGAGCAGTTGGCGATCGCCGACCCGGTGATCGCCGCCTACCTGTCGATCCACAACATGTGCGCCTGGATGATCGACAGCTACGGCACCGAAGAACAGCGCAAGACCTGGGTGCCCCGGCTGGCGCCGATGGCCTCGGTCGCCAGCTACTGCCTGACCGAACCGGGGGCGGGGTCGGATGCCGCCGCGTTGAGCACGCGGGCGGTCAAGCACGGCGGCGACTACGTGCTCGACGGCGTCAAACAGTTCATCTCCGGCGCCGGGGTCTCCGACGTGTACGTGGTGATGGCCCGAACCGGCACCCCGGAGGCACAGCCGGGCCCGCGCGGCATTTCCACCTTCATCATCGAAAAAGATACGCCCGGACTGAGTTTCGGCGCCGCCGAACAGAAGATGGGCTGGAATTCCCAGCCGACCGCCCAGGTGATTTTCGACGGCGTGCGGGTGCCCGCCGAGGCGATGCTCGGCGGCCCCGAAGGCGAAGGCATCGGCTTCTCGATCGCGATGAACGGCCTCAACGGCGGCCGGATCAACATCGCGGCCTGCTCGCTGGGCGGCGGCCAGGCTGCCTTCGACAAGACCGGCAGCTACCTGGCCGACCGGTCGGCGTTCGGCAAGGCGCTGCTCGACGAGCCGACGATCCGGTTCACCCTCGCCGACATGGCCACCGCACTGGAGACGTCCCGGCTGCTGCTGTGGCGGGCGGCCGCCGCGCTCGACGACAACGCCGCCGACAAGGTGGAGCTGTGCGCGATGGCCAAGCGCTACGTCACCGACGCCTGCTTCGGCGTCGCCGACCAGGCCCTGCAGCTGCACGGTGGCTACGGGTATCTGCGCGAGTACGGTCTGGAGAAAATCGTCCGGGATCTGCGCGTGCACCGCATCCTGGAGGGCACTAACGAGATCATGCGGATGGTGATCGGCCGGGCCGAAGCCTCCCGGGTCCGGTCCGGCCAATAACCAGGGAGCACATAGACATGGCAACCGTCGCGTTTCTGGGACTGGGCCACATGGGCGGGCCGATGTCGGCGAACCTGGTCACCGCGGGGCATAAGGTGCGCGGGTTCGACCCGGCGCCGGAAGCCGCTGCTGCGGCCGAAAAACACGGCGTCACCTGCTCCGAGAGCGCCGGCGCCGCGGTGGCCGACGCCGACGTGGTTGTCACCATGCTGCCCAATGGCGCCGCCGTGAAATCCTGCTACGCCGAGATCCTGTCCGCCGCCCGACCCGACACCCTGTTCATCGACAGCTCCACCATCTCCGTCGACGACGCACGCGACATTCATGGGCTGGCCGCTCAACACGGTTTCGCCCAAGTCGACGCACCGGTATCCGGCGGGGTTGCGGGTGCGGCCGCCGGGACGCTGGCCTTCATGGTCGGCGGCGAGGAGGCTGCCTTCGAGCGGGCCCGCCTGGCGCTGGAGCCCATGGCGGGCAAGATCATTCACTGCGGTGCCGCCGGTACCGGTCAGGCCGCCAAGATCTGCAACAACATGGTGCTGGCGGTCGAGCAGATCGCCATCGGCGAGGCGTTCGTGCTGGCCGAAAAGCTGGGTTTATCCGCGCAGTCGCTATTCGACGTCATCACCGGCGCCACCGGCAACTGCTGGGCGGTGCACACCAACTGCCCGGTTCCCGGCCCGGTGCCCACCTCCCCGGCGAACCGGAACTTCGAGCCCGGCTTCGCCACCGCACTGATGAACAAGGATCTGGGCCTGGCGATGGACGCGGTCGCATCAACCGGCTCATCAGCACCGTTGGGCAGCCACGCCGCGGCGATCTATGCGGACTTCGCCGTCGAGCACGCCGCCGAGGACTTCAGCGCCGTCATCAACCAGCTGCGCGACTGAGGCGGGCGGCCATCAGCTCCGCCTGCAGCTGACGGCATCCATCGACCAGCAGCCCGTCGTAGCCGCCCGAGCCGGCGGTGACCGCCGGCAGCCCCATTGCGGCGGCCGTCCGGCCGGCATCGTCGGACCCGGCGATCACCAGCGCCTCCCCGGCGACGATGCCCAGCTCCCACAGCGCCAGCCGGTAGAGCTCGGCGTCACCGCCGGGGCCGGTGAGGTCGTCGGCACTGACGACGGTGTCGGCCATCCCGTCGCCGATCAGTTCCCGCACCCGCGGCTGTACCCAGGTGCGCGGACCGGCACCTACCACCGCCACCCAGATCCCGGCGGCGAACAGGCTCATCACCAGGTCCAGGAGGCCGGACCGCGGCTCACCCTCGGCGTCGGCCAGGGCGTCCAGATCGAAGATCACCGCTTGCAAGGGGTAGACCTCGGCGTCGTCGGCCGGCAGCACCCGGTCCCACCAGAACGGGCGGCCGGGGCGGATCCATGTCGCGAGTTCGGTTGTGATCTGCATAACAGCAGGATGCCGGAACGACCGGCGCCCGTCCTCCCCCATTCGGGGGAACCGTCCGGGGGGATCCCCCGATCCGGCCTTATTGTCTTGCTATGCCGGTGCGGTTGGTCCTCGTCGACGATCACGAGATGGTGATCGAGGGCCTGCGGGCCATGCTCACCGCGTTCACCGACCGGATCGAGGTGGTCGGGCAGGCGATCAACGCCGAGCAGGCGATGGCCGTGATCGCCGAAACCGACCCCGACATCGTGCTGTGTGACGTGCGGATGCGCGGCGAGAGCGGGCTCGACCTCTGCCTGGCGCTGCGGGAACGCGACCCCGAGCGCAGGGTGGTGATGCTCTCGGTCTACGACGACGAGCAGTATCTGTACGAGGCGCTGCGGGTCGGGGCGAGCGGCTATCTGCTCAAGAGCATCAGCAGTGACGACCTGGTGCACCAGATCGAGTTGGCCCACCGCGGCGAGACGGTGATCGACCCCGGCCTGGCGGCCCGGGCGGCCGGTACCGCCGCCCGGCTGCAGCGCGACGAGTTCTGGCCGGGCGCCCGCCAGGGCCTCACGCAGCGGGAGAGCGAGATCCTGGCCTACATGGTCAGCGGACTGTCCAACCGCGGGATCGCCACCAAGCTGGTGATCGGCGACGAAACTGTCAAGAGCCACCTGCGGTCGATCTACCGCAAGCTGGGGGTCGCCGACCGCACCGGCGCGGTGGCCACCGCGCTGCGGGAAGGCATCTACCGGTGAGCGCCTCGGGCCAGAACCGGTCCCGCGCCCGCAAAGCGAACGCGGTGCGGGATTTCCGTGATTTTGTCGACGCCAACCACGAGCTGGCGCTGCTGCGCGAGCTCATCCAGGCCGCCTCCAGCGGGCCCGGCGTGGAACCACTGGCCGCCGCGGCCGCCCGGATGATCACCGCGGCCACCGGCACCGACGTCTGCTTCGTGCACGTCCTCGACGACACCGACCGGTCCCTGACCCTGACCGGCGCGACACCGCCGTTCGACACCGAGGTGGGCAAGATCCGGCTGCCGCTGGGCTCGGGGGTGTCGGGCTGGGTGGCCCGCCACCGCGAGCCGGTGGTGATCAGCGACAACAAGGAGGCCGATCCCCGCTACGTGCCGATCGAGTCGCTGCGCGGGCGCGACTTCACCTCGATGGTGTCGGTGCCGATGGAGACCGATCCGGGCGGGCTGGTGGGGGTGCTCAACGTGCACACCGTGGCGCGCCGCGAGTTCAGCCACGGCGACATCGAGCTGCTGCGGGTGATCGGTCAGCTCATCGCCGGCGCCATGCACCAGGCCCGGCTGCACCGTCAGCTGGTGGCCCGGGAACGCGCCCACGAGCTGTTCGTCGAGCAGGTCATCGAAGCCCAGGAGATCGAGCGGCGCCGGCTGGCCGGCGACATCCATGACGGCATCTCCCAGCGGCTGGTGACGCTGTCCTACCGGCTGGATGCCGCCGCCCGGGCGGTCGGCAACGATCCCGACGAGGCGTCCCAGCAGCTCGACGCCGCCCGTGAGTTGGCCGGGCTGACCCTGCAGGAGACCCGGATCGCGATCAGTGGACTGCGGCCGCCGGTGCTCGACGACCTGGGCCTGGCCGGGGGGCTGGCCAGCCTGGCCCGGTCCATCCCGCAACTCAAGATCGAGTTGGACCTGGCCGAGATCCGGTTGCCCGAGCACATCGAGCTGGCCCTGTATCGGATCGCGCAGGAGGGCCTGCAGAACGTCGTCAAGCACGCCGCCGCCACGACGGTGCGGCTGGGATTCGCGGTCGCCGCGGACCCCCGCGTCGCGCGGCTGGAGATCATCGACGACGGGGTGGGTTTCGACACCTTCGAGCATCCGGTGGGCGCCGACGAGATGGGAGGCTACGGGGTGCTGTCGATGGCCGAGCGTGCCGAGCTGGTCGGCGGCCGGCTCAACATCCGGTCGCGCCCGGGTGCGGGGACCGCCGTCACCGCGACCATCCCGGTGCCCCATCCCCAGCGAGCAGACACAAAATCACCCAATCCCGGCGGAATTTAGGCGATTCTGCGTCTGCTCGCGGTAGAAACCCGAGCGGTCAGAAGTCGCCGGCGTTGCGGCGCAGGGTCTCGATCGCCGAGGACAGGGTGCGGGACTCCTGCGGCGACATCCCGATTTCGGCGAACACCTCGCGGTTGAGGCTCGCCGTCGCGGCCGCCACCGTCGAGCGGCCCAACTCGGTGATCGACACCAGGGTGGTGCGGCCGTCGGTGGGATGCGGCAGCCGTTCCACCAGGCCGGCGGCCTCGAGTCGCCGGATCGCGTGCGTGACGCTGGTGACGTGTACCTGCAGCCGGTCGGATGCCTTGGTGATCGGCAGCGCGCCCGAGCGGCTGAACGCCAGCAGTCGCAGCAGCTCGAATCGGGAGAAGCTCAGGTCGTAGGGCCGCAGTGTCGCTTCCACGCGGGCCAGCAGGATCTGGTGGGCCCGCATCACCGAGGTCACCGCCACCATCCCGTCGGCGACCTCACCCCAGCCGGACCGTTCCCAATTCGCCCGGGCCAGCGCGATCGGGTCGCGATCGTCGGAGAGGTGCGAGTCCACGCCCGTTCTTATCACTTTTCGGCACGACCGCGTGGGAAGTGAACTCCACCCCGTCCCCCGTCGTGATTCAGGTGTGGTGTCGAACACGGCGACCCGTCGGTCCCTGCGGATCCTGGTGGCGGGCGCCGGTGTGAGTGGTATCGCCGCGGCCCGGGGCATGCTGCGCGACGGGCACGACGTCACCGTCTTCGAACAGCGGCCGGAGATTCGGGCCGGCGGCGGCGCGGTGACCATCTGGCCCAATGGTGCGACGGTGTTGAACCAGTTGGGCGTAGCGATGGACGGCGCCGGTCAGCGCCTCTCCACCGTGCGGGTGGTGATGTCGACGGGTTGCCGGCTGGCGACACTCGACGTCACCGCGATGGCGGCCCGACTCGGCGCCCCCGTTCGGATGGTGCCTCGTCACGTGCTGCTGGACCGGCTGCTGGACACCGTTCCGGCCGAACGCATCCGGTGCAACTCCCGCGTTGTGCAGATCCAGGGCACCCGCGGCGGAGTCCGGGTCGCGTTCGCCGACGGCACCTGCGCCGAGGGTGATCTGCTGATCGGCGCCGACGGCCTGCACTCGGTGGTCCGCGACGCCCTCGGAGCGAAGCCGGCGCAACCGACCGGGTGGTGCAGTTGGCAGGGGCTGGCGTCCGCGCCGAATCTCATCGACGACAAACACAGCGCGCTGGTCGCGATCGGCGAGCACGGCAACGTGGGACTGTGGCCGGCCGGCGAATCGGCGCTGCAGTGGTGGTTCGACCTGCCCTGGTCAGGCGATTTCGTCAGGCCGTCCCGGCCCCTCGAGGTGCTGCGGGCCCATTTCACCGGTTGGTCCGACGCCATCGATCGGGTGCTGGCGGCCTTGACCGATGCCGATCTGGCCGACTCGCCGTACCCGCATTTTCGGCATCCGATTCCGGGCCCGGGCAGCGGCGCGGTGACGCTGCTCGGCGATGCCGCCCACACCATGCCACCCACCCTGGCGCAAGGGACCAATCAGGCGCTGCTCGACACGATGGTGCTGCGCAGGGCGCTGTCGAGCCGCGGTGATCTGGTCAGCGCGCTGCGCTGGTATGAGAAGACCAGGCGGCGCAGGGTCAACGCCGTATCGCGGGTGGCGTCACTGCCGGTGGCGCACCGCCGGTCGGTGCTGGAGCCGGCGGCGCTGATCTCCGACCGGCTGCACACCTGGGCACTGTCGGCGTTCCTGCGCTCCACGAGTCACCCGCGGATATCCGCGGTGATCAGCCGGGACGACGCGGCGACGGTTTCCCAGCGATCGGTGCGACAACCATGACCGCTGTCGAGCCGGTCCGGGTGCGAAGCGATTTCGACGCTCCCTCGCGCTGGCTCTGGCTGGTCAAATGGTGCGTACTGGCCGTCCCGCACTACCCGATATTGATCGGGCTGTACCTGCTGTATCCGCTGGCGACCATCGTCGCCGGTGTTGCGATCTTGTTCACCGGCCGGTATCCACGACGCATCTTTGACTTCAATGTCGGAGTGCTGCGGTGGTCGTGGCGGGTGATGAATTACCGGTTTCCGATGAACAGCACGGACAAGTACCCGCCGTTCACGCTGGCATCTCGGCCCGACTACCCCGCCGATCTGGAGATCGACTACCCGGATCGGCTCGCCGGCGGCGCCGTTCTGGTGAAGTGGTGGTTGCTGGGACTCCCGCAGATCCTGCTGTGCTGGGCGATGGAGCCGCTGCTGCAACTGCTCTGCGTTTTCGCTGCCGTGATGCTCGCGGCTAACGGGACGATCCCGCCCGGGGTGCGAGATCTGCTGCTGGGCATCGTGCGATGGCGCTACCGGGTGGCGGCGTACGTCTCCCTGATGCGCGACGAGTACCCGCCGTTCCGACTGGACCAGGGCGATGAAGCATCGTAATCCGTTGTTCCCGTACGTATATCGCCTCGGCATGCCGATCTTCGACCGGTTGTTCTATCGACGGTACCGCCGCGAGGCGATGAGCAACGCGGCCGGACGGCTACTGCTCATCGGTGTCGGGCCGGGTACCGATCTGATGTTCCTGCCGCCCGCGGTGACATCGGTCGCCGCGGTAGAACCCGTGCCGGCGATGCGGCGGATGGCCGCGGCGGTGGCGCGGCGCAACGATGTCGCCATCGATATCGTCGATGGCATCGGAGAGTCCATACCCTTCCCGGACAACAGTTTCGACTCGGTACACGTCGGCCTGGTGTTGTGCTCGGTCGACGACGTGGCCGCTACCCTGCGCGAGATCCGCCGGGTATTGCGCCCCGGCGGCCGATTGGTCGTCCTCGAACATGTCCGTGGCGAGGGGGCGGTCGGCCGGTTCCAGGACCTGATCGCCGGGCCGTGGTCGTGGCTGACGTCGGGTTGTCGGCCCAACCGCCGGACCGTCGACGCCATCGCCGCGGCCGGCTTCGATACCAGCGGACTGCGCAGGATTCGACGAACTCCGGTGCCGCCACCGTGCAGCCCCCATCTGCAGGGCTTCGCCACCATCGTCCCCGAGACCGAGGGAGAAGCAGGCTAAGCCGCGGCCAGGATTTCTTATCAAAGATTTCTCTTCAGTTCAGCTTTGTCGGCCTCACAGATCGTGTCACCACTATCACCAACGCAACCGTGATCAGACGGTTCGATCGATAGGAGTCCCCGATGATTGGTTGGCGCATTTCGACCGTCGGCACCGCCGCGGGCGTTCTCTTGGCCGCGGGCATCAACCCGCCGGACATCACGTCGGTCGCACATACCGGCGCCGATGGCGGTTCCGTACCGGTGGACACTGTCCTGACGAGCCAGAGCGGCAATCTCGACCTGCTCGCAGGGCTCACCGGTCCCGATAGCCCGCAGCCGGATGTCTGGCCGGCGACGGACCTCACGCTTTTCGGGTCAGAGCCCTCGGACAGCATTCCCGACCCCGACTTCATCAGCAATGTTCACGATCTCGGCCTCTTCACCATCACGACGGCCGCCGACCCAGATGATGATTTCATCGCGTTTGTCATCCAAAGTTCGCTGTTCACAGATATTTTGACGTCCGGCGCGGACCCCGAGGGGGACTTGGGACTGGGCGACGCGAGCTTCGGACTGGCCGGGGCGACCGTCAACACCTTCGAAAGTTCGGTGTTCCCGTTCCTGGACGGTACGTTCACCCTTCCCTTCCCCGACCCCCTGGCCGACCTGTTCACTCTGCTTGTCCAACTGGGGTTCTGACACCGCTGCGCCGACACGGCCGGCTATTCGACGCCGACGGCCTCGATAATGTTCAGCCGCACCGCGCGTCGCGCCGGTGCCAGGGCGCCGAGCAGGCAGACCAGTACCGCGCCGGCAGCACAGGCGACCGGCATCGGGCCGGGCCGGAAGGTGACGTCGAAGTTCATGATGTCGGCACTGGCCACGCTGTACAGCCACTGATCGATCAGCCCGAACACCAGACCGCACACCCCGCCGACGACCCCGATTCCGGCCGCCTCGGCCAGCACCATCCGCACCGTGAACCGGCGGCCGGCCCCCATCGCACGCAGCACACCGATCTCGCGGCGACGCTCGAGCACCGACAGCGTCAGCGTATTGAACAATGCGACCGCGGCGACCAACGCCGCGATGCCCCAGACCGCGTTGGCGATGAACATGCTCTGGTGCAGTGGGGCCTGGAGTCCGGCCAGCGCCGCGGCACCGTCGTAGACGTGGTGTTGGACGGGCACCACCTGCCGGACATCGTCGAGCAGATGTCGACGATCCGTGCCCGGCTTCGCGGTGATCTGTAAGACCGTCAGGGCCGAGTCATCGAACCAGGCGCGTACCTGCTTCAGACCGATGCCGATGGTGCCGATGACCGTCGAAAAGTACGGGACCAGAGTCAACACCTCCACCTCCCGCGGGCCGCTCGGCGTTTGCAGCTGCAGCCGGTCGCCGGCCCGAACGCCCAACGCGGCGCCCAGATTCTGCGTCAGCACCACGCCACGGCCGTCGAGCACCGCGGCGCGCTCCGACTGATCGAGCGCGCGATAGAGCGGATCAGCGCTTCCCGCGGCGAATCCGTCCAGCATCACCCGGGTCCCGCCGACCACCGCGAACCCGAAGGCGCCCTCCACGACGCGTGCGACACCGGGCACCGCGGCCACGGTGTGGACCAGGTCGCCCGGCAGCCGATCGGTGGGGTAACTGTCGGGGGCATCGGCGCTGACCCAGACGTCGACGTCAGCGACCGAGACGAACAGCGCCCGCGCCGACGAGATCATGTCGGCGCTGGTGCCCATGATCACGACGCTGGTGACGACCGCGATGAGCACGGTCATCACCGTGGCCCACACCCGCCGCGGCGCGCGGGTGATGGTTGCGGCGGCCACCACCGATCCGAACACTCGCGCCGTCGCGGCGGTGGCGGCGACGATCGGCCCCCGCAGCACGAAGCCCGTCGCGATCTCCGCGCCGAGCAAAACGACCACCGCTGCGAACGCGAAGCTGCCATGTCTTTGCACGACCAGGATCGCCGCCGCGAACCCGGCGGCGGCACCGACCCCGCTGGCGATCCGCAGCCGTCGGGACACCCGGTCGGCCTCGGAGACGCCGACCGGCGCCAACGCCTCGATCGGAGAGACCTTGTAGACCTGCCGCGCCGCCATCGCCGAGGCGCCGACACCGGCCACCACCGTCGCGATGAGCGCGACCGGAATGGCGTACCCCGGCAACCAGTACTCCACCCGAGCTTCCAGCCCCTGGGTGACGGCGGGCGGCAACCGTCCGATTGCACTGTGGCCCACGGCGATTCCGATACACGACCCGATCGCGCCGCCGATCAGACCGAGAATCGCCGCCTCCAACAGCATGTCGCCGACGATCACGCCGCGCCGGCCGCCGACCGCCCGCAGCGTGGCAATGACCGGCCGGCGCGCGGTGATCGCCATGCTCACCGTGGTGTAGATCAAAAACGCCCCGACCACCAGGGCGACCGCGGCGCCCATCAGGGCCATGTAGTTCATCAGCTTCACACCGTCACCGGCCCGCGCGGCGCGCAGACTCGGGTCCGCGACGATGGCCCGGCCACCGACGGCGGCGGTGACCGCCGCGCGGACCGCGCCCGGATCCGCGCCCGGTTTCAGGGTGAGCAGGATCGAGTCGAGTCGGCCGGGGCGGCCGGTTATGTTCTGGGCCAGCGGAAGTGCGGCCAAAACGTACTGCCCGCCGTTGAGCTGTGCCAGCGATTTTCCGGTGAGCACCGAGGCGACGCTGACCACCTCGGAGCCCAACTGAAATCTCTGGCCGTCCCGATAGCCGACGCCGGGTCCGACCCGGACGGCGTTGGGCTCCCCGGGCGCCGCCGGTATCGGTGCGCCGCGGACGGCATCTTTCAGAGCGCCCTGCAACGCCGCGCTGCTGGTGTCCGCGCCGAGCAGCAGGACCCGCCCGGCGGGCGTCACCGCCGACGTCCGGATCATCGGCGCGGCGGCCGCCACGCCGGGGACGGCTGCGGCCTCGGCGGTGATCGTGTCGGGAAACCCGGCGTCGGTGGTGCCCGACACCTCCAGGGCCGCGATACCGGCGATTCCGTCGGTCAACCGGTTGACCGATCCGGTGATCGAGCCGAAGATCCCGAAGACCGCGACCAGATACAGGGCCGAGACCGCCATGACGGCGACGGTGGCGATGGTGCGCCGCCGGTGCACGACCAGCTCACGCAGGCTGAACACTCGTAGCCGGCTTGCCGCGGCGGTGATCACCGCCGGGCCACCGCTCGGTGCCGCATCACCGGCCCGTCGTAGCGGATCCGGCCGTCGTGCATCCGGATCACCCGGTCGGTCGCGGCCGCCGCATCCGAATTGTGCGTCACCATCACCACCAGCCGACGGCGGCCCGGCTCGTGCGCGATGTCGGCGAGCAGCGCCAGGATCGCGGCTCCGGTGGCCGAATCGAGGTTCCCGGTCGGCTCGTCGGCCAGTATCAGCGCCGGGTCCATCATCAACGCCCGTGCCACCGCGACGCGCTGCATCTGGCCGCCGGACAACTCCGCCGGCCGATGTTCGGTCCGGTGATCGAGCCCGACCCGCTCCAGCAGCCGTAGCGCTTCCGGTTTGGCCTTGCTCAGCCGCACGTCGGCGAGAAGTTTGGGTACGGCGACGTTCTCCCACGCCGACAGGGTCGGCAGCAGGTTGAAGAACTGAAAGACGAAGCCCACCCGGTGATGGCGAAATGCCGACCGCGCAGCATCGTCGAGCCGGCCGATCTCCTCGCCGCCGAACCTGATCGATCCGGTGTCCGGGGAATCCAGCGCGCCGAGCAGATGCAACAAGGTGCTCTTGCCGGCCCCGGACGGCCCGATGATCGAGACGAACTGCCCGCCCCGCAACCGCAGGTTGATGCTGTTCAGGGCCCGCACGGTGTGACCGCCGACCCGGTACTCGCGCACCACATCGCGAAGTTCGACGGTCAGTGCCCGCGGTCGGGTACCGAGGTGTTCACCAGTCATGTGCCTGCGCCTATCGCGGCCAGTACCGCTCGGCTGGACTCTCGGCTGCCGATGGTGATCCGCACCCCGCCGCCGGGGAAATGACGCGCCTTGACGCCGACCGTGTCCAGCATCTCCCGCCACGGCCGTCCGGCGCCGGGCAGATAGACGAAGTTCGCGTGCCCATCGGTGGTGTAGACGCCCATCGCACGCAGCCGCCTGCTCAAGTACGCCCGCTCGCCTGCGATACGCAGGGTCCGTTGCCGCAATTGGTCTTCGGCTTCGTAGGAGGCTGCCACCGCGACCGCGCTGCAGATACCCGTAGCGAACGGCAGTTGCAGGGCCCACAACCGATCGGCGAACTCCGGTGCGCCGAATCCGTACCCGATTCGTAAGCCCGCCAGACCGTAGGCTTTGGAGAAGGTGCGCAGCACGACGACATTCGGAAATCGTCGAACCAGATCCGGTCCACCGATGCGGTACTGGGGGGCGACGAACTCGATATAGGCCTCGTCGAACAGCACGATGGTGTCGACGGGCAGTCGGCGCAGGAACCGCTCGACGTCGGCGATCGGCGCCAACGTGCCCGTCGGGTTGTGCGGCCGGCACAACACGACAACGCGGGCGCCCACCGCGGCGTCCGCCATCGCCGGGAGGTCATCATGCCCGTGCGGGTCGAGTGGAATCGGGATCGATGCCAGTCCGGCCATCCGTGCCATGATCGGGAAACCGTCGAAAGTCGGGTCGCTCAACACGATCCGGTCCCCGGGCCGGGTGAACGTCTGCAGCACCTGCATCGCCACTCCGGTTGCTCCCGACCCGAGTGCCACCTGTCCGGCGTCGACCCCGATGTGGTTCGCGACCATTGCGCGCAGCTTGTCGGGCAGAAACTCCGGATAGCGATTGACGGCGCCCATCGCGTGATGCAGTGCCGAGCGCACGGCCGGCAACGGCGAGAAGGGGTTCTCGTTGAGAGACAACGCAAGCGGATCGACGGCAGCCGGCACCGACTCGAGCACGTCGGCGTTGACCGGATTCCCGAAGGCCGTCGGGGACATCATCGGCGTCCGCCCCAGCGCACCGCAGCCGCACCGGCGAAGTCGCCGGCGTGCGCGAAGCCCGCCATCATAATCACGTCGCCCGGTGCTACCTGACCCTCGGATATCGCGCGTTCCATGTTGATCGGGATCGCGGCGCCGAAGAGGTTCCCGCATTCATCGAACGTGTCGCGGTGTCGCTGGGGTGGCAGCTCCAGCGCCTCGCGCCAGTTGCGCAGGAAGACCCGGTTGGGCTGGTTGGTGACCAGCAGGTCGATGTCGTTGGGTTTCACACCGATTCGGTCGCATACCGCCAGCGCCACCTCGGGGACCAGACGGTTGCCCCGGGCCAGCACCTTGGTGATCTTGGCCTCGGTGAACGCGATGCACGCCTCGCCCGGCCCGGCCTGCCACCACTTGCGTGGCGGGTCGGAGGTGATCGTCATCTCGCCGGCGTACTCGCCGTAGCTGCGGCACTCGACATCGAGGATGGGCGACTCGTCGGACAGCGTGACCAGGCCCACCGCTGCGCCGTCACCGGGGACCGCGGCCTGCGCCCGACTCCGCACGCTCGGCTGGTCGAACACCTGACCCGCCGCGTTCTGGGCGATGGCGATCAGCGCGGTGCGCCCTTCGCCCGACGTCAGCAGTTGACGAGCCAACTTCAGTGCCAGCACGAACACCGCGCAGCCACCGTTGTGCAGGTCGAGCACCCAGCGGGGTCGCATACCCAGCCGGTGCGCCACGCCCGCGCCCGCACCGTAGAACGGCACATCCGGCATCTGGGTATGGGTGATCAACACGTCGACCCCGGTCAGGACATCCCGGCCGTGCCGTTCGATCAGGCCGGCGGTGGCACGTTCGATCATGTCGATCGCGCTCTCGTCGGGACCGACGTGGTGACGCCACCGCGGTGCGCGGAACATCACACTCTCGCGCAGCTCATCGGTGGCGGCGAACTGGGCGTAGAAATCGGCGCCGATCGGTTCGCCGGGCAAGTAGCTGGAGATGTCGGTGAGACTGACCGGCGTCATCGCATCCACACCGGTGTCACGGGCAGCCCGTTGCGGTGCCGGTATTCGGCAATCGCCTTGAGGTTCTTCAGTTCCAGCAGGTGGCCGGCGCCGAACATGTCCCAGAAATCGCCGACCCAGACCGGCCGCTGCGGCGGAGCGGTCTCCGGGTAGGGGTTCTCGTCGTAGAACGGGTGGTGGCAATTGGTCCACAGCACCACCGAGCCGGGCCTGTCGAACACCACCTGGGCGTCGAGCACCCGCATCAGGTAGATCATCCACAGGTGTTTGCCCTGATCCCATGCGCAGTGGTAGTCGACCGTTCGCGCGCCGGCTTCGGCGACCGTACGGGTGTAGATCTCGGTCCCCTCGCCGGCCCCCGCGCCGGTCCCGGCGCCGAGCCGGTCGTGGGCCAGCCACAGACCCGGCTCGTCGGTAGTGGTGAAACCACGCAGGCTGTAGGTCCACTCCTCCAGGCTGCGAGTGTCGGCCAGGTAATCGAACAATTCGTCAGGCGGACAGTCGATATAGCTGTTGACCGTGCAGAACTCACCGAACACTTCGTCGTGCGGGTAGACCGAGCGCATCATCTCCATGATGATCGGAGTGGCCTGTTCTCGTGGCGACGTCTCGATGCGGATCAGCCCGTCGAGCGGTTCGGTGATGTCGTCAAGCGCGGGCAGTGACATAGCCATCCTCCTTGAGCACGGGGGCGGTCAAAAACGGTGCGAACGGGGGGATCTCGTCGGCGGAACACCCGATGCTGACCACCGACGGGCCGTCGACGTTCAGCGCGGAGTCCAGCGCCGCCGACAGTTCGCCGGCCTGGTTGACATCGGCGGCCGGCAGGCCGGGAAACATCGCACCCAATCCGGCGCCCAGCACGCTGGGCCGGAATCGGTTGTAGCTGTACAGGTCGCCGTAGAACAGTTGTTCGCGCGTCACACACATGGCGTGGGCGTTGTTGTTGAACAACACGAAGGTGATCGGCAGCCGATACTGAAGCGCGGTGTGGATCTCCATGCCGTGCATGAAAAACGCACCGTCGCCGGCGATCACCACGGTGCGCCGGGCCCGGCCGAACGCCATCCCGATGCCGGCCCCGAAGCTGTACCCCATCCCGCCCATGCCGAGCGCGACGATGAACCTCCCGTCGCGGCGCACCGGCAGGTAGTGCAATGCGGACGCGCCGGTGTTACCGGCGTCGACGACGATGTCCACACCGGGCGGCACAACGGTGTCCAGTACTCGCATCGCGTCGCGGTAGCGCACGCCGGGGCCGCGGTGTCGCGGCGGTTCAAGTTCGCCGCGCCGCAACCGATCCGGGGCCCGCAGCCCGAGAGGCCGCTGCCGGCGAAGACCGTGCGCCAGGGCGGTCAGCGACACGCGCAGATCATCGGAGTGCACGTGCGTGCAGGGCAGGTACGGCGGAGCCGAACCGATCGAGACCATCCGAACTGATTCCAGCGCGGCGTCCATCCCGCTGCGGGCGGTGACGGGCAACCGGGTGCCCACCACCAGGCACACCGCGCTGGCCGCCAACAAATCCGCCACACCGGGATGCCCGACCACTCCGGTGAGCGCGTGTGAACCCGGGCCGCCGACGTCTTTGGCGTCGGGAACACAGGCCACCTGCGCTCCGAGCAACCCCGCCAGCGCCTGCAGTTCAGCACGGGCGTCGTCACGGGCAATCTGCTCGCCGGCGATGATGACGACCGGCCCATCGGCACCGCGCAGGGCGCGCAGAACCGGGTGCGGGTCACCGGGTCCGGCCGGCGCCGAACCAGCGCCACCATGGCCGTTCACAGGCCTGTCGTAGACCACGCGGGCCTGCTGGACGTCCTTGGGTAACAACAACACTGCCGGCCCTCCGGTGCGCGCCGCGGCGACCGCGCTGCGCAACGCCCCGACGATCTCGCCGGGCGTGCCTATCCGTCGGCAGAACACCGACACCGCGGAGAACAGCGTCTCGGCGTCCAGCGATCCGTTGCGGCCGCTGATGTCCTGAAAGCTGCCCCGGCCGTCCATCGCCGCCGGAGGCTGGCCCACCAATGCCAACACCGGCACCCGGCTCGCCAACGATTCCGCGAGCCCGGGAACAAGGTTCAACGCGCCCCCGCCCGACGTTGCCGCGACCACGCCCAACCCCGCCCCGCTGCGGCTGTATCCGTCGGCCATGGTTGCCGCCGAGAATTCGTGTTTGGCCACGACCGCGGTGATCCGGGGGTGGCAGTGCGCGGCATCGTAGAGGTCCTCGATATTTGCGCCGTCGACACCGAAGATATGGCCGACGCCGATGCCGGCGAGGCCTTCGAGGATGTGATCGACCACCCGGTGCTGCCCCGCCATCCGCCCACCTAACCCACGACGATGATGTCTGGTTAAACGATGCGGGTAGTGCTTCGGTTCACCCGCCGGCAGCGCAGCGCTGCCGACAGGGCGGGGGTTGCGGCGCTAGACCGCCGTCAGGATGCGGGGCCCGTCGTCGGTCACCGCGACGGTGTGTTCCCAGTGCGCGGCGCGCGACCCGTCGGCGGTGACGACCGTCCACTCGTCGTCGAGGATGACGGTCTGGTCGGTGCCCAGGGTCAGCATCGGTTCGATCGCCAGCACCGATCCGGCCACCAGCAGCGGCCCGCGGCCCGGCGATCCCTCGTTGGGCAGGAACGGGTCCATGTGCATCTGGCGGCCGATACCGTGGCCGCCATAGCCGGCGACGATGCCGAACGAGCGGCGGAACTCCGCCGACGCGGCGCGGGCACCTGTTTCGATGGCGTGCGAGACGTCGCTGAGCCGGTTGCCCGGGACCATCGCCGCGATCCCGGCCTCCATCGCCTGCCGGGTCGCGGCCGACAGGTTCTCGTCGGCCGGTGTCAGCTTGCCGACACCGAAGGTGACCGCCGCGTCGCCGTGCCAACCGTCCAGGATCGCACCGCAGTCGATGGACACCAGATCACCCTCCGCCAGCACCTCGGTCGACGATGGGATGCCGTGCACCACACGGTCGTTCACCGAACTGCAGATCGACGCGGGGAAACCGTGATAGCCGAGGAACGACGGCGTGGCGCCCGCCTCCCGGATCACCGACTCGGCGACCTCGTCCAGCTCCCCCGTCGAGACCCCGGCGGCAGCGGCCGCACGCACCGCCTTCAGGGCCGCGGCGACGACGGCGCCGGCCGCGGCCATCGCGTCGAGCTCCCCCGGGCTGCGATGCGGCACCCGCCGCTTCGCCCACCCGATCACTTAGCGTCCCAGGGCGTGCAACAGGCGACCGAAGACCTCGTCGACGGTGCCCAGCGCGTCCACGACATGCAGGTCGTGCTCGTGCTGGTAGAAGTCCAGCAGCGGCGCCGTCTCCTCGCGGTAGACGATCATCCGGTTGTGGATGACCTCGGCGGTGTCATCGGCGCGGCCCCGCTCCCGCAGCCGGGCGAGCAGCTCGTCCTCGCTGACCCGCAGCTCCAGTACCGCGTCCAGCTTGGTGTTGCGGGCCTCCAGCATGTCGTGCAGGGCCTGGGCCTGCTCCACCGAGCGGGGGTAGCCGTCGAGGATGAAGCCCTTGGCGGCGTCCTCGTCGTCGATGCGGTCGGCGACCAGCGCGTTGGTCAGCTCGGAGGGCACCAGATCCCCGGCGTCGAGGTATCCCTTGGCCTTGCGGCCCAGCTCGGTGCCCTGCGCGATGTTGCTGCGGAACAGGTCCCCGGTGGAGATCTGCGGGACGCCCAGCTCCTGGGCCAGTTTAATGGCCTGGGTGCCCTTGCCCGCCCCGGGCGGTCCCAGCAGGATGACTCTCACTTGAGGAACCCTTCGTAGTTGCGCTGCATGAGCTGGCTCTCGATCTGCTTGACCGTGTCAAGACCGACGCCGATCATGATCAGCACCGCGGTACCACCGAACGGCAGGTTCTGGACCGTCCCGGAGTTGCCCATCTGCAGGAACAGGTTGGGCAGCACGGAGATCACCCCGAGGTAGATCGAGCCCGGCAGGGTGATCCGGTTGAGCACGAAACGCAGGTAGTCCGCGGTCGGGCGTCCCGGCCGGATGCCCGGAATGAAGCCGCCGAACTTCTTCATCTCGTCGGCGCGCTCGTCGGGGTTGAACGTGATCGACACGTAGAAGTAGGTGAAGAAGATGATCAGGCCGAAGTACACGCCGATGTAGACCAGGTTGGACGGATCCGACAGGTAAGTGCTGACGGCCTTGTCCCACCAGCTGGTGCCGACGCCGCCGTTGCCACTGCGGACCAGCTGGGTGACCAGCTGGGGGATGTAGATCAGCGACGAGGCGAAGATGACCGGGATGACGCCGGCCTGGTTGACCTTGAGCGGCAGGTAGGTCGAGGTGCCGCCGTACATGCGCCGGCCGACCATGCGTTTGGCGTACTGCACCGGGATTCGGCGTTGGCCCTGCTCGACGAAGACCACGCCGACGACGATGACCAGCGCGGCCAGGCAGACCATGGTGAACACCAGGCCGCCGCGGGAGTCCAGGATGGTCTTGCCCTCGATCGGGATACGAGCGGCGATACCGACGAAGATCAGCAGCGACATGCCGTTACCGATACCGCGCTCGGTGATCAGCTCACCCAGCCACATCACCAGCACCGCTCCGGCGGTCATCACCAGCACGATGACGACCAGGGTGAAGATGCTGTGGTCGGCGATGATGTCGTGGCGCAGGCTGCAGGACTGCAGCAGCCCGCCGTTGGCGGCCAGCGCCACGATGCTGGTCGCCTGCAGCACCGCCAGCGCCACCGTCAGGTAGCGGGTGTACTGGGTCATCTTGTTCTGGCCGGACTGACCCTCTTTGCGCAACTCCTCGAAGCGCGGGATGACCACGGTCAACAGCTGCACGATGATGCTGGCGGTGATATAGGGCATCACGCCGATGGCGAACACCGTCAACTGCAGCAACGCACCGCCGGAGAACAGGTTGATCAGCGAGTAGACCTGCGCCGCGTCGCCGCCGCTGACCTCCTTGATGCACTGCTGCACGTTCTGGTAGTCGACGCCGGGCGACGGGATGGCCGCTCCGAGCCGGTAAATGACGATGATGCCCAGGGCGAACAGGATCTTGCGCCTCAGGTCGACCGTCCGCAGTGACGAGATGAAAGCCGAGAACACTCTTCTCCTCCTGCGCAGCCGAGGTCCGGTCGCGGCGTGCCAATGGGCTGGTTTGTTCCAGCCCCGGTTAGTCCTGGGGTAGTCCTGCGCTTTCGCGTCGACGCGCCGACCGGTCGTGAAGCGGCCATGCGCGTCTTCCGGCGCGTCAGCAGTCTACGAGACTAACAGCTCAGCGCAGCGGGCCGGGCAGCCACAGGGAGGCGCTGTCAGCGAACCGACAGCCGCCGGGCGTACAGTCGGCGGCAGCTCGTTAAATCAGCTAATTAATTTCCGGCGGTGCGTCGCGGTGACGATGCGTCGCCGGTAACGATAGGAGAGTTCACACGATGGCACGCACAGACAACGACAGCTGGGACCTGGCCTCCAGTGTGGGCGCCACCGCGACCATGGTGGCGGTGGGCCGCGCGGTGGCGAGCCGCGGAAACGGCACCGCCCGGCCGCTGATCAGCGACCCCTACGCCGAGCCCCTGGTGCGCGCGGTGGGCGTGGAGCTGTTCAGCAAGCTGGCCAGCGGCGAGCTCAGCCCGGCCGACTTCGGCGACGGCGAGGGCGAGGACGGGGCGATGACGCTCTCGCGGATGTCCGACAACATGGCCGTGCGCACCCGATTCTTCGACGAGTTCTTCCTCACCGCTTGCAGCGACGACACAGCGGGTATCCGGCAGGCCGTCATCCTGGCATCCGGGCTGGACGCCCGCGCCTACCGGCTCGACTGGCCGGCAGGCACCACCGTCTTCGAGATCGACCAACCCGACGTGATCGAGTTCAAGACCCGGGTGCTGGCCGCCCAGGGCGCCCGGCCCGCCGCCGATCGTCGGACGGTCGCCGTCGACCTGCGTGACGACTGGCCGGCCGCGCTGCACGCCGCGGGTTTCGACTCGTCCGTGCCGACCGCATGGAGCGCGGAGGGACTGCTCGCCTACCTGCCGGCCGATGCGCAGGACCGGTTGCTGGACACCGTCACCGCGCTGTCGGCGCCGGGCAGCAGGTTCGCCATCGAGAGCACACCTCCGCTGGACCCCGGCGACGAGGACGCCGCCCGCCGGCGCATGCGGGAGGCCGCCGAGCGGATGCGCAGCCACGGCCTCGACCTCGACCTCACCGAGTTGGTCTACTTCGGTGATCGCAATGACGCCGCCACCTACCTCGCCGAGCGCGGATGGCGGCTCAACAGCCACAGCATCAACGAGCTGTTCGCCGAACACGGGCTGCCGCCGATCGAGGAAGCTGAAGGTTACAGCGGGCTGACCTATGTCAGCGCGGTCCTGGGAGGAGGGCGCTGATGGCACGCAGCGGTGGCGCACGATCTGCCGGGGACAGCTGGGATCTGGCGTCCAGTGTGGGCACGACTGCGACGATGGTCGCGGTCGCCCGCGCATTGGCCAGCCGGGAACCCGACGCGCTGATCGACGACCCGTTCGCCGCGCCGCTGGTGCGCGCGGTCGGGATCGACTTCTTCAACCGGCTGCTCGACGGCGAGCTGGAACCCGCGGTGGCCCAGGACGCCGAGGCCACCGCCCGGCCGATGACCGAGGTGATGGCGGTGCGCACCCGGTTCTTCGACGACTTCTTCGTCGACGCTTGGACCGACACAGCCGCGGGCGCGGGCATCCGGCAGGCGGTCATCTTGGCCTCCGGACTGGATTCGCGGGCCTATCGGCTGGCTTGGCCGGAGGGCAGCGTCGTCTACGAGATCGACCAGCCGGAGGTGATCGAGTTCAAGTCCCGCACGCTGGCTGAATTCGGCGCCGAGCCCACAGCGCATCGCCGGACCGTGGCCGTCGACCTGCGCGATGATTGGCCGGCGGCCTTGCGCCGCAGCGGTTTCGACGAGAAGAAACCGACCGCGTGGAGCGCGGAGGGTCTGCTCATCTATCTGCCGCCGGAGGCGCAGGATCGATTGTTCGACAACATCACCGCGTTGAGCGCGCCGGGCAGCCGGCTGGCCACCGAATATCACCCCGACGGCGCGGCAGCACTCACCGATTCGAACCAGTCGATGGGCAGGCGCTTCGCCGACCAGGGCCTGGATCTCGACATCGCCGACCTGGTCTACGCCGGCGAGCGGCGGCCCGCCGGCGACTACCTGACCGAGCAGGGCTGGCAGGTCAGCAGTCGCACCCGGACTGAAGTTTTCGCAGCCTATGGACGCAGCTTTCCCGACGACGCCGAAGTCGTGGCGCGGCTGCGCAATTCGGTCGCGATCGAGGCCGTTCGCACCTAGCGTGCTGAGTCAGGCCACCAGTTCGCTGCCGTCGAGCCACGACAGGTCGAAGCCACCGAAGAGCCCGTCCGGCGCGAAGATGTTGTGGTCCGCGGCGAGCAGTCCCGGCAGTTCGGAGAACTCCGCCGAACCCGACAGCGGCGGGTCGGTCGGCGCGATGACTCCGGATCCGGTCAGCAGTGCAACACCCTTGGCCATCAGTTGGGTGGTGTCCACCACCAGACCGCCGACGAAGTCGTTGATCTGCTGGGCGAATTCGGCCAGTCCACTGATCAAGAAGATGTCCTGGTCGACGATCGTCTGCAGGAACTTGTCGATGTCGTTGACCACGCCGTTGAGAAAGTAGGGGATGGTGCCGACGACCGTACGGATCGCCAGGGTGATGTCGTTGCCGATATTCGGGTAGCCGTACATCGCGATCGCCGACAGCAGTGCCTGCTTGAGATCGTCGGGGGCGACGGTGCTGTCCACGATGCTCGGGTCGAGATACATCGGGCTGCCGTCGAAATCCGACCGCATCGGGGCTCCGAGCAGCGCCAGGATCGTCGGCGTGATGTCGGCGATCGAGTAGTTCAGATTCTGGCTGCCGTCGGTGGCGGAGTCGCCGCCTTGGTCGAAGATGACGAACTGCGTCGTCTCGTTGGGCGACTGGAAGCCGTGCCCGAAGCCCAGCGACTGCTGGTGGCCGTGGTCGGTGGTGATGATGATCGACCATTCGTCGCCGGTTTCCGCCCTGGCCTCGGCTACCGCGGCCAGGATCTGTTGGATGTTGGCTCCGACATTCATGACGGCCTGCGCGTATTCCTCGGACCCGCCGCCGAACGAGTGCCCAGCCTCGTCGACCTGCACCTGGTAGGAGAACAGGAAGCTCGAGATGTCGAGCGGGTTGTCCTTGGTAGCCAGGATCTGGGCGATGGTTTGTGCGGTGACCTCCGCGTCGGTGTCGGCCCAGCTGTCCTGGAAGGGGATGAAGAGGTTGTTGTCGGCCGGGAAGGCGCCCGCAGCGCCGATGTCGTTGATGTAGTCCCAGTCGGCGATCACCGAGGTGTTGATGTTCGGGTCGTGGGCCTCGAGCAGGTTGAACACCGTCGGCCACTGGTCGTAAGGCTGGGGGTTGAACACGTTGTTGAACACACCGTGCTTGTCGTCCCACACGCCGGTGAGGATCGTCGACCACGACGGGCCGGAGATCGTGGTGTGGTTGACCTCGGTTGCGGCTCCGGTGATGCCCTGGTCCATCGCCGTCTTGAACCCGCTGTCGTCGCCGTAGGCGTACTGCAGGATCTTGTCGAGGTTGGTGCCGTCGGTGCCGATCAGCAGGACGTGCTCGGCGGCCAGCAGCCAGTCCAGCGCGGACGGACCCACATAGCCGATCGGCGCCCCGATCGCCGCCCCCGTTCCGGCAACCATGCCGACGACGGCCGTACCACACAGAAACTTCTTGATTGATGTCACGATCGTTTCCCTCGTCGAAGTTCGGCCAGCCAACTGGCGGCGATACTAACAGATACCCCAGCGAAAACTCAGGTTCTTCCACGAGTGCGCTAATTTTCTCTATATCGGCGTTGAAGAAACACTAGAGGCTACCGGCCGCGCGACGGCGGTCTTCTCCCCGGTCGGGGGCGAAATCGCGGTTCGACCACAGCCGAGCGCCGTGCCACGGTATAACCGCACCGATGGTGCTCAAAGTTAAGGTTCCGCCGGACCTGATCGACGGTGGCGTCGCCGAGGGCTACGGCAAGGTCGCCGACGCGTTCCGCGCCAATTTCGCCGGCGGCCGCGAGGTGGGCGCCGCGGTCGCGGTGTATCGCGACGGCATCAAAGTCGTCGACCTGTGGGGCGGCTACCGCGATGGCGTCACCATGCAGCCCTGGCAGCAGGACACCCTGGTCAACGTCTTCTCCACCACCAAGGGTGTGGCGGCCCTGGCCGTGGCATTGGCGGTGTCGCGCGGACTGTTCGGCTACGACGACAAAGTGGCCGAACACTGGCCGGAGTTCGCCCAGGCCGGCAAGGACGACATCACGGTCCGCCAACTGCTCTGCCATCAGGCCGGCTTGTGTGTGCTCAAGCCGGCACCCACCCTGGCCGATGTCGCCGACCCGGAACGGCTGGCGCCGATACTCGCCGCGCAGCGGCCGATTTGGCCGCCCGGCGCCCGCCACGGCTATCACGCGATCACGCTCGGCTGGTATGAGTCCGAGCTGATCCGTCGCACCGACCCGGCCGGCCGTACCCTGGGCCGGTTTCTCGCCGAGGAGATCGCCGGGCCCCTCGGACTGGACTTCTACATCGGTCTGCCGACTTCACTGTCGCGCGACCGGGTGGCGCTGTTACATCACTGGAAGCGGGCCGAGTCGCTGCTGCACCTCAAGGTGATGCCGATGCGCATGGTCGCCGCCTCGTTCAACCCGGTCGGTCTGCTGGCCCGCGCGGGGTGCCTTCCCAGCGACGTCGCTCCGTGGGACGGTGACTACAACCGCGAAGAAGTGCGCGCGATCGAGATCCCCTCGGCCAACGGGATCGGCACCGCCTCGGCGATCGCACGCCTCTACGGCGCCGCGGCAACCGCAGACCCCGCGCTGCCCCTGAGCTCCGTCGTGCGCGATGCACTCACCGTGACGCCGACGCCACCGCGCCTCGGTGAACGCGACAAGGTGCTGGGCGTCAAGACCCGCTTCGCGCTGGGGCTGTCAAAACCGGCGTTCGGCGCTGTCTTCGGCTCGTCCGATAAGGCTTACGGCACACCGGGTTTCGGCGGATCGCTCGGGTTCGCCGATCCCGATACCGGTATCGGCTTCTCCTACGTGATGAACCGCCTCGGCTTTCACCTCTACAGCGATCCTCGTGAACTCGCACTGCGTCAGGCGCTGTTCCGCGACGTGCTGGGCGCCAGACCCCAGACCTGACCTTGTCTGATGGCGGGGTGACTACAGGTGCTCCGGGCAGTAATGCGCGGTGGAGATCGCGGCGAACTCGCCCGCTTTCTGGATGGTGAAGCCGGGGTTGGTGGTCTGCACCGCGACGACGGTGTCCATCGGGGACAGTCCGGCGTCCATCAGCTGGCACACCGCGCGACCGGCGGAGACGGCGGCCTGGTCGTTTCCGGTGTGGATCAGACCGGCACCGGTCAGCGTGGCGAGGAACTGCCCGTCAACTCCCGTGGGTGCGGCCTGGGCGGGAGCGGCGAGGCCGATCATCGCGCTCAGACCCGCCAACAGCAGTAACCGTTTCATGGCTGTAAGCATGCGTGGCGCTCGTTAAGCGCGCGTTACCGAGCTTTTGCTGTCGCGCAAGCGTTTGTTGAATCTGTGTTACATCCTCACCAGTGCGATTCCCCGAGCCACAGCACCTGGGCACCGTTGATCGATCTCCCCGCCTGCTCCACGATCCCGGTCAGCGAGCGCACCAGCAGGGCCCCGACGGCATCGGACAACGCGGCCGCCGGCTGCGAGGACTGGCGCGGCCGGATGAACTCCCACAATGACGAGCCGGGATAGGACACGGTGCGGATCTGCGCGTCGGCGTCGAGTCCGGCCAGCACCTTGGCGCGCCGCACTGCGGTGCGTAGTCCGCCCAACTCGTCGACCAGGCCGCGTTCCGCGGCGTCTGCGCCGGTCCATACCCGTCCGCGCGCCACCGCGTCGACCGCCTCGGTGGACAGGTTGCGGCCTTGCGCGACCCGCGCCACGAAGTCGTTGTAGAACAGGTCGGCTTCGGTCTCGACTTGTCCCTGCTGTTCGGCGGTGAACGGGGCGTTGATCGACCAGGCGTCGGCGTTGGCGCCGGTGCGCACGGTGTCGGTGCCGACTCCGAGGCGGTCCTTGAGCTCGCGGGCGACCAGCTTGCCGGTCACCACCCCGATAGATCCGGTGATGGTGCCGGGGTTGGCGACGATGGCGTCGGCACCCGCGGAGATGTAGTAGCCGCCGGAGGCGGCGACCGCGCCCATCGACGCCACCACCGGTTTGCCGGCTTCCCGTGCCTGCTGCACCGCCCGCCAGATGGTCTCCGACCCGGTGACCGACCCGCCCGGGCTGTCCACCCGGAGCACGATCGCGGTGACATCGTCGTCGGCGGCGGCCTCGCGCAGGGCCGCGGCGATCGTGTCGCCGCCGACACTGCGGTTGCCGAAGGGTGACAGTTGCGGCCCCCCGGAGCCGCTGACGATCGGCCCGGCCACCGTCACCACGGCGATGGCCGGCTTGGTCTTGCGGCCGGGGATGGGCGGCAGGGACGTTGTCGACGGACGCCCGGCGGTCGCGTTCGCGTACCGCGTCAGATACAGCCGAGGCGGGGCGTCGGGGCCATCGGCATCAGCTGCCGAATCCCCTTGGCCGCCGGCAAGTTCAGCCATCCGGCCGTAGGCCTCGTCGCGGAAGCCGATCCGGTCGATCAGGCCAGACCGGAGGGCGTCTTCACGCAGCAGCGGCGCCCGATCGGCCAGTTCATCTACCGTGCCGGCGTCCAGATTCCGGGATTCGGCGACGGCCTGGCGCACCTGCGTGTGCAGGCTTTCCACCAGCGCGGTGTCGGCCTCCCGGTGCGCGTCGGTGTAGGAATCCTGGGTGAACAGGTTGGCCGCCGACTTGTATTCGCCGCGGGCGACGAACTGTGCCTCGATTCCGGCCTTGTCCAGTGCGGTGCGCAGGAACGTCGCATTGGTGGCGAAGCCGATCAGCCCGAGTGTCCCGGACGGTTGCATCCACACCTCGCCGAACGCCGACGCCAGGTAGTAGGACAAGGTGCCCGGGTAGGTCTCCGCCCACGCCAACGACGGCTTGACCGCGGTGAAGTCGGCGATCGCGGCCCGAAGCTCCTGGACCGGTCCGGCCGCCGCGGACGAAAGCTGCACCCGCGCAATGAGTCCGGCGACCCTGGGGTCTTCGGCCGCGCGGTGGATGGCAGCCACCACGTCACGCAGCACCGGCGGCTGGCTCCCGGAACGGATCAGCGTCAGCGGGTCGAAACCGCCGGTTTCGTGCGGCAACGACTGCAGGTCGAGTTCGAGCACGACCCCGTCGGGCACGCCGTGGTGTCGAGCGGTGTCGATGCGACGGGCAACGCCGCGCAGGTCATCCAGGCCGGGCACCCCGGGCAGCAGGGAGAACATGCATTTCAGCCTACCGGCGTGGCCTGGCCCAGTTCTCAAGCTCGGGGGCGCTACCCGACGATGCTCCCGGGAGCGCCGGCACCTCCCGCGCCGCCCGTGCTACCGCTGGGTGCACTACCCGGAGAGCCCGGGTCGCCGTTCGCCGAGCCACCGGTGCCACCGGTGCCGCCGGTTCCCCCGGCGCCGCCGTTTCCGCCGTTGCCCCCAACGCCGCCGTCACCGGTAAAGACTCCGATGAAGTCACCGCCGGCCGCGCCGCCGGTGCCACCGTCGCCGCCGTTGGTGCCGGCCGCCGTACCCGAGCCACCCTTGCCGCCGGCGCCGCCGTCACCGCCGACGGCACTCAAGGCGTTACCGCCACCGGCACCGCCGGTGCCACCGGCGCCGCCGGTGCTGCCGGCCGCGGTGCCGGCAGCGCCGCCGGTGCCACCGGCGCCGCCTGTGCTGCCGGGTGCGAGACCGAGGAGGTTGTCGCCACCCTCGCCGCCGGTGCCCCCCTGGCCGCCGACACTGCCGACCCCGCTGCCGCCGGCGCCACCGGTACCGCCGGCGCCGCCTGCGCCGCCGGCCAACGCGCCGACAACGTTGCTGCCACCGGTGCCGCCGGTGCCGCCCTGGCCGCCGACACTGCCGACCCCGCTGCCGGCGGCGCCACCGGTTCCGCCGGTGCCGCCAGTGCTACCGACTGCCAGACCGGCGAGGTTGGTGCCGCCGGTGCCGCCGGTCCCGCCCTGGCCGCCGACACTTCCGTCGGCGTTGCTCGCGGCACCGCCGTTGCCGCCGGTGCCGCCCTTGCCGCCGCCGAGGGTTCCGGCCAGGCCGTCACCGCCGTGCCCGCCCTCGCCGCCTTGACCGGCGATGCTGTCGGCCTGGCTCGCGGCGGCACCGCCGGTGCCGCCCGTGCCGCCGAGTCCACCGGTAGAACCACCGATCAAGGTGATACCCGCATCGCCGCCGTCGCCACCGACACCACCCGCGCCGCTGACCCCGGCCGCTCCTTGGGTGGCTCCGCTGCCGCCGCCCACTCCGGCCACCCCGCCGGTGCCGCCGTGGCCGCCCTGAGCACCGGAGCCACCCAGACCGACCAGGACGCTGCCGCCCTCTCCGCCGGCACCGCCGACTCCACCGTCGCCGCCGTCGCCGTTGCTGCCGGCGGCTCCACCGTTGGAGGTTCCGGCCACACCACCTACCCCGCCGACACCACCGACACCACCGGTTCCGCCCTGTTGCGGCCCCAAAACGCTGGCCAGGGCATCCGCACCGTCTCCACCGGCGCCGGCGGTCCCACCGGTCCCGCCGTCGCCGCCGTTGCCGGCGTTGAACCCGTCTCCACCGGCGCCGCCGACGCCACCCGCCCCGGCATTGCCGCCGGTCTGTGGCGGTGTGGAGACGACGACGACATTGGTGCCGTCGGCGCCGTCCATTCCGGTGCCGCCCTTGCCGCCGTCGCCGCCGTCGCCGCCGTCGCCCTGCTGGGCGTGCGTAACGTTGTCGGCTTCCAGACCGCCCTGACCGCCGGTGCCGCCGGTGCCACCCTTCCCACCGGTTCCACCGGCGGTGTTCACCGAGTTGGAGGCGGTTCCCTGGGCGCCGTTGCCGCCCAGGCCGCCGTCACCGCCGACGCCCGCGTGACCGTCGGCGCCGCCGCTGCCGGCGCTACCGGCGTCCGCCGGGTTGTTTCCGGCCCCGTCGAGGCCGCCGGCGCCCGCGGTGCCGGCAGCGCCGCCGTGGCCGGCGTTGCCGCCGGTGCCACCCGTCCCGCCATTGCCGCCATCGGCACCATTCGCCGTGGGCGAGGTGTATCCGGTGCCGCCGGTGCCGCCCGCCCCGCCGTCGCCGCCCTGGCCGCCGTCACCGGCGTCACCGCCCTTCCCGCCGGCACCGACGCTGCCGTTGGTGCTGCCGGTGCCCGCGGCGCCACCCTGGCCACCGGTACCGCCGTTGCCGCCGGTGCCGCCGTCGATGCCATCGCCGCCGGTGCCGCCGGTGCCGCCGGTGGTGCTGCCCACCGTTCCCGCCGTCCCGGTGTTGCCGGTGCTGCCGTTGCCGCCGGTGGTGCCGGTCGCGCCGTCGCCGCCGACGCCACCCTCGCCGCCGTTGCCGCCGACACCTTGCACACCGGTGGCGCCGTCTGTTCCCGAGTCGGCCCGGTCGACACCCGCCCCGTTCAGGCCGCCGAGGCCTGCGGTGCCGCCCTCGCCGCCGTCACCGCCGGTTCCGCCTGCGCCGCCGATGCCACCATTGCCGCCGGACAGCCCGGTGGTGCCGGGTTGGTCGTAGCCGGCGCCGCCGGTGCCGCCGTTGCCGCCGGTTCCGCCCTGGCCGCCGGTGCCACCGTTGCCGCCGACACCGCCGGCACCCACCACGCCGTCCGTGGAACCCGTGCCCGCCGCGCCGCCCTGGCCGCCGGCCCCGCCGTTGCCGCCCGCTTGACCCTGCCCACCGGTGTGCCCGGTCTCGCCGGTGCCACCGTCGGGCGTCGCGCTGGTTCCCGCCGTGCCCACGCCACCGTCCGGACCAGTCGTTCCGATTCCGCCGGCTGCGCCGTTGCCACCGTTGCCGCCCAGGCCGCCGTTGCCGCCGGCGCCCTGCGCACCAACCGCGCCATCGGCACCCGAGTTCGCCTGCCCGCCCGCACCGGTCCCACCGGCACCACCCTGGCCGGCCGCACCCCCAGCACCCCCGGCACCACCGGAACCACCAACGGCACCATCACCACCAGACGTGCCCGCCGCCGCACTCAGATCCGTCGCAGCGTCATACCCATCCCCACCATGACCGCCGCCACCACCGGTGCCACCAGTCCCGCCATTGCCCCCGGCACCACCAACACCACCAAGACCCTGGCTGCCATCGGTCGAACCATGACCGGCCGCACCACCATTGCCCCAGCACCACCATCACTGCCCGCACCACCGATCTGACCGGTACCACCAGCAGTACCAGCAGTAGCCGCCGTCGTCGCCGTGCCATCGATGCCGTCATCACCGGCCGAACCGACCCCACCAGCCACCCCATCAAAGCCGCGACCACCCACACCACCATCGCCACCATCACCACCGACACCCTGAGCGCCATCAAAACCACTCGCCGACCCAGCAGCGGTCAAACCACCCTTACCGCCGACACCCCCATCACCACCAGCACCACCATCTTGACCCACACCCCCAGCCACCCCGGCCTGCGTCGAATCATCACCATCAGCGCCATCAGCACCATTCCCACCCCGACCACCGGCACCACCAGAACCGGCTGTGCCATCAGTGCCACTGGCGGCCTGGCCACCGCCACCCACACCGCCGGCGCCACCCGCCGCGGCATTACCGCCGTTGCCACCAGCGCCACCGGTCTCACCATCAGCACCCGCCGTGGCGCCATCGGCACCAAGAGCACCCGTCGACCCATCACCGCCGGAACCACCATTGCCACCAACACCACCGGCACCCTGATTGCCGGTGACGCCATCAGCACCCGAGTCAGCCTGCCCGCCCGCACCGGTCCCACCAGCACCACCCTGGCCGGCCGCACCCCCAGCACCCCCGGCACCACCGGAACCACCAACGGCACCATCACCACCAGACGTGCCCGCCGCCGCACTCAGATCCGTCGCAGCGTCATACCCATCCCCACCATGACCGCCGCCACCACCGGTGCCACCAGTCCCGCCATTGCCCCCGGCCCCACCAACACCACCAAGACCCTGGCTGCCATCGGTCGAACCATGACCGGCCGCACCACCATTGCCCCCAGCACCACCATCACTGCCCGCACCACCGATCTGACCGGTACCACCAGCAGTACCAGCAGTAGCCGCCGTCGTCGCCGTGCCATCGATGCCGTCATCACCGGCCGAACCGACCCCACCAGCCACCCCATCAAAGCCGCGACCACCCACACCACCATCGCCACCATCACCACCGACACCCTGAGCGCCATCAAAACCACTCGCCGACCCAGCAGCGGTCAAACCACCCTTACCGCCGACACCCCCATCACCACCAGCACCACCATCTTGACCCACACCCCCAGCCACCCCGGCCTGCGTCGAATCATCACCATCAGCGCCATCAGCACCATTCCCACCCCGACCACCGGCACCACCAGAACCGGCTGTGCCATCAGTGCCACTGGCGGCCTGGCCACCGCCACCCACACCGCCGGCGCCACCCGCCGCGGCATTACCGCCGTTGCCACCAGCGCCACCGGTCTCACCATCAGCACCCGCCGTGGCGCCATCGGCACCAAGAGCACCCGTCGACCCATCACCGCCGGAACCACCATTGCCACCAACACCACCGGCACCCTGATTGCCGGTGACGCCATCAGCACCCGAGTCAGCCTGCCCGCCCGCACCGGACCCACCGGCACCACCCTGGCCGGCCGCACCCCCAGCACCCCCGGCACCACCGGAACCACCAACGGCACCATCACCACCAGAAGTACCCGCCGCCGCACTCAGATCCGTCGCAGCGTCATACCCATCCCCACCATGACCGCCGCCACCACCGGTGCCACCAGTCCCGCCATTGCCCCCGGCACCACCAACACCACCAAGACCCTGGCTGCCATCGGTCGAACCATGACCGGCCGCACCACCATTGCCCCCAGCACCACCATCACTGCCCGCACCACCGATCTGACCGGTACCACCAGCAGTACCAGCAGTAGCCGCCGTCGTCGCCGTGCCATCGATGCCGTCATCACCGGCCGAACCGACCCCACCAGCCACCCCATCAAAGCCGCGACCACCCACACCACCATCGCCACCATCACCACCGACACCCTGAGCGCCATCAAAACCACTCGCCGACCCAGCAGCGGTCAAACCACCCTTACCGCCGACACCCCCATCACCACCAGCACCACCATCCTGACCCACACCCCCAGCCACCCCGACCTGCGTCGAATCATCACCATCAGCGCCATCAGCACCATTCCCACCCCGACCGCCATCACCCCCCTGCCCCGCGACTCCATCACCGCCGTCGCCGGCGCCGCCGGTACCGCCCTTCCCGGCGTCACCGCCATCACCGCCGGTACCGCCGGTCATGCCATTCGCACCCGCGGTCATACCGGCGTCACCGGTTGCACCGGTGGCGCCATTGCCACCGGACCCGCCCTCGCCGCCGGTGCCCAACAGGCTGCCGTCCCCACCCAGGCCGCCATTGCCGCCGCTGGTGCCCGGCGCCGCGTTCGGATCACTGGCGGCGTCGTAGCCGTCGCCCCCGTCACCGCCGTTGCCCTGCTGGCCGGACGGGCCATTACCGGCGTTGCCGTCCGAACCAGGTGTCGAACCGGATCCACCGTCACCGGCTGCGCCGGCCTCACCGACCACGCCGCCGTCGCCGCCGTTGCCGGCATCGGGATGCGTGGCGATCCCGTCGGCGCCACGGCCCCCGTCGGCGGCCATACCCGCGTCGCCGCCGTTGCCACCGCTGCCACCGACGCCCTGGCTGCCGGCGGTCGCGCCGTTGATGCCCGCGCCGCCGGCACCGCCATCGCCGCCCTGACCGCCGGCCGCGCCGCTACCGCCCGCACCACCGTTCCCGCCGTTGCCGGTGCCCGCGTTGTCGAACGTGCCGGCTGCACCCTGCACGCCGTCACCGCCGTCGCCGCCGTTGCCTCCGGTGGCTCCGGCACCGCCCTGGCCGCCGTGATGACCCGCACCGGAGCCGGTACCGCCGGCGCCGCCGGTGCCACCCGACTGGCCGGCGAAGCCGTCGGCACCGGCCTCGCCCGGCTGGGTACCCGAGCCGCCGTTGGCGCCGTTGGCCCCTGCGGTGCCGTCGCCGCCATCGCCGCCGTTGCCGCTGCCGATGGCGTCGCCGCCATTGCCGCCACTGCCGCCGTTGGCGCCTCCGTCGCCGCCGTCGGCGCCGTCGCCCTGCACGGCGCCGCCATCCCCGCCGTCACCGCCGTCACCACCGGTGCCGGTGCCCTGCCCGGCGCCGCCGTTCCCGCCGGTCCCGCCGTTGCCGACCTGGGTGCCGCCGTCACCGCCGGCGCCGCCGTTTCCGCCGTCGGCATCGTCGCCGCCGCCTCCGCCGTGGCCGCCGGCCCCGCCGTTGCCGATGGTTCCGCCGCTGCCACCGGCTCCGCCGGCACCGCCGGACAGCCCGGGTGTCGTCGAGGTGAAGCCATCGCCGCCGTCACCGCCGTGGGTGTCGGTGGGTGCCGGACCGGATCCGTCGGCCCCGCCGCTGCCCGCCACTCCGGTGCCGGTGGATCCGCCGGTACCGGCTGCGCCGCCGGCGCCGCCCGCGCCGGTGGTGCCGGCGTCGCCGGCGTTACCGCCCGCGCCGCCATCCACCTGGTTCGCGTCGCCGTCGGCGCCGTCGCCGCCGATCCCCCCGGCTGCGGCATTGCCTCCGGCGCCGCCGTCGCCGCCGTTGCCGTTGCTGCCGGCCGCCCCGGCCGGCGAGGTCGCCGCGCCTCCGTTGCCACCGGCACCACCAGCGCCGCCGGTCCCACCGCTGCCTCCGGCTTGTCCGTCATTGCCCGCGTCGCCGGCGTTGGCACCGTTGGTTCCGGCCAGCCCGGCGACCCCATCACCGCCCCGACCGCCATCGCCGGCATTACCGCCGGCCCCTCCGGTGGCACCGGTACCGCCCGCGCCACCGCTGCCACCGGTACCGCCACTGCCGCCGGACGTGCCCGGCGCCGCACCGGCAGCGAGCGCGTCATATCCGGCTCCGCCATTACCGCCGATACCTCCGGCGGCACCATTGCCGTCGGCAGCGCGGGTGGTGCCGTCGGCTTCCAATCCGCCCTGACCGCCGCTGCCGCCGGCGCCGCCGTTACCACCGGCGGTTCCGTTCGGGGCGGCGGCGGTGCCGTCGATGCCGTCGATGCCATCGCCGCCCTTGCCCCCGTTGCCGCCGATCCCGGCATGGCCGTCGGCGCCGTCGGCGGCAACCACGCCGTCGCCGCCCACACCACCGGCGCCACCGCGCCCGGCATCCCCGCCATTGCCGCCGCTGATTCCGGCGGTGCCATTCGGGTCGCCGGCCGTCCCGTCGGTCCCGGCCGCGCCGTCGGCGCCATCGCCGCCGTCTTTGCCGTCCCCGCCGATACCGCCGGCCCCGGCCGTGCCGTTCGTACCCGCGGCACCGGATCCACCGAACAACCACGCGCCCGCCCCGCCAGCGCCGGCCTGTCCACCGGCGCCGCCGTTGCCACCGGCGCCGCCGTTACTTCCGTTGCCGCCACTGCCGTCACCGCCGCCGGCGAAGGAGCCCTCGGCACCGTCGAAGCCGCTGCCGCCCGCGCCGCCCCCGCCGCCGGCACCGCCGGCGCCGCCGTTACCGCCGATGCCGAGCCACGTCGAACCGGCCCCGCCGTCGCCGCCTTTACCGCCCGCCGTGCCCGTACCGCCGTCGCCGCCAGCCACCCCGGCGGCCGAGGAGTCCGCACCGTCGGCGCCGGTCAGACCCGCGCCGCCCTTGCCTCCGTTGCCTCCGTTGCCCCACGCACCCATGCCGAAGAAGTCTTGGGCCTGACCCGAGGACCCGCCGTTGCCACCGTCCCCAGCCACCAGCGTCGCCGTCGCAGCGCCACCGGCTCCGCCATCGCCGCCGTGGCCCCACATCTCGCCACCATGACCGCCGTTACCACCATCAGCACCCAGACCGCCGGCGCCACCATCACCACCGTTGCCGATACCACCGGCGTGGCCGCCGTTACCGCCGGCTACACCCTCGATGTCCGAGGTCCAGCCGTTACCGCCGTCGCCGAACCAGAGCCCACCGGCCTGGCCGTTCACGCTGCTCTCGGTGCCGTCGGCGCCGTTGCAGATCATCCCGCAGAAGTTCTCGGTGAACGGCGCGAAGACCTGGTTGATCACGCCATTGACCTGCGACCCGAAATCAGAGTTGATCCAGTCCTGCAAAAGTGCATGCAGCGGCATGTAGAAGTAGGTGTCCCACAGCTGGGCTATCTCCATCCCAGTCGCATCAGCCGAATCGGGCAGATCCCAGGCCGAGCCGATCCACTCGGGCGGAAGTGCTTGAGAGTCGGCTTCCAGACCGAACCACCCCAGAAAATCGTCAAACCCGAAGTCCGCACGGGCGTCCGGTGGGGCCGCCATCGGCGCCATCCCGAATGCCAGGAAGGCGGCCACGGCGCTACCCGCTCCAACGGCACGGCGAGAGGCGCCGCCGCGCCCCCCGGTGGATCCTGAACGCAGCCGACGCCTCATATGCCCAACGCCTTCCCAGCAGACCGACCCCGGCCGAGTGACTACCGTCACTCACCTCATGTTATATAAGGCTGTGAGATACATAGCAAGAACTCAATTTACGTCTGCGTCAATCCGCCTGTTTCAGACAAAAAATCGCACCCCATCTGGTGGGATGGGGTGCGATCCGGGTGACGTCTTTTCCTGGAGAAACCTTACAGTTCGGTGGCCGTGCCTCCGGCTGCGGTGATCTTCTCGCGGGCGCTACCGCTGAACTTATGCGCGGAGATGTCGGCCTTGACGGTGAGCTTGCCGTCGCCGAGCACCTTGACCAGCGTGTTCTTGCGAACGGCGCCCTTGGCCACCAGCTCGTCGAGCCCGATGGTGCCGCCGGATGGGAACAGCCGGTTGATGTCGCCGACGTTGACGACCTCGTACTCGGTACGGAACCGGTTGCGGAAGCCCTTCAGCTTGGGCAGCCGCATGTGGATCGGCATTTGTCCGCCCTCGAACCGGACCGGCACGTTCTTGCGGGCCTTGGTGCCCTTGGTGCCGCGGCCCGCGGTCTTGCCCTTCGAGCCCTCACCGCGACCGACGCGGGTGCGCTTGGTCTTCGACCCGGGCGCGGGGCGCAGGTCGTGCAGCTTGATGGTCATTCGGCTTCCTCCACTTGCACGAGGTGGTGGACAACCCGGATCAGACCACGGGTCTGGGGGTTGTCTTCACGCACCACCGACTGGCGGATCTTGCGCAGACCCAGGGTGCGCAGGCTCTCGCGCTGCTTCCAGCGCGCACCGATGGTGCCACGGATCTGGGTGATCTTCAGGTTTGCCATGGTTATGCCGTGCCTTCCCGCGCGGCACTGGCGGCGAGCGCCTCGCTCTCCCGCCGCGCCTTGAGCATCGAGGCCGGCGCCACGTCTTCGATGGGCAGACCCCGCCGGGCGGCCACCTCTTCGGGACGCTGCAGCATCTTCAGCGCGGCCACGGTGGCGTGCACCACGTTGATCGCATTGTCGCTGCCCAGCGACTTGGACAGGATGTCGTGCACCCCGGCGCATTCCAGCACGGCGCGCACCGCGCCGCCGGCGATCACACCGGTACCCGGGCTGGCCGGGCGCAGGAACACCACACCGGCGGCCTTTTCGCCCTGGACCGGGTGGGTGATAGTGCCACCGATCAGCGGCACCCGGAAGAAGCTCTTGCGGGCTTCCTCGACACCCTTGGCGATCGCGGCCGGAACTTCCTTGGCCTTGCCGTAGCCGACCCCGACCATGCCCTTGCCGTCGCCGACGATCACCAGCGCGGTGAAGCTGAACCGGCGGCCACCCTTGACCACCTTGGACACCCGGTTGATCGCGACGACGCGCTCCAGGTAGTTGCTCTTGTCGCCGTCCCGGTTGTCACGGCCGCCGCGACCACCGTCGCGGCCACCGCGCCCGCCCCGGTTGTCACGGCTGTCACGCCCGTCGGTACGGGGGGCGTTGCCCGTGTCGGGACCTGTCGAGGAGGCCCCCGTCGGCTGCTCCGCCATCATGCGGTCCTTCCAGTCATGTTCATGAAGTCAGTCATCTGGCGCATCAGAACTTCAATCCGCCCTCGCGTGCCGCGTCGGCCAACGCCGCGATACGTCCACCGTAGGTGTAGCCGCCGCGGTCGAAGACCACGGTCTGCACGCCGGCGGCCTTGGCGCGCTCGGCGATGAGCTGGCCGACCCGCACACTGTGCGCCTTCTTGTCGCCGTCGACACCCCGCACGTCGGCCTCGATCGAGGACGCCGCAGCCAGTGTGTGACCGGCCAGGTCGTCGACCAGCTGCACGTGGATGTGCCGCGAGGAGCGGTGCACCACCAGGCGCGGACGCTCGGCGGTCCCGGCGATCTTCTTGCGCAGCCGCGCGTGCCGACGCACCCGGTGGTTGCGCCGCACCTCCGAGGCGTTCTGCCCGACGGGCTTGTGCGCCGCGGTGTCTGCTGGTGATTGCGCCATGGCTACTTACCTGTCTTTCCGACCTTGCGGCGTACCTGCTCACCCTCGTAACGCACGCCCTTGCCCTTGTAGGGGTCGGGGCGGCGCAGGCGGCGGATGTTCGCCGAGATCTGACCGACCTTCTGCTTGTCGATGCCCGAGATCGAGAACTTGGTGGGCGTCTCCACCGCGAAGGTGATGCCCTCGGGAGCCTTGATCAGCACCGGGTGGCTGTAGCCCAGGGCGAACTCGAGGTCGGAGCCCTTGAGCACCACGCGGTATCCGACGCCGAAGATCTCCATCTTGCGGACGTAGCCCTCCGAGACGCCGGTGACCAGGTTCGCCACCAGGGTGCGGCTCAGACCGTGCAGCGAGCGGTTGCGACGCTCGTCGTCGGGACGGGTGACCACCAGGGTGCCGTCGTCGTTGCGTGCCACCCGGATGGGCTCGGCGACCGTGAGTTCCAGGGTGCCCTTGGGCCCCTTGACCGACAGCTGCTGGCCGTCGATCGTCACATCGACCCCGGACGGGACCGGGATCGGCTGCTTACCAATACGCGACATGTCTGCTACTCCCTCACCACACGTACGCGAGGACTTCGCCGCCCACGCCCTGTCTGGCCGCCTGACGGTCGGTGAGCAGACCCGACGACGTGGAGATGATCGCCACGCCCAGGCCGCCGAGCACCCGCGGCAGGTTGGTCGACTTCGCGTAGACCCGCAGTCCGGGCTTGGACACCCGGCGCAGACCGGCGAGGCTGCGCTCCCGGTTCGGGCCGTACTTGAGGTTGACTACCAGCGCCTTGCCCACCCGGGCTTCTTCGACGTGGTAGTCGGTGATGTAACCCTCGCGCTTGAGGATCTCGGCGATGTTGGCCTTGATCTTCGAGTGCGGCAGGGTCACCTCGTCGTGATACGCCGAGTTGGCGTTGCGCAGACGGGTCAAGAAGTCCGCGATCGGGTCCGTCATAGTCATTTAGCGCTGCTCCTCCGCCGTCACCAGCTGCTCTTCTGCACACCGGGCAGTTCGCCGGCGTGCGCCATCTCGCGAAGGCAGATTCGGCACAGGCCGAACTTGCGGAGTACCGCGCGCGGACGGCCGCACTTGTTGCAGCGGGTGTAGGCGCGCACCGCGAACTTGGGCTTGCGGGCCGCCTTGTTAACCAACGCTTTCTTCGCCATCTGGTCACTTCTCCTTGAACGGAAAGCCGAGAGCCCGCAGCAGCGCTCGCCCTTCGTCGTCGTTCGTCGCCGAGGTGACGACGGTGATGTTCATGCCACGCGGGCGGTCGATCGAGTCCACGTCGATCTCGTGGAACATCGACTGCTCGGCCAGCCCGAAGGTGTAGTTGCCGGAGCCGTCGAACTGCTTGGGCGACAATCCGCGGAAGTCGCGGATACGCGGCAGCGCGATCGAGGTGAGCCGGTCCAGGAACTCCCACATCCGGTCACCGCGCAGCGTCACCCGGGCGCCGATCGGCATACCCTCGCGCAGCTTGAATTGGGCGATCGACAGGCGGGCCTTGCGGATCTCCGGCCGCTGGCCGGTGATCAACGCCAGGTCGTTGACCGCGTTGTTGATCAGCTTGGCGTCGCGGGCGGCTTCTCCGACGCCCATGTTCACGACGACCTTGACCACGCCCGGGATCTGCATCACGTTGGCGTAGTTGAACTCTTTGTTCAGCGCGTCCCGGATCTCCTCGCGGTAGCGCACTTTGAGCCGGGGCTGGATCTTCTCTGCCGTAGTCATCCCTAGATGTCCTTGCCGTTGCGCTTGGAGACGCGAACCTTCTTGCCGGACTCGGCGTCCACCCGGTAGGCGATCCGGGTGGGCTTTCCGTCGGAGTCGACGACCATCACGTTGGAGACGTGGATCGGGGCCTCCTGCGTGACGATCCCGCCCGAGGACGCACCGGCTTGGTTGGCCGAGTTCGCGACGTGCTTCTTGATCCGGTTGACGCCCTGGACCAGCACCCGGTTGCGGGTGGGGTAGGCCTTGAGGACCTTGCCCTTGGCGCCCTTGTCCTTGCCGGCGATGACCAGCACGGTGTCGCCCTTGTGGACCTTCATCTACAACACCTCCGGGGCCAGCGAGACGATCTTCATGAACCGCTTCTCCCGCAGCTCGCGGCCGACCGGCCCGAAGATGCGGGTTCCGCGCGGGTCGTTGTCGGCCTTGATGATCACCGCGGCGTTCTCGTCGAACTTGATGTAGCTGCCGTCGGCGCGGCGACGTTCCTTGACGGTGCGAACCACCACGGCCTTGACGACGTCACCCCGCTTGACGTTGCCGCCCGGGATGGCGTCCTTCACGGTCGCCACGATGACATCACCGATGCCGGCGTAGCGCCGCGACGAGCCGCCGAGCACCCGGATGCACAAGATCTCCTTGGCACCTGTGTTGTCGGCGACCTTCAACCGCGATTCCTGCTGAATCACCAGATCTCCTCAATTTTCGGGTCGACGCGCGGCATGGCAGGGCTAGCCGGCCAGCCGGAATCCTCCCGGACGTGCGTGGTCTTCCAGTTCTTGCGTGGTCGAAGAGCACGCAGGGCCAACTTGCGCTGGCCGAGGTCTGCTCTCGGCAACCCCTGAAGTCTAGGTCACGGGGCGTAAAGCACCAAATCCATGAGGCTTATCCGCCCAGCGTGCGCGTTTGTCCCGCAACACGCCGGGTACGACGTACAACTATGCACGCTCGCGGCCAGGCCCTCGAAGACCCGGACCGCTTCGCCGGCCGACACGTGGTCACCGTCGTGTGCGGCAGCAGCGTCGAAGCCGCCGACTTTCAGCGTGGGGTGGGGCCGGGTCCCCGACCGTGAGGGTGCGTACTTGTACGCGACACGCCGGGGCAAGGCGTACAGACACGCTCGTTCGCGCGATCACTCCCCGCCCGTCACGCAGCGAAACCCGATGTGGCTGGTAGCGGTGTCCTGCGACTGCGGAGAGCGGGCCGCGGCCCGGTAGCGGTGGCAGTACTCCGGCGCGCACAGGTGCGATCCACCCTTGAGGGTCTGGTTGACGCCCGGATCGGCGGGCCCGACCGGCGCGCAACAGGCCTTCGGGGAGGAATCGAGCCGGTGATGACCGACGAACTCGGTGGTCGTCCACTCCCACACGTTGCCGATCATGTCCACCAACCCCCACCCGTTGGGTGGAAACGTCCCCACCGGCGACGTGCCGGACCAGCCGTCGTTGCGGTAGGGAAAGGCGCCCTGCCAGGTATTGGCCATCACGACGCCGCCCGGCTTCTCCATGTCGCCCCAGGTATAGGTGGTGCTCAGGCCGGCCCGGGCGGCGTACTCCCATTCGGCTTCGCTCGGCAACCGCCGCCCGGCCCAGCGGGCGTAGGCGGCCGCGTCGGGATAGGCGACCTGGACCACAGGGTGATCCGGCTTGTCGTCGACGGTGCTGCCCGGGCCGAGCGGTTGCCGCCAACTCGCGCCGGGTACCCACCGCCACCACTGCCGCCAGTCGCGCAGATCGACCGGCCCGGCGGTGGGGGCGAAGACCAACGCGCCCGGTTCGGCGGCGAAAGCCGGATCAAGTTCCTGTTCGGCGACACTCACATACCCTGTCGCAGCGACAAATTCGGCGAACTGGGCATTGCTCACCGGATGCCGCTCGATCGCGAACGCCGCCACCGACACGGTGTGAATCGGAGCCTCTTCGGGATAGAAACTCGTCGAGCCCATCCGGAACGACCCGCCCGGTATCTCCACCAGTTCGGTCAGCATCGCCTCAGTCCCGCGAAAAAGCGGCCGCCAGGCTCTTTTTCACGTCAAGGTACGGCTCGCCGCTGACATCCACTGTGACGTCCGCGATGGTCCCGCCGGTGAAGCCGAACGGCGACCGGTACGCCGAGGACACCGCCTGGCCGGTGTTGCGCCCGACGCTCACCCCGCCGCCGGCCAACGCAAACGCACCCGGCTGGGTGATCATGTCCGACAGCGTGGCGACCACCGCGTCGTCGATGTGCAGTGAGGCCTCCCCGACCGGCGTGTGGCTACCTTCGACGGTGCCACGGCGTTTGAACTGTACCCCGAATACCTGCTGTCCCAACGGGATCGGATCGGGTGCGGACAACCACTGTTCCCGCTCACCGAGGAAGTTGTACACGTAGTGCAGCCTTCCGCCCTGAATGAACAGCGCATGGCCACCGTGCCGGGCGCCCTGTTTGAACAGCACACCCTCGGCTCCGGCCGAGTCCACGGTGACGCGCGCCAGCACCGTGAACGACCGCCCACGCAGCTCGACGCACGCCCCCAGTGGCACCTCGGCGGTGTTCGGGTAGTAGATGTAGCCGGTACGGTCGCCGGACAGATACGGCCGCTGGCGAGTGGTCATCTCCAAGATGTTGAGGTCGGCCAGCGGCAACCCGTTGTACTTCTCCGCCTCGGCGAACCACAGCGCCTGGAGCTCTTCGAGCTTTTCGGGATGCTCGCCGGCCAGATCGCGGCATTGACTGCGGTCTTCTTCGATGTGGTAGAGCTCCCAGCGGTCGGCGTCGAAGTGGCTCCAGCCGGACGGGGTCGCCGCGTGCACGGTGTTGGCGAACCATCCGCGGTGCCAGATCCCGCGGGTTCCGAGCATCGTGTAGAACTGGGTGTGCTTACCGGTGTCCGCGGACGGATCCACAAGCGCCGCTTTAAAACTGACTCCTTCCAGCGGTCTTTGCGCAATGCCACGCACGGTCTCCGGAAAGGTGATGCCGAGCAGGTCGTAGACAGTCGGTGTCACGTCGCAGACGTTGATGTAAGTGTCGCGCACCTCGCCACGGGCGGCGATCCCCTTGGGCCAGCTGAGGATCGCCGGGTCGGCGATGCCGCCCTCGTGGGAGGCGTAACGCTTGTAGAGCTTGTAGGGGGTGTTGAACGCCATCGCCCATCCAACCGGGTAATGGTTGTAGGTCTCCGGACCACCAAGCTGGTCGAAGAGTTTCATCGCTTCCTCGACGGTGTCGATGTAGCCGTTGAAGAACTTGTTCTCATTGGGCGACCCGTTGGGTCCGCCCTCGCCGCTGGCCCCGTTGTCGGAGATCACCACGATGATGGTGTTGTCGAGTTGGCCGGATTCCTCGAGGTAGTCCAGGATTCGGCCGATCTGAGCGTCGGTGTAGCTCTGGAATCCGGCGAACACCTCGGCCATCCGGGCGAACAACCGCTTCTCGGTGTCATCGAGGCTGTCCCAGGGGCGCACCGTGTCCAGCGCGGGCCAGGGCTGGCCCTCGACGCCGGTGACATCGGTATAGGGGTTGACCTCAGACATCTCGGTGTCCGGCGGTACCAGGCCGAGCTTCTTCTGGTTGGCCAGGACGATCTCCCGGTACTGTTCGTAGCCCACGTCGAAACGACCGGCATAACGATCGGCCCACTCGGTGAAGACATGGTGCGGGGCGTGCCCGGCGCCCGGGCAGATGTAGCCGAACCAGGGCTTACCGGGCGCGATCGTCTGCGCGTCGCGGATGAATTCGATTGTCTTGTCGGCAATGTCCTTGGACAGGTGGTATCCGTCCTCCGGGGTGGCCGGGGGTGCTACCGGGTGGTTGTCGTAGACCAGATCGGGATACCACTGGTTGGTCTCCCCGCCCATGAAGCCGTAGAACCTGTCGAATCCCCGCTGCGTCGGCCAGTGCCGCCTGGTGGCGGCCATGTTGGACTCTTCCAATGGGGTCAGGTGCCACTTGCCGACACAGAAGGTATTCCAGCCACGCTCGGCGAGAACCTCACTGAGCAGCGCGGTTTCGAACGGGATGCGTCCGCTGCAATTGGGGAAACCGTCGGTGAACTCTTCGATGGTGGCCATGCCCACGCTGGTGGCGTTGCGACCGGTCAACAGGGCGGCCCGCGTCGGGGAACACAATGCCGTGGTGTGGAATTGGGACAGCCGGATGCCGCGTTGGGCGATCCTGTTCATCGCCGGCATCTCGACCAGGCCGCCGAAGCAGTCCCAGGTGGCGATACCGGTGTCGTCCCAGACCAGATAGAGCACGTTGGGGGCGCCGTCGGGAGCCGTCGGCGCAGCGAACGGACCCCAGTCCGGCTCGGACTCCCGGATGTCGAGATTGATCTTGCCTGTGAAACTGGTCGAACTCGCCATCGCCTACTCCGCTGTCAGCCCCCCGGATCGGGTGCGAGACTACCGGCTCCGGCGACATCCCCGGCGTTTTTCAGACCGCGGATCGTCGCCAGTGTCCGGACGCGCGGTGCTCTGCGGCACCGGCCGACAGCAGCTCACCGAGAAATGCCGCGGCTGCGGGTGAGGGTGCGCGTTCACTGGGGGTGATAAGCGCCAGCTCACGGGGGATCGCCGGATCGGTCGTCACCCCGACGATGTGCTCTGATCTGGCCACCAGCGCGGGCGGCAGGAAGGCGATGCCCATGCCGGCGGCGACCAGATCGACCAGATCTCCCGGCGTGTTGGTCTCGGCACAGATGGTCCGCTGGAATCCGAGGTCGGCACAGATGCCGTCAATGTGAAGGCGGGTTCGCAGATCCGCCCGGCGCTCGACGAATTCCCGGTCCTGCAGATCGGTCAGGGCGACGGCCTCATTGCGGGCGAGCGGGTCATCGCGGCGCACCGCCAGCACGAGGAACTCGGTACCGAGTGACAGTTCCGTCACCCGGTTCGGGTCATAGGGGCGGCTGACGAAGGCCAGGTCCAGCCCGCCGTCGGCGGTCGCGTTCACCAAGGCGTCGATGGCGTCCTGCCGCAAGGTGATCTCGATGCGTGGGAAGCTTCGGTGATATCGGGCCAGCAGTGCGGGCAGGTCGATGGTTCCCAGCCCCTGGATCACCCCCACCGTCAACGTTCCGGACAACAGGCCCCGGACGGCATCCACGGCGGCCCGTGCGCGTTCCGCGGCGGCCAGGGCATTCTGCGCGTCCGGCAGCAGTGCGTGGCCGGCGGCGGTGAGGTCGACGCGACGATTGTTGCGGACCAGCAGCGCGGTGCCGAGTTCCTGTTCCAGACCGCTGATCGAGGCGGACAAGGTGGACTGCACCACGTGGACTTTCGCCGCCGCCCGGGTGAAGTGCAGCTCTTCGGCCACGGCGACGAAATGTTTCAGCTGGCGAAGTTCCATAGCGATCAGTGTGCAGCCCGACTGTGATCGGTCAAACCGAAAATTCCGATCCGGCAATAGGATTACTTTGATTCGGCTGAGACTAAACCGAGCGAAAAGCTGACCTTATCCATAAGGTAACTGCCCCAAGGACTTACATCGTCGCCATTACGTGGGTCGATCGATGACGGCGATTCTCTACATTGAAATTAACTGTTGAAATATCCGTTGGCAGGGGTGGTGGCCGCAGCATCGACCCGTTAGCGTCTGACGAGGATGCCGAGGGGGGTTGAATCAGTTTCCTGGGTGTCCGGACATACGTTGCCGCCCAACGCTATTGATGCGTGCATCGGCATCGCGACGCGCGATGCCCGGGCGGAGGGCGGATTGGCGATGTTCATCTATGCCCGGGCGAGTTCAAAGGTGAGCTCATCCCCGGGGACATCGAAGAACGGAAGGAACGCACCGAAATGAATCGACGGATCATATTTTCGGTCGGTGGTGTCACCGCAGGTCTACTCTCGACCACATTCGTGTCCACCGGACTTGCTTTCGCCGACAATGGTGTCGGCACGGCTGGGGAGGTCGGCGGCACCGCCCTGACAAACGGTCTGGGAAGCGGCCCGGACACAAATGCCCTGCTCGGCGAGAGCGGCGCACTCGGCCCGGTCGTGAGCGCCCCCAGCCCGATGCCACTCGGCGACATCGGCACCATCACACCTGACACCAGCACGACACCGGACACCAGCACCACGAATTCGTCGCCGCTCGGCGATACGGGCGGTATCACGCCGACCGACAGCACGCCCGGTGACACGACGCCGGCCGGCAGTGAGGGCTTCACCATCGGCCAGGACACCTTCACCCCGGTGCAGGCCGACGGATCGGAGGGCTTCACCCCGCTCAGTCCGCTGTTCAGCGCACCGCCGTTGTTCCAGGTCGGCGAGGGCGATCAGTCATTCGACGTCACCAGCGGCACCGGATCCGGCGCCACCGACCTCGGCAATGTCACCGCCAGCGAAGACGTCACGAATCTCTTTGGCGGCATCCACAACACGGAGTTCACCATCACCGACGTCGATCCGGCCTCCGGAGCGACGGACTCCGATCTGCCTGCGGTGGGAACGGTGTACGACGTGATGAACTTCGGGAACGGGTTCGAGAACATCTACACCGCCATCCCGGGGGCGGATGGTGCGGCAAGCACCATCACCGACACCCTGTCGACACCGTTCGGCGACTTCAACATTCCGACCGATTTCGACGCGGCCGCGCTGCTCGATCCCGGTGACGCGTTCAGCGGCCTGTCCACGCTGGGCGCAGATGCTGCGGGCGGCGCAGCCGACGCCGCCGCCGGAACCGCAGCCGACGCCGCCGGGACCGCCGCTGACGCCGCCTCCGGCAGCGCCGCGGACATCGCCGGCAGTATCGACCCTTCGGACTTCCTCGGCATTTGAGGCTCTTCAAACACCTGGCCGTCGTCGACGGCAGGTCCGACATCCCAGGTCTCCAGCCCAGGGGGCCTGGGATGTTTGGGCTACAAACGAACCGGGAAACCCGGTCACCGCACGAATCATGGGAATTCTTCGGGGGGCCATGAAGCAGGCAAAACCATGAAGGCACAGCATAGCTTTGGGCTGAATCTGTCCTGGCTGCGTGTGACAACGGTATTCCTCATCGATATCGCGATCTTGCGGATCGCCGGCCATTGGCCCGATCAGCTCGGGACGGCGGCCCGCGCCTGGTGGCCGGGTGTCGGGGTCGCGGCGGTGGTGACGATGGCCGCCTTGATCACCCACCGGAGGGTCCCGCTGACGGCGATATTGCTGGCCCGGCTACTGGATCGTTTCGCCAATCCGGCGTCGTTTCTCAACGAGGGCTGTACGCCCGGGTTCGACCACCGCCGGCGCTACAGCCGCGATGTCGTCGGCCTGCGCGAATACCAGGGCCAGTTGGTCACGGTGATCGCAGTGGAGCCATCGCTGCCGGAGTCGTCCGGTCGCCATAGACGCGGCCACCGGCCGCCGACCGCAATACCGGTCGGAGTTGTTGCCGCCGCCCTGCGGCAGTTCGATGTGCGGCTCGACGGTATCGACATCGTCTCCGTGCTCACGCGTGACGTTGCGGCCGACGGCGATGGCTCCCCCGGCGATGATGAGCGGGCACCGGCTGTGCCCGCTGACTCCGGCCCGCGAGACACCTGGCTGATCCTGCGGATGGACCCGATGCGCAACGCCGAGGCGGTGGCCGTGCGCGACTCCGTGGCAGCAACGCTGGCGGTAGCCACCGAGCGGCTCGCGCATGCCCTGCAGGAGCGACATGTCGTCGCTCGCGTACTGGCGGCCGAAGAGTTCGCCGACGTCGATGCCGCGATACTGGCCGGCCTGTCGCCCAGTCGGATCCGACGGCGGCGGCGCCGGTTGAAGCAGAAACAACCCAAGGGCCCCAAACAGTTCGCGGCCACGTTCTGGATGTCGCCCCGGGACATCTCCACGGAGAATCTGGAACGGCTATGGCTGCCCGCGGCCGACACCACAGCGGTCACCGTCCGGCTGAGCGCACCGAACAACCACACCGAGGTTTCGGTGTTGGTGCGCTACCACAGCGCCGACCGACTGCGCAGAAAGATGTCGGCCGGACTGAACCGCCTCAACGGTCGGCAGTTGACCGCGTTGCGTACCAGCCTGCCCACAGCCATGCGCCGGGCGCTGGCGGTACCCGGGCGGCAGATGGACGAGCAAGAGTCGCTGCAGGTGCCACTCGGCCCTACCGCGCCGCAACCGCTGGCACGGGTCAGGGTACCGGCGTAACCGGAAAGGCCTTGACTACTTGGCCTTTTCGAGGATCTCCACCAGGCGCCAGCGCTTCGTCGCCGACAGCGGACGGGTCTCCATCAGTGACACGCGGTCGCCGATGCCGGCCGTGTTGTTCTCGTCGTGCGCCTTGACCTTCTTGGTGGTCCGGATGATCTTGCCGTAGAGCGGGTGTTTCACCCGGTCCTCCAGCTCGACGACGATGGTCTTCTCCATCTTGTCGCTGACCACGTAGCCGATCTGGGTCTTGCGGCGGCCCCGCGGCTTCTCCGTGCGCGGAGTGTGCTTGGGGCCCTTCTCGGGGGCCTCGGCCTTTGCAGCCTTTGCCATTACGATGCCTCGCCTTCAGAACCATCGGGACCGGACGCCAGGCCCAGTTCCCGTTCGCGCAACACGGTGTAGATGCGCGCGATCTGGTGGCGCACCGTGCGGAGCCTACGGTTGTTGCTGAGCTGCCCGGTCGCCATCTGGAAACGCAGGTTGAAAAGCTCTTCTTTGGACTCGCGCAGCCGCTCGACGAGCTCGTCGGCGTTAAGCTCGCGCAGTTCGCCAGCGGAAACTCCCACTGCCATCAGAACTGCTCCTCTCGGGTGACGATGCGCGCCTTGATCGGCAGCTTGTGGATCGCCCGGGTCAGTGCGGCGCGGGCGATGGCCTCGTTGGGGTAGCTGAGTTCGAACAGCACCCGACCCGGCTTGACGTTGGCGACCCACCACTCCGGCGATCCCTTACCCGAACCCATGCGGGTCTCGGCGGGCTTCTTGGTCAGCGGACGGTCCGGGAAGATGTTGATCCACACCTTGCCGCCACGCTTGATGTGCCGGTTGATGGCGATACGCGCCGACTCGATCTGCCGGTTGGTGACGTAGGCGTGCTCCAGTGCCTGGATGCCGTAGTCACCGAACGTCACCGCGGTGCCGCCGCTGGCGATACCGCGCTGTTTCGGATGGTGCTGTTTGCGGTGCTTGACCTTACGGGGAATCAACATGATTCAGCTCTCCGTGCTCGGCGTTGCTTGCGGCTCCGCGGTCACCGTGCTTCCCTGGCCCTCCGGGCCTGGCTCGGCAGCAGCGGTGTTCTCGGTGCTCTCGGCGGCCCGCCCGGCGTCGGTGCTGGTCGCGGTGGTACCCGAGGCACCGCTGCGGCGCGGGCGAGTGCCCGTCGGCCGCTCCCGGCGGGGACGGTCGGCAGACGGTGCGGCGGCAGCGAGCTCGCGCTTGCCACCGACGATGTCGCCCTTGTAGATCCAGACCTTCACGCCGATCCGGCCGAAGGTGGTCTTGGCCTCGTAGAGCCCGTAGTCGATGTCGGCGCGCAGCGTGTGCAGCGGCACCCGACCCTCACGGTAGAACTCCGAGCGGCTCATCTCGGCGCCGCCGAGACGGCCCGAGCACTGCACCCGGATGCCCTTGACGTTGGGCTGGCGCATCGCCGATTGGATCGCCTTGCGCATCGCCCGGCGGAACGCCACGCGGTTGCTCAGCTGCTCGGCGACGCCCTGGGCCACCAGCTGCGCCTGCGACTCGGGGTTCTTGACCTCGAGGATGTTCAGCTGCACCTGCTTACCGGTCAGCTTCTCCAGGTCGGTACGGATCCGGTCGGCCTCGGTGCCGCGGCGGCCGATGACGATGCCCGGCCGGGCGGTGTGGATGTCCACGCGGACCCGGTCACGGGTGCGCTCGATCTCGACATCGGCGATGCCGGCGCGCTCCAGCCCGGTCGACAGCAGCCGGCGGATCGCCACGTCTTCCTTGACGTAGTCCGCGTACTGCTTGTCGGCGTACCACCGCGACTTCCAGTCGGTGGTGATCCCGAGCCGGAAGCCGTGCGGGTTGATCTTCTGGCCCATTACTCCGAGCCCTCCTTCGCGTCGGACGTCTCAGGCGCCTTCTTGGCTTCAGCCTTTGGTTCGGCCGCCTTCTTGGCGGGCGCCTTCTTCGCCGCCGCTTTCTCGGTTGCCTTGGCCTCCGTGGCCTTCTTGGCCTCCGTGGCCTTCTTGGCCGGAGCCTTCTTGGCGGTGGCCTTCGTGGCCGGCGCCTTCGTGGCGGCGGCCTTGCTGGCCTGCGCACGACGCGCCCGGGCGGCGCCGGCGGACTGCGCCGAACCGCCGCCGGTCACCGGCCGGCTCTCCACCACCACAGTGATGTGGCTGGTGCGCCGGCGGATCCGGTAGGCGCGCCCCTGAGCGCGCGGCTTGATCCGCTTGGCGGTCGGGCCCTCGTCGGCGTAGACGGTCGCCACCACCAGGGTGGACGGGTCCAAGCCGTCGTTGTTCTCGGCATTGGCCGCCGCGCTGGCGATGACCTTGGCCACCGGCAGGCTGGCCTGCTGCGGCGCCCAGCGCAAGATGTCCAGCGCTTCGGCCACGGACTTGCCGCGCACCAGGTCAATTACCCGGCGCGCCTTGCTGGCCGACACCCGCACGAAGCGGGCCTTGGCGACAGCAGACGGAAATTCAGTCGTTACGCTCACCGGCGCTTAGCCTTCCGGTCGTCCTTGATGTGTCCCTTGAAGGTGCGCGTCGGGGCGAATTCGCCGAGCTTGTGCCCGACCATCGACTCGGTGACGAATACCGGGACATGCTTGCGGCCGTCGTGAACGGCGAACGTGTGCCCGATGAAGTCCGGGATGATCGTCGACCGACGCGACCAGGTCTTGATGACCTGCTTGGTGTTCTTCTCGTTCTGAACGTCGACCTTCTTGAGCAGATGGTCGTCGACGAACGGACCCTTCTTGAGGCTGCGTGGCATCGCTTTCCCTCCGCTTCCTAGCGCTTCTTGCCGGTGCGCCGGCGTCGGACGATGAGCTTGTCGCTGGGCTTGTTCGGCCGGCGGGTGCGACCCTCCGGCTTACCCCACGGGCTGACCGGGTGCCGGCCACCGGAGGTCTTGCCCTCACCACCACCGTGCGGGTGGTCCACCGGGTTCATCACCACACCACGGACGGACGGGCGCTTGCCCTTCCACCGCATCCGGCCGGCCTTACCCCAGTTGATGTTGGCCTGTTCGGCGTTACCGACCTCGCCGACGGTGGCGCGGCAGCGCACGTCGACCCGGCGGATCTCACCGGAGGGCATCCGCAGCGAGGCGTAGCTGCCCTCCTTACCCAGCAGCTGGATGCTGGACCCGGCCGAGCGGGCCATCTTGGCGCCGCCGCCCGGCCGCAGCTCGACGGCGTGCACCAGGGTGCCCGCCGGGATGTTGCGCAGCGGCAGGTTGTTACCCGGCTTGATGTCGGCGTTGGCGCCCGACTCCACCACGTCGCCCTGCGAGAGGCCCTGCGGGGCGATGATGTAGCGCTTCTCGCCGTCCAGGTAGTGCAGCAGCGCGATCCGTGCGGTGCGGTTCGGGTCGTACTCGATGTGTGCGACCTTGGCGTTGACGCCGTCCTTGTCGTGGCGACGGAAGTCGATCACCCGGTAGGCGCGCTTGTGGCCACCACCCTTGTGCCGGGTGGTGATCCGGCCGTGGGCGTTACGCCCGCCGCGGCCGTGCAGCGGCCGAACCAGCGACTTCTCCGGGTGAGAGCGGGTGAGCTCGGCGAAATCGGAGACGCTGGCACCGCGACGACCGGGGGTCGTCGGCTTGTACTTGCGGATTCCCATGTCAGTTAGGTCTCTCTCTCACTCCGGTCAGGCCGGTGCGGCGAACAGGTCGATCGGCTTGCTGCCGGGCGCCAGGGTCACGATGGCGCGCTTGGTGTCCTTGCGCTTGCCGTAGCCGGCCCGGGAACGCTTGCGCTTACCCGGCCGGTTCGCGGTATTCACCGATGCGACCTTGACGGCGAAGATCTTCTCGATCGCGATCTTGATCTGCGTCTTGTTCGAATCGGGGTGCACCACGAACGTGTACACGTTGTCCTCGATCAGCCCGTAGGACTTCTCGGAGATGACCGGCGCGAGGATGATGTCGCGGGGGTCGGTGACGGTCGCCATCAGGCCGAAACCTCCTCGGTTTTGGCGGTCTGCGTCTCGATGTAGGCGTTCAGCGCCTCGACACTGAAAACCACGTCGTCGGCACGCAGCACATCGTGGGTGTTGAGCTGGTCCGGCGAGAGGATGTGCACACCCGGCAGGTTGCGCACGCTCTTGGCGCCCGTCTCATCGGTCCGGCCGATGACCAGCAGCACCTGCTTGCGGTCGGTGATCGAACCCAGGAAGGCCTTGGCGCTCTTGGTCGACGGGGTCTGCCCGCTCACCACCTCGGTGATCGCGTGGATCCGGCCGTTGCGCGCCCGGTCCGACAGCGCACCGCGCAGCGCTGCGGCGATCATCTTCTTCGGGGTGCGCTGGCTGTAGTCACGCGGCTTCGGGCCGTGCACCACGCCACCACCGGTGAACTGCGGCGCCCGGGTCGAGCCCTGACGAGCGCGGCCGGTTCCCTTCTGCCGGTAGGGCTTACGGCCACCGCCTCTGACCTCACCGCGGGTCTTGGTCGAGTGCGTACCCTGCCGGGCTGCGGCCAACTGAGCGATGACCACCTGGTGCATCAGCGCGATGTTGGCGGGAGCGTCGAACAGCTCGGCGGGCAGCTCGACCGAGCCGCTCTTCTTGCCGTCCGGTGTCTTGACGTCAATCTTCAGTGCCGTTTGCTCTTTGGCGGCCATTACTTCTCACCCTTTTTGATCGCGCTGCGGACCAGAACCAGCCCACCGTTGCGTCCCGGAATGGCGCCCTTGATCAACAGCACGCCGTTCTCGGCGTCCACCTTGTGCACCACCAGGTTCTGGGTGGTGACGCGGTCGTTGCCCATCCGGCCCGACATCCGGGTGCCCTTGAACACCCGGCCCGGGGTCGAGCAACCGCCGATCGAACCCGGCCGGCGGTGCACTGCCTGGGCACCGTGACCGGCGCCCTGACCGCGGAAGCCGTGCCGCTTCATGGTGCCGGCGAAGCCCTTCCCCTTGGAGGTGCCGGTCACGTCGACGTAGGCACCGTCGGCGAAGATCTCGGCGGTCAGCTCCTGGCCGACCTCATAGGCCGCCGCGGCCTCCTCGTCGGCCAGGCGCAGCTCGGCCAGGTGCCGGCGCGGGTTGACCCCGGCCGCCGCGTACTGACCGGTCAGTGGCTTGTTGACCTTGCGCGGGCTGATCTCGCCGTAAGCGAGCTGCACGGCGCTGTAGCCGTCGCGCTCGGGGGTGCGGATGCGGGTCACCACGTTGGGCCCGGCCTTGACGACCGTGACCGGCACGACCTTGTTGTTCTCGTCGAACACCTGCGTCATGCCCAGTTTGGTACCCAAAAGACCTTTACGTGCCATGGTTTCTCGTGGCTCCTACTGGATGTTGACGTCGACGCTGGCCGGCAGATCGATGCGCATCAGGGCGTCAACGGTCTTCGGCGTGGGATCGAGAATGTCGATCAGCCTCTTGTGGGTGCGCATCTCGAAGTGCTCCCGCGAGTCCTTGTACTTGTGCGGGGACCGGATGACGCAATACACGTTCTTCTCGGTCGGCAGCGGCACCGGGCCCACCACGGACGCACCGGTGCGAGTGACGGTCTCGACGATTTTGCGCGCCGAGGCGTCAATAGCCTCATGGTCGTAGGCCTTGAGCCTGATGCGGATCTTTTGTCCCGCCACGCTTCTGCTACCTCACTCTGCAAGGGGGTCCGGTCTCCGGCCCCGCTGGTCTACTCCGTGCCCCCGCGCACTTTCGTCCGTTCGGCCCTCCGGGCCGGCATGGACATTGCGCTGGGCGCTGCCGCCGCTGTTTACCTGTCCTGGTCCACCGGTCCCCGCGGTCGGGCGTGTCGCCCGCACACGGCCTCGTTCACGGTGAAAAAACTCCGTGCTGCGAGAGTGGGACCGGACGCGCCCGGGTGGGCGCTGGTCGTATGCCCGGCCAGGGGCAAACCCGGCTCAGGCGAACCTGAACAGTATGCCCCAGATCGGGTCATCGGCCAAATCCCCGGTCGTATCGCTGCCGGCGCCCCGAACCGGTCGCCACGGAGCCGGTCGGCCGGTAATCTTACTTGTCAGTAAGATAGCTCGGCATGACCGGATCTACCAGTACATATCGGGCATGGCGACGTCTCGCGGGCATCCCCGGCGGCACCCGGCTGTTCTCGGCCGCGGCAATGGCGCGGGTCCCCTACTTCGCGTCGGTACTGCCGCACGTGGTCCGGATGGAGCCCGGGCTGGCCGAGGTGCTGGTGCCCAAGTGGCCGTTCGTCTACAACCATCTGCACACGGTGCACGCGATCGCCTCCTGCAACGCAGCCGAGGTCGCGATGGGGATGTTGATGGAGGCCACCGTGCCGTCCAGCCACCGCTGGATCCCCAAGGCGATGAACGTCGCCTACCTGACCAAGGCGACGACGTCGCTGCGGGCCACCGCCCGACTGGACCCGCCGGACTTCAGCTCGATCACCGAAGGCTCCGAGGTAGTCGTGCCGGTCAGCGTCACCGATCGCGACGGCGTCGAGGTGGTGCACGCCGACATCACCACCTGGGTGACGCCGGTGTGACCGTCGGCAGAGGTTCTTCCCCGCCGAACGTGCATCCACCGCGAGTTTTCACGCCGATTTTCGCACTGAGGACACGCTCGGCGAGGGGCACTACCTGATGCTCGCCCAGAAGTCGCACTGGTGCTCGGCGGCGTAGTCGGTGAACAACCGGCTGCCGTCCGGCCGCAGCGACATCCACCGGCGGTCGGCGCCGGTCACGATCTGGGGCCAGTCCGGCTGGCCGACACCGATCGGTGCGCCGGTGACCACGAAACCGGTCCAATACTCGATCATCTGGTCGGACAGCCGGCGCTGCGCAGGGTCCAAGGGTGGAGCGCCGCCGATGTCGAACAGGTAGCGCATCTCCAGCGAGTGCGTGGCGCCGATCGGAAACGGCACATTGTCGTAGAGCTCGGGCGCCGGGGCATGCGGGTCGGCGAACTCGTAGCCGTACACCGGCGCGCCGGCGGCCAGTCCGCGGGCCATCCGGTCGGTCTGGCAGGCGAAGATGTCGTCGGTCGCCGCGGCCGCGTACGCCAGCGAGGTGCTGCCGCCGAACCGGGCCGGCGGATAGTGGTCGGCCACCGCGGCGCCTTCATCGGAGCCGAAGGTGTCCTTCAGCTCGTCGAGGTACTCCGCGGCGGCGATCTCGCGGCCCACGCGCAGATAGCGCAGCGCGACGAACATGGTGAACTCGTCGCGGTTGACGCCCAGCAGCACCGGCACCCGAGCCGCGCGGCCGTCTCGGCCGTCGCGAAACACCCGCACCGGGTCCTCGGGCAGCAGCGGGGTGCCGACCGCCGGGCCGCTGAGCTGGTCGGTGCCGAACCGGGCGTACCACAGCGGTTTGGTCAGCCGGTCGGCCGGCAGCCCGCGCAGACAGGACGCGACCTCCGGGTCCTCCGGCGCGGCCGCCTTGCTCCGGTCGGCACATCCCAAGGATTGGGTGTAGTCCCGGCTGATCCGCTGGGCCTCGGGGGCCTCGACCTGCGCCTGACACGGTCCGCTCTGGATGATCGCGGCCCGGAACAGGCCGGCCGACTCCGGTGCGGCAAGGTGATCGCAGACCGACATGCCACCGGCCGATTCGCCGGCGATGGTCACCTTGGCCGGGTCGCCGCCGAACGCGCCGATGTTGTCGCGAACCCAGCGCAGCGCCGCCTGCTGATCGGCCAACCCGTAGTTGCCGACCTCGCCCAGTGCGGGATCGGCCAGGAACCCCAGGGCGCCCAACCGGTAGTTGATGGTGACGACGACGATGCGGCCCCGCACCGACAGCCGCTGCGCGTCGTAGATGTCCCCGGCGCCCCGCATGAAACTGCCGCCATGGATCCAGACCATGACCGGCAGCGGCTCGCCGGCCGAACCGGTCGGCGTCCACACGTTGAGCGACAGGCAGTCCTCGCTGGTCGGGTCCACCTCCGCCGTGTCCGGCTGAATGCACCACGGGCCGCGTTTCACCGCCTCGCGCACGCCCTGCCACGCCGGCATGGGCGCCGGTGGCTGCCAACGCAGCGGCCCGACCGGCGCCGCCGCGTACGGGATCCCCTGGAACAGGCGGTGATCCGGCCCGACCGTCCCGCGTAGCAGCCCGGCGGCGGTCCGCACCACGTCGGCGTTGAGCGCTACCGCTCGGGGCCCGATGCCCGGTTGCGACGAGGCGCCGTCGGAGCGGGCGCACCCGCCGGCCAATGCCGCGAGCAGCGCCAGCACGACGGCACCCGCCCGCAGGCCGCGGCGGCTATCAGATCCGGTCGACATGACCGATGAGCCTAATCCGGCGGTGAGCGAGGCTCGACGCAGGAGAGCCGAAGCTGGACCGCCGAATTAAACCCGCCGGATCCCCGTAAAGCGCCACCATGGCGGCGAATATCGCCGACACTGGACCAAAGCTGACACGTGTCAAGAAAATGGGCTAAGGAGCCGCCGTGAGTGCACCGATAATCGACAATGCCGCCCGGGTGTTCGCCGACCCGACCGCCTACGCCGACGAGCCGCGGCTGCACGCGGCCCTGACCCACCTGCGGGCGCACGCGCCGGTGTCGTTGGTGGACAAGCCGCCCTACCGGCCGTTCTGGGCGATCACCCGGCATGCCGACATCATGGACATCGAACGCGACAACGTGCTGTGGATCAACGAGCCGCGGCCGGTGCTGGCCACCGCCGAGGCCGATGATCTGGGGCGCTCCCTGCTGGAGTCCGGAATGGGACTGCGCACGCTCATCCACATGGACGACCCGCTTCACCACAAGATGCGCAGCATCGTCTCGGACTGGTTTCGGCCCAAGGCGATGCGGGCGATGAAGGCGCGCATCGACGAACTCGCCAAACGCTACGTCGACGAGATGCTGCGGATCGGCCCCGAGTGCGACTTCGTCCAGGATATCGCGCTGAATTACCCGCTGTACGTGATCATGTCGCTGTTGGGCCTGCCGGAATCGGATTTCCCGCGGATGCTGCGGTTGACCCAGGAACTGTTCGGCGGCGACGACGACGAATACCGGCGCGGCATCACCCCCGAGGAACAGCTGCCGGTGCTGCTGGACTTCTTCTCCTACTTCAACGCCCTGACCGCAGACCGACGGGCCCACCCCACCGAAGATCTCGGGTCGACCATCGCCAACGCCCGCATCGACGGAGAGCCGCTCTCCGACCTCGACACCGCCTCCTACTACGTCATCATCGCCACCGCCGGCCACGACACCACCAGCGCGGCGATCGGCGGTGGGTTGCGGGCACTCATCGAACACCCCGAACAGCGGGAGCGCTTGCGGGCCGACCCCGGCCTGATGCCCACCGCGGTCGAGGAGATCATCCGGTGGGTGACTCCGGTCAAGGAGTTCATGCGCACCGCCACCGCCGACACCGAGGTGCGTGGTGTGCCGATCGCCAAGGGCGAATCGGTCTACCTGTCCTACGTATCGGCCAACCACGATGAGGAAGTGTTCGACGACCCATTCACCTTCGACGTCGGCCGTGACCCGAACAAGCATCTCTCGTTCGGCTACGGCGTGCACTTCTGTGTGGCGTCCGCGCTGGCCCGGATGGAGATCGACAGCTTCTTCCGTGAACTCATTCCCCGGCTGGACGCCATCGAGATGACCGCTGAGCCGCAGCTGATTTCGACGACGTTCGTCGGCGGGGTCAAGCACCTGCCGGTGCGCTACCGGCTGCGCTCCTGAGCGCGCACGAACTCCGCCGCCCGATGCGCCAGCATCGCGATCGTCGCGTGCGGTCCCCGGCTGGGAATCCGGGGTAGCACCGCTCCGTCGATCACCCACAGGCCCTCGATGCCGCGCACTCGGCACTGTTCGTCGACCACCGCGACTTCGTCGGCGTCCGAGCCCATCGGTGCACTGCCACACAAGTGTTGGGACGTCGACCAACGCGGCGCCGCGGCGTCGGCTCGTAAGCCCAGCATCTCGGCAACCAGGGCGACTCCCCTGCGCAGCACCGCCAGATCGTCGGGTTCGGTGTCGTAACGGTGCTCGATCCGCGGCGAGACCCGCGGATCGCCCGAGACCAGCGTCAACCGGCCGCGGGCCAGCGGCGCCATCAGCGCCACTCCGATCTCAGGTGGTCCGGCCGGCCCGCCACCGTCGACCATCGTGGCGAAACCAGCGGAATAGGGCCGGATTTCCAGATCACCGTCGCACAGCACGGCCTCGAGGACAGGGCGGTCCGGTGTGCCCGGCCAGTCGGCCGCGACCAGCCACTCCGGGTGGTCAGCGCAGTGTCTCCCGACCGGGAGCTCCGCCAGCACCCCGATGCCCGCCTGCCGCAACATCGCCTCCGGGCCGACCCCGGACAGCATCAGCAGATGCGCCGACTCGATCGCCCCGGCACACAACACGATTCGGTCCGCTGTCAGCCGAACCGGCCCGGACGGTCCGATTGCGTGCACCGCACGGGCACGGTCGCGTCCGATCTCAACCCGGAGGGCTGACGTCTCGGTGAGCACAGTCAGATTCGGCCGCTGAAGCGCAGGCACCAGATACGCCGCGCCCGGCCCGGCGCGCACGCCGTCGACGATGTTGAGCGGGACCGCACCCACACCGGGCAGCGACGTCATCGTCGCGTCGTTCAGGTCGGAAATCCATCCAAATCCGCATCGCTGTACCGCATCGATGAAATATTTTGTGCCATCACACATTTCATGGGTACGTTGAACCGGTATGGGTCCACTGTCGCCGTGCTGGTCACCGCGGAAGTCAAGGTCGGTCTCGATAGATCTGAAGGACTCCAGTACGTCGGGCCACGACCAGCCCGCCGGCCAGGCGTTGAAGTCGGCCGGTAGCCCCCGGCAGAAATAACCGCCGTTGACGGCTCCGGAACCACCGATGGTCGCGCCGCGCACGATCGTCGTCAACTGGCCGACCCGACCGATCAGCGCCGCCTCGTAGCGCCGCACCAGTCGGCTTGCGGGGCCGATCGGCAGTCGCCTGCCGTTCGCCGTCTGCATCGCCAGAGCCGGATCGGCCAGCCCGAACCCAGCTTCCAACACCGTCACCATGCAGGCGGGATCGGTCGACAGCCGTTCTGCCACAATCGCTCCCGCGCTGCCCGCCCCTACTACCAGGACATCGCTGTGCACCACCGAACCCGTCAAAGCGACCTAGCTGCGGATCTGCGGTTTGAGTGCGGCAAGGTTGCGCTCCCGCACCACGCCGCCCCACAGACCGGCCCCGTAGGCCAGGTCGTCGACCCGCTTGAGCAGCAGGTAAGCCGGCAACCCGAGGGGACGCGCGTCGTCGCCGTCGCTGCGCGCGTGCCGCAGCCAGTCCACTACTCCGTCGCTGATCGCCGCCAACAACACCGCCCGGCGGCAGCGCTGCGACACGCACGCGGCCAGCAGTGCGATCGGCCAGTAGTGCCGGCACAGCGCCGAGGCGATCTGCAGGCCGGCGGACGCCAGACCACGCAGGGTCACCGCCAGCACGTCGGCGGGTGCGGTATCCGGCCCCCGCATGGACCTGGCCACCCGATGGCCGGTCAGCGCCGTGATCGCCAGCGATACCAGGTAGCCCAGCGCCGAGCCGAGCGCCATCAGCGCCCAGCCCACCAGCGCCCATCCGGAGATCACCATCGGTGCGGCCTTGTCCGGGTGGCGGGCCGACAACGGTGCAGCTGATCCGCCGTAAAAGACTTTGCGCGCAACCCAATCCCGCAGTGCAACCCGGTGATCGTGGGCAACCAGCGCGATCGGCTCATAACGTAACCGTTTGCCTGCGTCGACCAGCCGCCAGCACAGGTCGACGTCCTCACCAGAGCGCAGCGCCTCGTCGAAGCCGCCCAGTTCACGCAGCACCGAACTGCGGCAGATGATCGCCGCACTCGGGACGTAGGCGACCTTGCCGTAGGGGACCACGGGTGCTTCGCAAACACCGAGGTCCAGTGATGATCGGATGGCTTCGTACCGCGCGACCAGGTGGTCACTGTCGACCATCCCGACGATGCGAGGTGCGACCAGGGCAACGGTGGGATCGCAGAAGTGACCCAGCAGCGCCTCGAGCCAGCCACGGCGCGGCACCACGTCGGAGTCCAGGAAGGCGACGAACTCCGTCGTACAGGCGGCCAGCCCGGTGTTGCGCGCTGCCGCCGGCCCCCGGCTCTCCGGGTGGCGCAGCACCTCGACCTCGCAGCAGCGGACCTCGGTCAGATGCTCCGGGCCGACCGGCACCTGCGACCCGTCGTCCACCACGACGACACGCAGGCCGCGCAGCGACGCGATCAGCCGATTGAGTCCGACAACGTTGTCCCGCACCGGGATAACCACAGTTACATCCCTATGTGACGGTCCGCCCGCCGGGCGTGGGTGGGCAACTGTGGCATCCAGCAGGGTGCGGGCCAGTTGTGCGCTGACGGCGTCGCGCACTTCCAGGCGACCGTCGGACAGCATCCCCTGGGCCGCAGGCGCCAGCCGCAGCAACCGGGTGGGTGAACCCCCCAACAGCGTCGAGCCACTGCCCAGCACCCGAACCTTTCGGTCGACCTGTACGGCGAAACCGTCAGGCAGGCGGGGCGGGGTCATCGCAGCATTCCGTCCGGCCCGGGAGCCCAGGCTTCGATCGCCGCGACGCTGGTGTCGACCATCTCGGCGAAGAGGCGGCTCCCCTCGTCGGCGGTGGCGGTGGTCGGATCGCCGAGCACTCCGACCGCGCTCACCGCAGCGACACCGCCACTGCGCAGCGCGGGGAGCAGTTGAGCCAACGGGGCGCTGTTACCCGGATGCGCCTGGTCGAACCTCACCTCGTCGGGCGAAAGATACAGCAACAGTGAAGTTTCGGCGTGCCCGGCATGGGCGTCGGCATCCGCGGCGGCACAGGGCAACCAGGCGACGTCGCGCGCCTCGAAGCGAAGCAGGCCTACCGCCTCGGCCAGAGCCTGGACGTTGCCACCGTGGCCGTTGACGAAGACCACCCGCTGCGCCCAGCAGCAGGCCGACCGGCCGTACTCCACCAGCAGCCGGCTCAACGCCTCGGTGCCGATCGAGATGGTTCCGGCGAAGCTCTGATGCTCCCCGCTGGCGCCGTAGGCCACCGCCGGCGCCACCGGCCAACCGTGCCCGACGGAGCCCGCCGAGGACCCTGCCAACCGCTCCGACACCGCCCGGGCCAGCGCCTGCGCGATCCGGGTGTCGGTGTCCAGGGGCAGGTGCGGACCGTGCTGCTCTGTCGCCCCGACCGGTACCAGCACCGTCACCGGCTGCCCCGGCAGCTGGCTCGACGTCGAGCTACCGAGGTCGCCGCGAACCGCCATCGGACGATGGTAAGCGAATTCACCTGCCGTACACCAGTTGTTGGCGATCACGGCAAAGAAATTTCTTACCGCCCATACCGGGGGGCGAGCCCGGATTTGCCACGCCCGTCCCGTCCGCCACGGCAGCACCAGTGGCTGACCCTGAGTTCGCAGGTGGGCGGCCTGGCCGGGCTAGCGGCCCCCGTCGGACGGCACGCCGAGCGGCCGGGTGAAACCGGCCGGAATCAACACGTCGTCTGCCGACAGATCGTGCACCGAGGCCCGCCCGAGGCCCATCAGAGCCGAGTCGATACCGCCGCGCAGGATGTCGAGGACGTTTTCCACCCCCGGCTGCCCGGCCGCGGCCAGCCCCCACAGGTAGGCGCGGCCGATCATCACCGCCCGGGCGCCCAGCGCCAGCGCCTTGACGACGTCGCTGCCCCGCCGGATGCCGCCGTCGAGCAGCACCTCCACCTGGTCGCCCACCGCTTCGGCGACGGCCGGCAGTGCCCGGATCGCGGCCGGCGTGCCGTCCAGATTATTGCCGCCGTGGTTCGACACGGAGATCGCCGAAACTCCGGCATCCACAGCCTTTTTCGCGTCATCGACGCGCATCACGCCCTTGAGCATGAACGGCCCGCCCCAAAGCTCCCGCAGCCAGGCGATGTCCGCCCAGGTCGGCGGCGGGGTACCCATCCACTCACCGTAGGCCTGGAAGAACGGCGGCCCCGGTTCACCGCGCCGGCCCTGATTGGGCACCCGCAGGCTCGGCGGGCGCATGGTCTTGGCCCACTGCAGGAACCACCGCGGCCGGGTCAGGGCCTCCGGCATCATCTTGACCATGGTCTTGAGGTCCATCCGCTCCGGGATCTTCGGGCTGCCCCAGTCCCGGCCGTGCGAGAAGGACCAGTCGGTGGTGGCGATCAGGCCGACCGCACCGGCGGCCCGCGCGCGCTCGACCCGTTCGGCGATCGCGTCCCGGCCCCCCAGCCAGTAGATCTGGAAGAAGGTCTTGGGATTGGCCGCGATGACCTCTTCCATCGGTTTGCTGGCGAACGAAGACAGCCCCATCGCGGTGCCGCGCGCGGCGGCAGCCCGCGCGACGGCCACCTCGCCGTCGGGGTGGACGGCCTGCACGCCCGTCGGCGAGATCATCACCGGAAATGGAAGATCCTGGCCCATAACGGTTGTCGACAGATCACGTTTCTCCAGCGCACCGACGACGTGGGGGGCGAAGCCCAGCTCACTGAAGGCCTCGACGTTGTCGGAGACGGTGAGGCCCTTCTCGCTGGCCGAGATCAGGGACGAGTATGCGGATTTCGGGAGACGTTTGCGCGCCCTTTCCTGGGCGATGGCGACGGTCTCGAACCAGATGTCACGGGCCATGAGTCAGATCGGACTTTCATCGCAGAGCCGCTTGGGGGCCTTCGCCGGGCCCGCCGGGGCGAGCACCGTCAGAGACCGCGGCGCGCTGCTGCGCTTTCCACGCGAGTGGTCGCTGCTCGGGCGGGGCTTCTGTCGCTCGCCGGCCAGCGCCTGCTCACCGAAGCCGCGGACGCATTCCGGGTCGGGCCCGTCCATCGGCAGACCGGTGAAGAACTTGGCGGCCATGCAGCCGCCCCGGCAGGTGTCATACAGCGGACAGCTGGCACAGGCACCGCCCGCCTTGGGGCTGCGCAGCTCGTTGAAAAGCTCGGAATGCCTCCAGACCTGAGCGAATCCGCCATCGGCCAACACATTTCCGGCCAGGAACTCGTCGTGGATGGCGAACGGGCAGGCATAGACGTCGCCGACCGGGTCGATCAGGCAGACCACCCGACCGGCACCGCACATGTTCAGTCCGGCCAGCGCACCGGATTCACCCAGCGGCGCCAGGTGGAAGAACGAGTCTCCGGTCAGCACGCCCTCGCCCTTGGCGACCAGCCAGTCGTACAGCTGGCGCTGTTGGTCGGCGGTCGGGTGCAGGTCATCCCAGACGTCCACACCCCGGCCGGACGGACGCAGTCGGGTGATGCGCAGCGTGGCGCCGTATCGCGCCGCCAGCGCGGCGAAGTCGTCGAGCTGGTCGATGTTGTGACGGGTTGCCACGACCGAGATCTTGGTGTCGGCGAATCCGGCCGCCGACAGGTTCTCCAATGCGCGGATCGCCATGTCGAAGGAGCCCTTGCCGCGAATCGGGTCGTTGACCTCGGCGGTGGCGCCGTCCAAGGAGATCTGGACGTCGACATAGTCGCTGGCCGCCAGCTTGGCCGCCACCTCCGGCGTGATCCGCAGGCCGTTGGTGGAGAATTTCACCCCGACGTGGTGGGCGGTGGCATAGTCCACCAGTTCCCAGAAGTCTTCTCGCACAGTGGGTTCCCCACCACCGATGTTGACGTAGAACACTTGCATGCGTTCCAGCTCGTCGATGATGTCCTTGCACGCCCTCGTGGACAGCTCCCGCGGGTCACGCCGGCCCGACGCGGACAGGCAGTGCACACAGGCCAGGTTGCAGGCGTAGGTGAGCTCCCAGGTCAGGCAGATCGGCGCATCCAGGCCGTGCTCGAAATGCTCGACCAGGCTCGGGGCTGCGGCGGGTGCGGTCACGGTGTCTCCTCGGGGTACGCGGCGATCAGGATGTCGGACGCCGCCAGGACGCCCAGGGCACGCAGGTAGGCCGGTTCGGCGGCGGCGTCGATCCCCGCGGCGCGACAAGCCGACCGGGCGTCGGGGTGCTCGGCCAGCGAGTTGACCAGCGTGACCATGGTGAGGTTCTTCAGGAACGACAGCTTGCGCGTCCCGAAGTGATACAGCAGCGCGCCGAAAGTCTCGGGCCGCACCGACACCTGTGGATGCAGGCGCCAGCCCAGATCCGGGTTGAAGGTGTCGGTGACGCGCGCCGCCCCGGCGGCGGCGGACACGGTCAGTAGACCCCGCACATACCGTCGATGGATACTTCCTCGACCAGGTTCTCAACGACGAGATCGGTCTGGGTGCTGGCTTCGGTCTGCTGCTGGGCGTCCATGGTTCCGGTATTTCCTCGCGGTTCGGTCGACAGCGCACTGTCGGATCGGTCACAATCCCGGTCAGGATATGGCATCGAGTGTCAGAACGGAAGATGGGTCGGGAGAAAAGTGGGTGGCACCGGATCGCAGGCGCAGACCAGGGTCGGCCGTCGCCGCTCGACCACCCGGGAGCACATCACCGCCGTGGCGATCGACCTGTTCGCCACCCGGGGGTTCGGTGAGGTCAGTGTCGACGACGTCGCCCATGCCGCCGGAATCGCCCGTCGCACGCTGTTTCGGTACTACGCCTCGAAGAACGCCATCCCCTGGGGTGACTTCGATGCACATCTGCGGCAGCTGCGCGAGCTGCTGGACGGTATCGATCCCGACGCCCCGCTCGGCGACGCGCTACGCGCGGCTCTGTTGACGTTCAACACCTTCGACGACGGTGAGACCGCTCGGCATCGGCGGCGAATGCGGGTGATCCTGCAAACCGACGAACTGCAGGCCTACTCGATGACGATGTACGCGGGGTGGCGCAGCGTGATCGCCGAATTCGTGGCACGCCGCGACGGGGTGGCCCCGACCGACCTGCGGCCGCAGACGGTGGCGTGGATGATGCTGGGCGTCGCACTGAGCGCCTACGAACACTGGCTGCGCGACACGTCCCTGGCACTGCCACAGGCTCTCGGCGACGCATTCGACGCCATCCGCGGCGGCCTGGACTGACGCCGCCCCACCCCGCCGAGCGTGAACATTCGCGACTCGAGCGTGAGCCAACGTCACTCTCGGCGGTCGGCGAGGTCGCGATAGGCGGTGACCACCGGCTCCAACTCGTCGGGCGTGGCGCCGTGCATGATCACTGCGTCGGCCCCGTAGCCGAACTCCGCCCGGACACGCTCCGCGCACTGCCGCGCCGTACCGGTGGCCGCCGGTTCCAGCCAGTCGTCGGGGATCAGGGTGGCAATATGCTCGATCTGATCAGCGCTGGCCTTGTGGTCGATGCCGCCGGCGATAGAAGTCACCACCGGATCCTCCCGGAAGCGTTGCAGTACAGCGGGATCCCAGTTGTTGGTACGCACCATCAGATCGCCGTAGCCCTGCAGGTAGGTCGCGAGCCTCGCGACCGTCTTCTTCAGCCGCAACTCCTCTGGCAGGTGATCGCCGACGGTGGCAAAACACGACCACACCCGCACGCTGGCCGGATCGCGACCGACCCGTTCCGCGGCATTCTTGACTGTCTTCACGCTGCGCTGCAACGTTTCCGGAGTGAAGTAGGTGTGCAGGATGACGTCATCGAACAGCGCGCCGCCCAGCTCGAGCGTTTTCGGTCCGAACGCCACCAGCGCCAGCCGGATGTCCTCGTCGAAGTCCGGATCCAGAAACAGCACCTGATATCGACCGATCGGCCCGTCGTGATTGAAGATCACCTCGCCCTGCCAAAGCCGCCGCATCACCTGCGCGAAGTCGGCCATCTGCGCAGTGGTGACACTGGGGATGCCGAACGCGGCATACATGGCCGCCACGCCGCGGCCGATGCCCAGGGTGAACCGGCCGCCGGATAGCCGGTGCATGGTGGTCGCCCACGACGCCGTGATCAGCGGATGACGGGTGTTGTGATTGGTGGCGGCGGTGGCGATCTGCATCCTGTCGGTGACCGCGCAAGCCGCCCCAACCAGCGATGACGCCTCCTTGACGTTCCAGCGCTCGGAGATGAACGCGGTACCGAAGCCGAGCTGCTCGCCACGGCGGGCCTCGTCCATCAGCGCGGCCGGCCCTTCGCCACCGGCGCCGGCCAGAAGGTAGTAGCCCAGTTCGTCGAGTACGCGGTCGGTCATGCCCAAACCCCTTGCTTGTATCCGCAGTTCCACACCTCGGTGATCTTCCCGTCGACCACGCGGAACACCTCCATACTGCTGACGGTCATTTCAGTCCCGTCGCTCAGGGTCATCGGTGATTGGTAGACGATGGCGACGTGTTCGCCGTCGTCGCCGGCGACGACGAGGTTCAGCTCGAAACGCAGCGTGTCGAACAGCTTCCAGTGATCCACCACCCGCGCAACAGCCTGGTCATGTGTCAGCGTGTGCGCTTCGCCCACCTCGTGTCGCACCACGACGTCACCGATCAATTCGTCGGCGAGCGCGAAATCGCGCTCGTTCCACACCACCAGGTTGTACAGCTCCACCACCTCACGGGCACCGCGGACCCTGCCGCTCACGCAAACACCCCGATCGCATCGACGTCGTCGATGGTCGCCACCGCCCGGTCGGTCAGCGTCAGGCACAGGTCGCGGGAGCGCTGCGGCATCGTGTCCCAGCCGATCAGGGCGAGGACGGGAAACAACAGCAGATACGCCACCGCCATCCGGTAGTGCCGCCACGCCTCGTCGAAGCCGTAGTCGGTGACGCCCTGCGCGGCGAGCTCGACCAGGTAGTCGCGCACCAGCTCCTCGTCGTGGCCGCGGCGAGCCTGCACCGGCAGCCCCTGGCTGACCAGATATCCGATGTCGGCGACGCCGCACCCCAGCGAAGCGAACTGGTAGTCGACGACCTTCAGCGCGTCGCCGTCGAAGAACATGTTGTCAGCACGGATATCGCCGTGCAGCAGCATCCGGCGTTCTGTCAACGCCGCCAATGCCTGCGGGGCGAACTCGGTGAACCGCTCGGTGTATCGAGCGACCGCAGCGGGCACCGGAGCCGCGGACTTGTCGCGGTAGACCTGCCATCCGATTCCGAAGGCCGCAACCAGCAGCTCACGAACAACCGGCGTGTCAAGACTGGGAAAGACCGCAAGCGCATCGGAGTCGGCGGCGGTGACCGACCAGGCATGCAAACCGGCCAACTGCTGGATCGCCACGCGGGCTTGTCGCATCGAGAGCCCGGCGAGATGGTCGGCATTGACCCAGTCCGCCAGGTCCTCCATCACCAGCACGAAATCCACGCCGTCGATCAGGGCGGCGTAGACCCGGGGCGTCGGCAGCGGCGCCCTGCCCGCCACCGATTGGTAGAACGACAGTTCACGTTGGTAGCCGCCCAGCATCTCCATGGCCCCTCTGGCCTCGGACTGGGCGGGCAGCTTGACGATCAAACTCGGTGGCAGCCCCTGGCTTCCGGTGATCCGCAGCCGATACAGCAACGCCGAGAACCCGGTGTCCTCGGCGATCCGCTCAGCCGAGACCCCGGTGACTGCAGCGGTGTCGGCGATGGTGCCGCAGGAACACAGCGCCGTGGTCAGCCATTGCGGTGTCACAGCGTCGATGCCGGAGGGAATCGCCAACGCGGTCATCGGCCAGCTCCGATCTGCGACAGAAACGGTTCGGTCTCCGCCTGCACCCGCCGCGAGAAGATATGTCCGGCGTGGCCGCCGTCGTGCCAGAACAACCGGCCGCCCCACCGGTCATGCAGCGCCACCGCGGGTTCGGGATAGGCCATCTGGTCGTGGCGCGCGGCCACGATCAGCCGGCGATCGGCAGCCGGTCTCGGATTGGTGGCCAACAGATCGACCACCGACATCAATGCCGCGGCCGTCTCCGAGCGCAACGCGTCGGCGACGGAGAGCCCCGCCGGCCCCCATCGCCACAGATGGTGCGCGATCATCGAGTTGAGCCCGGCGATCGGGGTGTAGACCGCAACGGCGTCGACGCCGGACTCCAGGTGCGACACCAGCCCGGCGACCGGGCTGCCCAACGACACACCCGCCACCGTCACGGCGGTAGCCTGCGGCGTCGCCCAGCGCACCACCGCACGGACTTCGGAGATCGCGCGCATCATCCCGGCGACATTGGCCAGCGGATCATGTCCGGGGTAGGCGGGCCAGGCGCGGCGACGCACGCCGTGGCCGGGCTGGACCGGCAGCGCGATGTTGAAACCCAGCCGGTGCAGCCGCTGCACGCGCGCTACCAGCAGATCCGACCAGTTGCCCTGACCGGCTCCGTGCACCCAGACCAGCCAGGGGCGCGGGCCGCCGCGGTGGCGGCACACCACGACTGCCGCGGTCGCCGGGCCGGCGAACTCCGCCAGCGACGGCGGCAGCCCGGGGTCGTGCCGGAACCTCAGCTGCTCGACGGTCAGCCCTGCCACCCGGCGCCGACGAATCGTCGCCACCCGCAGTGGATCCGGCGCGGTGTGCGCCCCGTCGATACCCAGCCCGGACAGCTCGTCGGCGGCCGCCAGACACTCGGACAACGGGCGAGCCAGCACCGGGGCCGGAGCAAGCAGCGTCATGCCGGTCAGCGTCAGCTCGTCGAACAGCACCTCCGCCAGTTGACGCATCCCGCGGGGCGAGGCCGCCGTCCAGTCCGCTGAGGTCTGCAGTGCTCGGACCGATCGGGGCAGCACCCCACCCAGTCCCCGGATGATCTGCGGTACCCGTTGCGTCGACCCCATCGTCGTCACCCGAGTTTGAAACCGCTGTAACCGGCGGCGGCGATTTCGTCGCAGTGGCGGCGGTACTCCGGAATCCCTCCGGTGTATCCCATATACATCCGCTTCTTGCCGGGGACGTTTCCGCCGTTGTACCAGGAATTGCAGCTCGGGTGAACCAGCACGGTCGGCGCGACCAACGAGGTGGTGTGGTCGATCCACTCGGTCTGAGCGGCCGGTAACGCCTCGATGGTGCGGTACCCGTTGGCCCGCAGGTAGGCGATGCAGTCACCGATCCACTCCACGTGCTGCTCCAGAGCGGCGACGAAATTGGTTGCCGCGCTGGGACTGCCGGGGCCCTGGACGGTGAACAGGTTCGGGAATCCGGCGACCTGCAGTCCCAGATAAGACACCGGCCCCTCGTTTGCCCAGACGTCACGGAGCAACACCCCGTCACGGCCACGGATATCGATGCGACTCAGCGCACCGGTCATGGCGTCGAAACCGGTGGCGTAGATGATCACGTCGAGGTCGTAGTGGTCCCGCTCGGTCCGTATCCCGGTCGGCGTCACGGTGTCGACCGGCTCGGCACGCAGGTCCACCAGAGTCACGTTGTCACGGTTGAACGTCTCGTAGTAGCCCTGATCGATGATCGGGCGCTTACAGGCGAACGGGTGGCTCGGCACCAGCGCGGCCGCCGTGGCCGGGTCGCGCACGATGCGGGCGATCGCTTCGCCGTACAGTTGTGCGGCCATCCGGTTGGCGTCGATGTCGAAGAACACGTCGCCCCAGTTCAACGCGCCCATCACCCCGTGCTCCTCGATCGCGCGGAGCTGCTCGTCGCGCGAGGCCGACTTCACCGGCGGGCGCCCCAGCATGTCCAGCAGCACCGAGAAGGCCGACAGTCGCGCCGCACCGACCGGATGCTCTCGCTGCGCGGCGCGGATCTGGGCGTAGTCGGCCTTGAGTGCATCCAATTCGCCGGGACCGAACGGACGGACCTTCCAGGGCAGGGTGTAGGCCGGCGAACGCTGAAAGACATAGAGCTGATCGACTTCTCGGGCAATAACCGGGATCAGCTGGACCCCGGTGGATCCGGTGCCCACGACACCCACCCGCTTGCCGGCCAGGTCGACCCCACCGGCCGGCCAACGGCTGGTGTAGAGCGAGGTGCCACCGAAGTCGCCCATCCCGGCGATGTCGGGCTCCAGCGGCACCGACAGGATCCCGGATGCGGCGACCACGAATGGCGCGGTGAAACGCTCCCCCGCCTCGGTGGTGACCGTCCACTCCGCGGCGTCGTCGTCGAAGCTCATCGCAACGACCTTGGTGTGGAACGCGATATCGCGACGCAGGTCGAGCCGATCGGCGACAAAGTTGAGGTATGCCTCGATCTCCGGCTGGGCCGGCATGGTTTCGGTCCAGACCCACTCCTGCTGGAGGTCCTCGGAAAAGCTGTAGGAGTATTCGATGCTCTCGATGTCGCAGCGCGCACCGGGATACCGGTTGACCAGCCAGGTCCCGCCGACCGCGTGGGCCATCTCCAATACCAGGGTGCGCACACCCAGTTCGCGCAGCCTGTGCAGGGCGTAGAGCCCGGAGAACCCGGCACCGATAACCAGCGCGTCGTAGCGCTTTTCGGCACCGCTCGGGGACGACCCGGCGGCCGCAACGGACTCGGCCATGTTGTGGCAGCCTCCATGCTTTCGGGTTCCTCTACTGAGAGGTTTACGGTACGGTATTCAGTTATGCGCGCGCTGGAGAATCCGGAATGAAGGTCCCGTTCACCTGGAAAGTCACCGGCTGGTTCATGATCGGCTGGTCACCCGAGTTCGAGGTCGGCAAGACCCGCGCGCTGCACTATTTCGGTGAGGATCTGGTCGCCTACCGGGGCGAGTCCGGGGAGCTGCACGTGATGGAGGCGCACTGCAAGCATCTCGGCGCCCACCTCGGCCACGGCGGCAAGGTCGTCGAAGACCGGGTGGAATGCCCGTTCCACGGCTGGCAGTGGGGACCCGACGGCTGCAACAAGTTCATCCCGTACCAGCCGGACCGGCCCAACAAGGCGTTGCGCCTTCGCGTTTATCCGGTGATGGAGCAGTACGGCTGCGCGTTTGTCTGGCATCATCCCGACGGAGCTGAGCCCGGGTGGGAGATGCCGGACATCTTCGGCAAGTTCCCGCAGTTCACCACCGGGCCCGAGGGTTACTACCGGGCGTATCCGGAGTTCTCCCGCCGACTGGCCGACGAGCCGGTTCATCCGCAGATCGTCGCCGAGAACGCCGCCGACAGCGCGCATTTCCAGTACGTGCACCACGCCACGGTGACACCGAGGCTGCTGGACTGGCAGATGACCGACCGGGAGTGGCACTTCGTCGCCGGCTTCCCCGATGTGAACAGCGACGACCCCGATCAGATGGCGCTGCGTTTCCACTCCCATCTGTTCGGCCTCGGCGGAGCGATCAGCATCTTCGAAGGCGTGCAGCAACATCGGCTGATCTTCACCTGCACCCCGGTCGACGAGGGCTGCTCGGACCTGTTCTATTCGATCTGGTGGCCACGGATTCCCGGCGATGACTCCGAGGCCCCGCCGGAGGACATCCGCGCTCGCGTCGAGCAGCAGTTCCTGTCCACCGTCGAGGACGACCTGGGTATCTGGCGTTACCAGCGCTACGTCGAGCATCCGGCGTTGTCCAAGGTCGACGCGAAACCCTTTATGACGCTGCGGAAATGGGCGACGCAGTTCTACGATGTGGCGCCGGAGTCCGCGGCGGCAGCCTTGCCGTGACGGCCGCCCTGGCGGAGCTGGTGGCGCCCGGCCACACCGCGCTGGTGACTCAGGAGCTGCAGGGCGCAGTCGTCGGGCCCGATGCCGGACTGCCGGTACTCGCCGAGGAGGCCCGCCGCGAAGCGTGTCCGAACATCGCACGGCTGCTGCCGGTGGCCAGAGCAGCCGGAGTGCAGGTGGTGCACTGCCTGGTGCACCGACGGCCGGACGGACGGGGATCCAACCACAACGCGCGGCTGTTCGCCGCGGGGCGTGACGCCGTCAGCATCGATCCGGGTAGCCCCGGCGCCAGCCTGCTGCCCGAATTCGGGCCGGAGCCATCGGATCTGGTTCTGAGCCGTTGCCACGGCGTGGGGCCGATGGGCGGGACCGATCTGGATGCGGTGCTGCGCAACTTGGGGATTTCGACCATCGTGGTGGTCGGCGTCTCGCTGAACGTGGCCATTCCGAATCTGGTGATGGACGCGGTTAACGCCGCCTACCGGGTGGTGCTGCCCCGCGATGCGGTGGCCGGTGTGCCGGCCGAGTACGGGGCTGCGATGATCAAGAACACCCTGTCCCTGCTGGCGACAATCACCACCACCGAGGAGCTGATGCGCACGTGGCGCCGTTGACCCAATTCACCGTTCCGGAGGTCATCGAGGCGGTGGCCGCGGCGATTCCCGACCGCGACCTGGTGGTCCAAGGCGATCGGCGCTTCAGCTACGCCCAGATCGTCGAGCGGTCCAACCGGTTGGCGGCGTACCTGCATGCGCAAGGGCTGGGCTGCCACACGCCGCGGTCAGACCTGCTCGGACACCAGACCGGCCAGGACCTGTTGGGGATCTACGCCTACAACGGCAACGAGTTCATTGAGACCCTGCTGGGCAGTTTCCGGGCGCGGGTCGCGCCGTTCAACGTCAACTACCGTTACGTGCGCAACGAACTGGCCTACCTGTTGGCCGATTCCGGCGCCACCGCGTTGGTGTATCACGCCAGGTTCGCTCCCACGCTCGCCGAGGTGCTGCCCGAGCTGCCGCAACTGAAGGTGCTGATCCAGATCGCCGACGACTCCGGCAACGCCCTGCTCGACGGCGCCGTGGACTATGAGACCGTCCTGGCGGACAGCTCGCCGCAACCGCCGCGGGTGCAGCCGGACCCCGATGACCTCTACGTGCTCTACACCGGTGGCACCACAGGGATGCCCAAGGGCGTGCTGTGGCGACAGCACGACATCTTCATGGGCTCGTTCGGTGGCCGCAACCTGATGACCGGCGACGAGGTCGGCTCCATCGACGACATCGTGGGGCCGGTCGCCGAGAATCCCGGCGTCAAGCTGATGATCCTGCCGCCGCTGATCCACGGCGCCGCGCAGTGGGCGGTGATGACCGCGATCAACACCGGCCAAACCCTGGTCTTCCCTTCGGTCGTCGACCATTTCGACGCCGACGACGTGGTGCGCACCATCGAGCGGGAAAAGGTGCTGTCGGTCACCGTGGTCGGTGACGCGATGGCGCGACCGCTGATCGCGGCTATCCAGCGGGGCGGGGCCGACGTGTCGTCGCTGATGGTGGTGGCCAACGGCGGCGCGCTGTTGACCCCGTACGTCAAGCAGCAGATCGTCGAGGCGCTGCCCGGGGCGATGGTCATCGACGGGGTCGGCTCGTCGGAGACCGGCGCCCAGATGCGCCACATGTCGACGTCGGGCGCGGTCTCGACCGGGACCTTCGGCGCCGGGCCGGACACTTGCGTGGTGGCCGAGGATCTCGGTTCGGTGCTGGCACCCGGCCACGACGGTCTGGGCTGGCTGGGTCAGCGCGGCTACGTCCCGTTGGGTTACAAGGGCGACGCGGCCAAGACCGCGGCGACGTTCCCGGTGATCGACGGGGTGCGCTACGCCGTTCCCGGTGACCGGGCCCGTCATCTGGGCGACGGCTCGGTCGAGTTGCTCGGCCGGGATTCGGTGACGATCAACTCCGGCGGGGAGAAGATCTTCGCCGAGGAGGTCGAGACGGCGATCGCCTCGCACCCGGCCGTGGTCGACGTGGTGGTCGCCGGCCGGCCCAGCGAACGCTGGGGGCAGGAGGTAGTGGCCGTGGTCGCTCTGGCCGACCAGGCGTCCGCCACCTCGGCCGAGATCATCGAGCACGCCGGCGGATCGCTGGCCCGCTACAAGCTGCCCAAGGCGATCGTCTTCCGGCCGCAGATCGTGCGCAGCCCGGCCGGCAAGGCCGACTACCGGTGGGCCCGCGAGCAGGCCGAACAGGGCTAGCCGCGCTTGAGTCGCCGGTGCGTTCGGTTGCGCGCCCTGCGCAGCATCGCATCGGCGTAGAACCGCATCCCGGGTGTGAACGGCGGCGCCGCGGACCCGGTCAGGCTGAACGGCAGGTCTGAGCCGACCACCGTTCGGTAGTGACTGAAGGCGTCGAAGCCGGCCTTGCCGTGATAGGCGCCCATCCCGCTGCGCCCCACACCGCCGAACGGGGCAGCCGACGGGATCATCTGCGCGGCGAAGTCGTTGCGGGCCACACCACCGCTTCGGGTGCGCCGCACGAAATCCCGGAAGCTGCCGTCGTCGGGGCCGTACCAGTAGGCGACCAGCGGCGCGGGACGCGCGTTGATCTGATCGATCGCGTCATCGACGGTCCGGTATCCCTGCACCATCAACACCGGCCCGAAGATCTCCTCCTCGGCGATCCGCATCGTGTCGTCGACGTCGCGAACGATGGTCGGGGCGATCTTGCGGGAGGCGCGATCCGGCAGCGACTCCCCTTCCGGTGCAATGGTTTCCACCCTGGCTCCGCGTTCGCGGGCGTCGTCGATCAGGGCCAGCACCCGGTCGAAATTGGCATCGTTAACCGACGAGCAATAGTCACCGTTGGCCACGACGGTCGGGAACATCTCCTGCAGCGTCTGCCGGGCGACCTCGACGAACGAGTCGATGTCGCGCTCGGGCACCAGCACATAATCCGGGCATACGCAGACCTGACCGCCGTTGACCATCCGGGCCGACGCGATCCGTTTCGCCGATCGCCCGATATCGGCGTTCGGGGCGACCACGACCGGGTTCTTGCCACCCAGCTCCAGTGTCACCGGGACCAGGTTCTCGGCCGCCGCGCGTTGCACCAGCGCACCCACCGCAGGCGACCCGGTGAAGAACAGGTGGTCGAACGGCAGCCCCGCGAACGCGGCCGCCACGTCGGCGCCGCCGGTGACGACGGCGAGTTCCTCGGCATCGAAGTATCCCGGCGTCAGGCCTTTCATCAACTCGGCGGTGCGCGAGGTGATTTCGGACATCTTGATCATCACCCGGTTGCCCGCGGCGAACGCCGCCGCCGCCGGCAGTACCACCAGTTGCAGCGGGAAGTTCCACGGGCCGATGATCCCGACCACGCCCAGCGGGCTGGGCTGCACTTCGGCCCGCAGCCCGCCCAGCCGTGCGGCCCGCATCAGCTTTCCGGCCCGCATCCACTGCTTGACATGCGATCTGGTGTGCTCGATCACCGGCATCATGCCGACCAGCTCGGTGGAGAGCGACGCCGCCCGCGACCGGGTCCCGAAATCTGCGGCCATCGCGTCGACGAAGGCGTCGGTGTTGTCCAGCACCAGGGCCAGCAACCGGTCGATGCGGCCATGCCGGACGTCCACATCGGGCGGCCCGTCGGCGACGAACGATTGCCGCTGCGTTGCCAGCAGGTTCTGCAGGTCGGCGATCTCGCCGGCCGCCGGCTCGGTCACGACAGATCCAGCGGCCCGGTTTCGGCCACGGTACGCAGCTGCCCCAGCTCGACACCGCGGTCCGCGGCGGCCTCGATGCACGCGGCCACGTCTTTGCGCATAAAGGGCGCAACGATTTTGCCGAAGTCCTCGACTCCCCCGGCCGACTGCACGTACCCGGCCGCCCGGCTGCCGCCGCTGCAGTGCTCCAGCGCTGCGAACAGGCTGGCTTCGGGCACCCCGAGGTTCTTCGCCAATTCGACGGCAGCCGCGACGAGTTGCGCGTTGGACGCGAACAGCACGTTGTTGATCAGTTTGAGGTTCAAGGCGGTGCCCAACTCCCCGGTGGTGATCACCGGGTCGGCGTAGGCGGCCAGCACCGGCTGGGCGCAGGCCACCGCGTCGCCCGGGCCGCCGAGCAGGACCGTCAGCTTCCCCGCGGCGATGTCGTGGGCGCCGCCGCTGACCGGTGCGTCCACCAGCACCGGCCCGGCGGGGAACTGCTCGAGCAGTCCGGTCAGAGTGCTCACCGTGCCGGTGGTGTGCGACACCACCACGGTGCCGGGCTTGACGTTGGCCAGCAGCCCGTCGGGACCGGTGGCGACCTCGAGCAGCTGGGCGTCGGAGAACAGGCAGCTGATCACGAGGTCGGATTCGCGGCCGACCGCGGCGACCGATTCCACCGGCACCGCACCGGCGGCCGCCAGGCGCTCGCGCACCTCGGGCCGGCGTGCATACACCTGCACGCGGTGGCCGGCATCGAGCAGACGCAGCACCATCGGCTCGCCCATCTTGCCTGCGCCGATGAACCCGATGGTGTCGGTCATGCTCGGCTCCTCCTGCGTCGTGCGCCGCCCCTGCCGGGAGTTCAGCGGGTGGTCCGGAGGGCCAACCGTAGCATTGTCGGGAGCCCCCGAGTTCGTTACAGTCGAGCTTACTGTCGACATTTCGGGTTCACCAGAAAGCTGGCGAGGATGAGCAACGCTCAGCGCAGGGTGGTGGTCGTCGGCGCCGGATCGGGGATCGGCGCGGCGACGGCCGCGCACTTTCACCAGCGCGGCGATTTCGTGCTCGCCGTCGACGTGCGCCCACAGCAGACCCCGGCGTCGCAGCACGTCTGCTGCGACTTACGCGACGCCGGTGCCATCGCCGAGTTCACCGGCGGGATCGGCGACGACTGGGATCTGCTGGCCCACGTCGCCGGGGTACCCGGAACCGCACCGGCCGCCGACGTGTTGACCATCAATTACTTGGGCATGCGCCTGATGACCGAGGGCATGCTGCCGCGACTGCGCCCCGGCGGCGCGGTGGTCGCGGTGGCCTCGACGGCCGCGCTGGGCTGGGAGCAGCGCATCGAGACGCTCAACGGGCTGCTCGACGCGACCGATGCCGAGTCGGTGCTGCGCTGGCAGGCCGGCCAGGACCCGGCGTTCCCGGTGTACACCTCCTCCAAGCAGGCGATGATCCTGTACGCCAAGCGATTGGCCGCGACCGCGCACGCCAAGTACGGGGTGCGGATCAACACCGTCAGCCCGGGCCCGGTCGAGACCCCGATCCTGGCCGACTTCGAGCAGTCGATGGGCAAGGAAGTGCTCGACACCGTGCGTAACACCGTCGGCCGGCACGGCGTCGTCGACGACATCGTGCCGCTGATCGACTTCCTCGGTTCGCCGCAGGCCGGCTGGATAACCGGTCAGGACATCGCCGTCGACGGCGGCTTCATCACCTCGATCACCGCCGGCACCCCGATCACCGTCTGAGCCGAGAGGACGACATGACCCTGAGTTCACCTGCCAGCCCGCCCACTTCGCCGCGCCCCTACCACCGGCTCGACATCTCGGATCCAGCCTTCTGGGGCAATGACTTTCGCTCCCGCGACGAGAGCTTCGCGACGTTGCGCGGCGAACCGGGGCTGAGCTGGCACCGGCCGATACCGGCCGTATTCCCCCACGAAGAGACCGGCTACTGGGCGGCTACCCGCCACGCCGACGTCAAGTTCGTCAGCCAGCACGAGGAGCTGTTCTGTTCCAGCGAAGGCGTCAGCGTCGATCCGATGCCGGCCGAGATCCAGCGCAACATGACCTTCTTCCTGGCGATGGACCCCCCGGAGCACACCCGCTACCGCAAGCTGATCAGCTCGGGCTTCACCCCGCGCCAGGTCCGGCGCATCGAGGAGCAGATCAAGACCAACGCCCGCAGCATCGTCGACGACCTGCTCGAGCAGCTGCACACCGGCAACCAGATCGACTTCGTCGCAAGCTGTTCGGGCCAGCTGCCGATGCGCACCATCTCCGACATGATCGGCATCGATCCCGCCGACCAGCAGAAGGTGGCCTACGCCGCCGAATGTCTGTTCAGCGGCAGCGACGACGAGTACGCCTCGCTGGAGGAGCGGGCCGTGCATGTCATGACGCAGCTGGGTGTGCTGGCCGGTTCCGGCGTCGAGTTGGCGCAGCGCCGTCGCGCCGAACCGCACGATGATCTGATGACCGAACTGGTCAACGCCGAGGTCGACGGCCACCGGCTCAGCGACGAAGAGCTCGGCTCCTTCATGGTGCTGCTGGGATCGGCCGGCAACGACACCACCAAACAGACCACCACGCACGCGTTCAAGGCGCTGATTGATCACCCCGAACAGCGCGCCTGGCTGTTGGCCGACTTCGACAACCGGATCGGTGGGGCGGTCGAGGAATTCGTGCGCTGGTCGACACCGGTGCTCGCGTTCGCCCGCCACGCCGTGGTGGACACCGAAGTCGCCGGGACCGAGATCAAGGCCGGCGAGAAGATCGCACTGTTTTACTGCTCGGCCAACCGCGATGAGACGGTGTTCGACCGGCCGCACGAGTTCGACATCACCCGTGACCCCAACCCGCACCTGGGGTTCGGCGGGGGCGGCGCGCACTACTGTCTGGGCACCCACGTCGCCCGGATGCAGTTGCGCCACTTGTTCTACGAGCTGCTGACCCGGCTGCCCGAGGTCACGCTCGGCGAGCCGCAGTACCTGCAGAGCACCTTCGTGCACGGCATCAAGCGGATGCCGATCAGCCTGGCCTGAGATGGCGCAGTGCAGGTGTAATCATTTACTGTAATGTTTACAGTATTCTACTCAGCCAGACGGGAGGCCAGTCGTGGAGAGCCAGGTTGACGGCGCCGCCACCACACTCGACAAGCCGGCCGGCTTCATCCGGGACCCGTACCCGTACTTCGAGGTCAAGCGCCGCGAGGCGGGCATCTTCCCCGGAACGGTCATGGACTACTCCAAGACCCCGGACTCCCTGCGACCGAAGACGTCGTTCGCCGCTGTCTCTTTTGAAGCAGTCAACCAGGTGTTCCGCGAGGCGGATTCCTTCAACTCGCGCATCTACGACATGACGATCGGGCTGTTCCTGGGGCCCACCATCCTGGCGATGGAGGGTGAGCCGCACCGCAAACACCGCAACCTGGTGTCCTCGGCCTTCAAGCGGAAATCGTTGGTGCACTGGGAACCGGACGTGGTGCGGCCCGTCTGTAACGCCCTGATCGATGAGTTCATCGACGCCGGAACCGCGGATCTGGTGGCCGGGTTCACCTTCGAGTTCCCCACCCGCGTCATCTCCAAGTTGCTGGGCCTTCCCGAAGAGGACCTACCGTGGTTTCGGCAGCGAGCGATCGAGCTGATCAGCTACACCGTCAATTACGAGCGTGCGTTCAGCGCGTCCGCGGCGTTGAAGGACTACTTTCTCGACCAGATGGACAGACGCAAATCGCACCCGACCGCAGATATCATCGGCGATCTGGTCACTGCCGAGATCGACGGCGAGAAGTTGAGCGACGAGGCGATCTACTCGTTCCTGCGGCTGCTGCTGCCGGCCGGGCTGGAGACCACCTATCGGGCCACCAGCAACCTGCTCTATCTGCTGCTGACCCATCCCGACCAGTTCGCCGCCGTACGGGCCGACCACGACCTGATCGGCCCCGCCATCGAGGAGGGGCTGCGCTACGAAACCCCGCTGACCACCGTGCAGCGCACCGCGATCCGCGACACCGAGGTCGCCGGTGTGCCGATTCCGGCCGGCGCCGTCGTCGATGTGTGCATCGGGTCGGCCAACCGGGACGAGACCCGGTGGGAGCGTTCGGAGCAGTTCGACATCTCCCGCAAATGGATTCCGCACATCACGTTCGCCGCCGGCGAGCACACCTGCATGGGCCTGCATCTGGCCCGCATGGAGATGCGCGTTGCGATGGAGCGCCTGCTGGGCCGGCTCGGCGACATCACTCTGGTGACCGACGACAACACGCACATCTACGGCCAACCGTTCCGCTCGCCGCGGTCGCTGCCGGTGATGTTCACCAGCAAGTGAGCTGCGGACGGTAAGACGTTTGACCGCCTCATAGCGACAATTTGCGCCGAACCTCGCCCGCGGCAGGAATTGTCGCTACAAGCCGGGCACAAACGCCTATGGTCGAAACTCGCCAGACGCCCGAACCGGAGCCCGACGCGGGGTACACGGCGCGGCGGGGGACTCAGGCCCCCCGCGGTTTGCGGTAGCCGATGGTCTTGGTCTCCAGGTACTGCGAGAACCCCTCGACCCCGCACTGCCTACCCCAGCCGCTGCTCTTGTAGCCGCCGAACGGCGCGTCGGCGCCGTAGTACATGCCACCGTTGACGCCGATGGCCCCGGTCCGCACCCGGCGGGCCACGGCCATGGCCCGCTCGCGTGACGCCGACACCACCGCGCCGGCCAGGCCGTAGGCGCTGTCGTTAGCGATCCGCACCGCCTCGTCGTCATCACCGAACGGCAGGATCACCAGCACCGGGCCGAACACCTCCTGTTGGGCAATGGCCGCGCTGTTGTCGACGCCGACGATCACCGTCGGCTGCACGTAGTACCCACCCGCCAGCTCGCCCGGCAGATCCGTGACTTCCCCACCACCGGTGGTGATCTCAGCGCCGTCGCGGCGGGCTTGTGCAATCGCATCGAGCACCCGCTGCTGCTGCGCGGCGCTGATCAGCGGACCCACCAGGGTCTGCGGCAGCACGGGGTCACCGACCGTTACCCCCGCGAACGCCGCGGTGACCGCGGCGACCACCCCGTCGTAGAGCGAGGTGTGCACCAGCATCCGGGTGGTGGCCGCGCAGGCCTGCCCGGCATGCACGCACACTCCGACCGCACCCGGGATCACCTTGGCCGGGTCGGCGTCGTCGAGCACGATCAGCGCCGACTTCCCGCCCAGTTCAAGGAAAGTGCGCTTCATGGTGTCGGCGCTCTGGCGTGCCAGCAGCTTGCCCACGGCGGTGGATCCGGTGAAGGAGATCATGTCGACGCGGGGATCGGTGCCGAGCAAACCGGCCACCTCGTTGGATCCCGTGGGCACCACGTTGAGCACGCCGGCGGGGATGTCGGTGTGCTCGGCGACCAGCCGGCCGAGCCGGGTGGCGTTCCACGGCGTGTTCGGGTCGGGCTTGAGCACGACGGTGTTGCCGGCCGCCAATGCCGGCCCCAGCTTGTTGAGGATCACCTCGATCGGGAAGTTGGACGGGGTGATGGCCGCCACCACTCCGACCGGCTCCTTGACCACCGTGCGCATATTGCGCTCACCGAACAGCCCGCCGCCCTGCAACGGCCGCTCCCACTCGAACTCATCGATCAGCCGTGCCGGGTACCGCAGCGCGTCGGCCAGCGGCCAATCCAGCTGTGCCAGTTGGGTCGTCATCACTGGACAGCCCACTTCGGCGATCAGCTCGGTGCGCAACTCCTGCTGTTCGCCCTCCAGTGCGGACTGCAACTGCTGGAGGCATCGCTTGCGCAGTTCCCGGTTGGTCGCCCAGTCGGTGTCGTCGAACGCTCGCCGGGCGGCGCCGACGGCCCGTTCCATGTCGGCGGCATCGGCGGCCGCGGTGGCGCCCAGCACCCGCCCGGTCGCCGGCGCGATGTTGTCGAACTGCGCACCCGATGCCGCGTCGACCAGTTTGCCGTCGATCAGCATCCGCGGCTCGGCGGCCGCCGCGGCCCGTTCGCCGATCTCGACACTGGTGGCCGTAACGTCGCCGGCGTCTTTCGGATGCCCAACCGTAACCATTACAGTAGAATACTCCAATTGGTCGGATGTCAGGAGCGTGCCGAGTTGACCAAGGTCATGGACGGCTTCCGAGTACTGGAGGTCGCGCAGTTCACGTTCGTCCCGGCAGCCGGGGCGATCCTGGCCGACTGGGGCGCCGACGTCATCAAGGTCGAGCACCCGGTGCGCGGCGACACCCAGCGCGGATTCATCCGGATGGGCGGTTTCGAACTCGACCCCGACCGGCATCCGCTGATCGAGCATCCCAACCGCGGCAAGCGCAGCGTCGGCATCGATGTCTCGACCCCCGACGGGCAGCAGGTGCTCTACGAACTCGCCGCGACCGCGGACGTCTTCCTGACCAACTACCTTCCGCGGGCACGGCAGAAGAACCGGTTCGACGTCGAGCACATTCGTGCCGCGAACCCGAACATCATCTACGCGCGCGGCAGCGCGTACGGCGACAAGGGCCCGGAGCGCGACATCGGCGGTTTCGACGGCACCGCGTTCTGGACCCGCAGCGGCGTGGGCCACGCGCTGAGCCCAGAAGAACTGGGAGCGCCGCTGTCCCAGGGGATTCCCGCGTTCGGCGACTCGGTCGGCGGCATGAACATCGCCGGCGGTATAGCCGCGGCGCTGCTGCATCGGGAACGCACCGGGGAGGCGCTCGAGGTCGATGTATCGCTGCTGTCCACCGCGTGGTGGGCGGCCGGCGCCAGCGTGACGCAGGGGATGGAGACCGGCGAGGCCATGCGCTCGCTGATGCCGCAATCCGGTGGTTCCCCGGCGAATCCGTTCCTGGGCAACTACACCACCTCTGATGGCGGCACCATCAACCTGTGCATCGTTAGCCCAACCGGGTACATCCGGGACACCTTCGAGCACCTCGGTATTCCCGAGGCCGCCGACGACCCCCGTTTCTCCGACGTGCTGCCGTTGATGGAGAACGCCGATGCGGCCAGTGAGTTGATCGTCGCCGCGATCGGCGCCAAGCCGTTCGAATACTGGCGTCAGCACCTCAAGACCATGAAGGGTCAGTGGGCGCCGTTCCAGAGCCTGGTCGATCTCGGCTCCGACGAGCAGGCCATCGCCAACGACATGATCGTGGAGGTCGAGGCCGGCGATGGCGGGCCGGCGTTCAAGGTGGTCCGAGGTCCGGTGCAGTTCAACCACGAGCCGCTGGAAACCACCCGCGCTCCGCAGGCGTCCGAGCACACCGAGACGGTGTTGATGGAACTCGGAATCGACTGGGACCGCATCGAAAAGCTGAAGGAGTCCGGCGCTATCGCCTAGCCTGCCGCAGATTTCTCTCTGCTCGGATCGAAGTTGAAGTTCGCGATGGCAGTCGATACACCGTTGCCGATCGGGCCGGACGTGTCGAACAGCGCGGCGCTGCCAGTCGCCACGCCCGCGTCGCTGTAGTGGGTCAGCGACGCCAGCCCGATATAGGGGCCGACCGGCAGCCTGCTCAGTGTCAGGGTGTAGTCGGCGTTGATGAACGCCAGTCCCTTGGTGCTGAAGTTCGTCAGCGAGGCGGTGACGTCGACGGCCATCGCGGCCCGCACGAACGGCGTGAGTTCTTCGCCGTCGACCAGATCACGGATCTCGCGCAGCCACGCGTAGCGCGGACCGGCGTGCTGCCACGGGAAACGGCCACCGTCGTCGCTGCCGTAGGTCTGGATGAACATCGGCACGGATTCGTCGAAACTCGCAGGCTCCACCGGCGCCGAGGGCATCGTGACATCGGTGGTGTAGAACTCACCGTCGGGCTGGGTGCCACGCCGCAGATACAGTGCCGATGCGCGGGCCACCAGTTCGCCGTCCTGCGTCATCGCGGCGTCTATCGCGCGCATCCGCGACCCGGCGCGGACCACCGACGCGGTGACTCGCAGCGGCTCGGTGGCCACCCGGCGCAGGATCTCGACGGTGAGTCGCGCGGGCTGCAGGTCGTTTTCGGGCACGTGTTGCTCGACGGCGCGGGCCAACAGGCCACCGACCACCTGTCCCCCCAGTGTCGGCCCCCACCCGCCGTGGGCGATGGGATTGGGCACCAGGTCGTTGTCGCGGCGAACCGTGAACGGGATCATGTCTTGCTGCGCTCCAGGTAGAACTTGGCGGCGCGCCGGATCGCGTCCTCGGTCGGTTCCGGATGCCAGCCCAGTTCGCGGGTGGCCTTGCTGTGGTCGGCCGGCGACGTCAACGCCATGAGCCGGGCACCCGTTGCGGTGAACGCGAAGTCTCGGCGCAACAGCGCCCCCAGCGCCCCGACGAGATGCCCGGCGATATGCAACACCGCCATCGGTACGCCGAAGCGGGGCGGCGTTGCCCCGACCTCGTGAGCGGCGATGGTGAGCATCTCGCGCTGACTCATGTACCGCTCGGAGATGATGTAGCGCTGGCCGATCCGCCCCCGTTCGGCGGCCAGGATCATGCCTCGGGCGGCATCGTCGATGCCCACCACCTCCGATCCCACACCACGCGCGTAGGCCGGCATCCTCCCCTGCGCCGCCAGCTGGACGAGCATGCCCTGGCGCGGCTGCCAGTCCGGCGGACCGTACGGATTCGACACGTTCGTGACGACTGCCGGCACGCCGCGGTCGGCCGTGTAGGACAGCACCAGCCGCTCCGCCTCACGACGGGAGGCGATGTAGGCCCCACCTTGGTCGGCCCAGTTGAACGGCGTTTCCTCGTCCACGGTTTCGCCGTTGCGCCCCACCGCGATAGTGCCGATGGTGCTCAGGAAGACGAACTTGTCGAGGTCGGCATCCGCGGCCACCTCCAAGACATTGCGCAGCCCCTCGACGTTGGTGCGAAACAGCGGTGCGGGATCACGGAGTTCCGCGCGGGTGTCGACGACGCAGTAGTACACCACGTCACGGTCTGCCATGGCCGCGGCGACGGCCGCGGTGTCGAAGATGTCGCCGTAGCACCGCTGCACGTCAAGTCCGTCGATGCCCTTGGTGGAACTCGAACGGCGCAACAGCACGCGCACGTCGTCGCCGCGGGCGACCAACTGCCGGGTGACACAGGCGCCGACGTTGCCGCTGGCGCCCATGACGAGGCCCCGGCGTCGCCCGGCCGATTCGTTGTTCGCTGTCATCGCCTCAAACCCCGCTGTTCAACCTGCGCTAGCGTACATTACTGTAAGCATTACAGTTAATAGACCCGTTGCGCGGAGGTTCCATGCAGAAGGCGCTAGCTCCCGATATCTCGACCTGGCCGGCGGATAGTCCGCAGCTGGTCGGCAGTCGCTGCGCGGACTGCGAGGCCACGGTGTTTCCAGCGCAGCCGCGCTGCCCGAGCTGCAGCGGTGACCAGATGGCACAGCAGCTGCTCCCGCGCACCGGAACCCTGGTGGCCTGGACCACCCAGGGTTTCCCGCCCGGCCCACCGTATCTGGGCCCGACGGGGAAGGACTTCGTCCCGTTCGGAGTGGGCCTGGTGCAGCTCGGCGATGCCGTGCGGGTGGAAGGCCGGCTCACCGAGAACGACCCTGAGAAGCTGGAGTTCGGTATGCCGGTGGAGCTGACCATGGTGCCGTTCGCCACTGACGCCGACGGCACCGAGATCATCACGTTCGCGTTCCGGCCGATGGAGCAGGGCGCATGAACGATGTCGCCATCATCGGGGTGGGATTGCACCCGTTCGGCCGCTTCGAGGGCAAGTCTGCGATGCAGATGGGGGTGGATGCCATCTTCGCCGCGGTCGCCGACGCCGGCGTGGACTGGAAAGACATCGGCGCCGCGACCGGCGGCAGCTGGACGGTGGCCAACCCGGATGCGATCGTCGGCATGGTCGGGCTGTCGGGCATCCCGTTCACCAATGTGTTCAACGCCTGCGCGACGGCGGCCAGCGCCGCCAAGGTCTGCGCGGACGGTATCCGGCTGGGCGACTACGACATCGGTATCGCCGTCGGCCTCGACAAGCATCCCCGCGGGGCGTTCACCGAGGATCCAGCGCTGGTCGGGATGCCTCGCTGGTACGCCGAGAACGGCCAGTACCTGACCACCCAGTTCTTCGGCATGAAGGCCAACCGGTATCTGCACGATCACGGTATCTCCCAACAGACATTGGCCAAGGTCGCCGCCAAGAACTTCCGCAACGGGGCGCTGAACCCGAATGCGTTTCGGCGCAAGCCGATCTCCGAGGAGGAGATCCTGGGCTCGACGATGCTGAACTACCCGCTGACGCAGTACATGTTCTGCGCACCCGATGAGGGGGCGGCAGCGGTGGTGATGTGCCGCGCGGACATCGCGCACCGCTACACCGACAAGCCGGTGTACCTGCGCGCGGTGGAAGTCCGTACTCGCCGCTACGGCGCCTACGAGGTCAACACCACCTTCGCGCCGGTCACCGAGGACGTGGCGCCCACCGTCTACGCCGCTCGCGCCGCGTTCGAGAAGGCCGGCGTGGCACCGCAAGACGTCGACGTCATCCAGCTGCAGGACACCGACGCCGGCGCGGAGATCATCCACATGGCCGAGTGCGGCTTCTGCGCCGACGGCGACCAGGAGAAGCTGCTCGCCGAGGGCGCGACCGAGATCTCCGGGTCGCTTCCGGTCAACACCGACGGCGGGCTGATCGCCAACGGCGAGCCGATCGGCGCCTCGGGCCTGCGTCAGCTGCACGAGCTGGTGCGCCAACTGCGCGGCGAGGCCGGTGACCGCCAGGTGCCGGGCGAGCCCAAAGTGGGGTTCGCCCAGCTCTACGGGGCGCCGGGCACCGCTGCGGCCACCATCCTGACCCGCTAGTGACCGGGAGGCACCTATGAGCGGCAGCCAGTTCCGCGACGCACCGATCTTCGATGCCGACCAGCACATGTACGAAACCCCCGAGGCGCTGACCAAGTACCTGCCGGAGAAATACTCCCGCGCAGTTCAATTCGCGCAGATCGGCCGCCAGACCCGGATCATCATCAACAACCGCGTCAGCGACTTCATCCCCAACCCGACGTTCGAGCGGGTCGCCGCCCCCGGCGCCCACGAGAAGTTCTTCGCCGGCGAGAACACCGAGGGACTGACCCTGCGCGAGATGCAGGGACCCGCCATCGCGGCGCCGGCAGCCACCCGCAACCCCGCCGACCGGGTCGCCGAACTCGACCGCCAGGGTGTGGTGGAGGCGCTCAACTATCCGACGCTGGCCAGTCTGGTGGAGCACTCCAGCGCTGATGACCCGGAGCTCACGCCGGCCATCATTCACGCGCTGAATCAGTGGATGGCCGAGCACTGGACCTACAACTACGACGGCCGGGTCTTCTCCACGCCGATCATCAACCTCTCCGAGGTCGACGGCGCCCAGCGCGAACTGGAGTACATCCTCGATCACGGCGCCGCTGTGGCGCTCATCAAACCCGGGCCGGTCAACGGCGTCCACGGCTGGCGCTCGCCGGCGCTGCCGGAGTTCGACCCGTTCTGGCGGGATGTGGAAGCGGCCGGCCTGCCGATAGTCCTGCACGCCAGCTTCCCGCCGCTCGACGATTACGTCGGCAAGTGGGAGCCGCCCTATACCCAGAATTTCATGGCGCAAAGCGCATTCCGCTGGATGGTGCTGGGCCATCGGGAGATCGCCGACATGATCACCGCGCTGATCTGTCACGGCACCCTGACCCGCTTCCCCAGGTTACGTATCGCCAGCGTCGAGAACGGCAGCTCCTGGATCGCCCCGTTGTTCCACGACTTCGGCGATCTGTACAAGAAGATGCCGCAGAACTTCCCCGAGCACCCGCACGAGGTGTTCCGGCGCAACATCTGGGTCAGCCCGTTCTGGGAGGGCGCCGTCTCCGATGTCGTGGATACCGTCGGCTGGGACAAGGTGCTGTTCGGATCCGACTATCCACACCCCGAAGGCCTGGCCGAGCCGAAAGGCTTCTGGAAGTATGCCGAGGGCATGGAGGTGCGGCGCACCTATGACTTCATGGGTGACAACGCCCGGCGATTCATGGGCCTGCCGATCGCCAACCCGGACCCGGCGGCCACCAAGCCGCCAGCGCTGGCCGGTGCCTGACCGTCCTTGACTCTGCAGTCAGGGCTGCGGCACAACGTGGTTCAGCAACCCTGACCGCAAAATCAACGCAACGTCACTTCGGCGCGAAGCGCTGGCCGCCGTCCAGGCGGATGCACTGGCCGTTGAGCATCGGGTTCTCCACGATCGCCGCTGCCAGCTTGGCGTACTCCTCCGGGCGGCCGAGCCGTTTGGGGAACGCCGCGTCCTTGGTCAGCACCGCGGCGAACTCGTCCGGGATCCCCTGGGTCAGGCCGGTGGCGAACAGGCTGGGAGCGATCGCCAGCACCCGGATGCCCACGCCCCCGAGATCGCGGGCCATCGTCAGGCACATCCCCGCGATGGCGGCCTTGGATGCGGTGTAGGCGATTTGGCCGATCTGGCCCTCGAACGCCGCGATCGAGGACGTATTGATGATCACGCCGCGCTCGTCGTCCTCCGGCTCATTGGTGCTCATGTGCCAGGCGGCGAGTCGACTGACGTTAAAAGTGCCGACTACGTTGAGATCCTGGGTGCTGCGGAACGTCTCCAGATCGTGCGGCCCGTCTCGTTTGATCGTGCGTTCACCGATACCGCCGCCCGCGGTGGTGCCGCCGGCGGTGGTGACGACGATGTGCACGCCGCCCAGAGCCTTGACCGCCTCGTTCAGCACCTGCTCGATCCCGGCGAAATCGGTGACGTCGGCGTCGAAGAAGTGGCCGTCGATCGATTCGGCGACCTCCTTGCCCTTGGACTGCGGCCGGTCCAGGATCGCCACCTTGGCCCCGCGGTTGGCCAGCAGCTCTGCTGTCGCTTTGCCGAAGCCCGATGCTCCGCCGACGATGATCGCGCCTTTGCCTTCGATCTCCACGAACGTTCCCCTTTTCGGATACGACAACCCGGGACCCGGCCCGGCGCCTATACTATAGGCCTTCCCGTAATGCATTCGGGACACCGGCTCAGCGCATCACCCGCCCGGCGACTGGGCCCAGCACCGCGCGGATGCGCGGCGAGAGGTAGACGGCGAACAACCCGTTGAACACGTCCTCGCGCAGCCGGGTCAGCGTCGAGGTCTTGATCCGCCACTGACCGTCGGTCTTCTCGTAGGTCTCGGTGTAGTGACCGTAACCACGCAGGTTCACGCCGGGTCCGAACCGCACCACGTCTTCCAGTGCCCATACCCCGCCGGCGGTGGTCGGCGAGGTCAACTCGATGTCGGGTGCATGAACCTGGTGGACAGTGGGTTGATCTCGCAGACTTTTGCGGGTGAAGGCGACGAATTCGTCGGCGCCGCTGATGAGTTTGCCGCCGGCGCGGGAGGTGTCGCTGACGAAGTCGTCGGTGAACAGGGCACGCCAGGCGGCCCAGTCCTTGGTGTCGAGGTAGCGGCAGTAGCGGGACTTCAGGCGTTTGATCGCCTCGATCTCGGTGGCCGCGTCGTCAGTCATGGTTCGCCACCGGTTCGTAGCGCAACATCGTGACGTCATGCTCCGGGTAATCGCAGAACACCGGCCGCACCCGCATACCGACGACCAGGTCCGCGGGATCGACGTTGACCAGCTCGGTGGAGAACCGTGGCCCTTCATCCCACTCGACGATCGCGAGCAATTGCGGCACGGCGTCGGCGAAGTGGATGCCGACCGGCCGGCGGGCAACCGTAAAGGAGTACAGCGTGCCCATCCCGGAGATCTCGCGCCATTCCAGGTCGTCGGCCAGGGTGCGCGGCGCCCGGACCCGCGGGTAGAACACATAGCTGTCAGTCGACGGCGAGTACTGGATGACGATGCGGTGCTGCGCCAGCGCGTCCCAGAACGGTGCGGTGGTGGGTGTCTTCACCGGCATCGGGCGTTCGAAGGTGGTCATCGGTGCTCAGTCTCCTTCCAGGATAAGAGCGGTCTGTTCGCTCAGAATGCCGCCGTTGCCCGAGACGAAGGCCCGGTTGCAGTCGGCCACCTGGGCGGCACCGGCCCGGCCCATGACCTGGCGCGTGGCGTCACAGACATGGTGCATGCCACCGGCCAGGCCGGCCTGCCCGAATCCGAGTTGGCCGCCGGCGGTGTTGAGCGGGAAATCGCCGCGGAAGGTCAAGTCGTGGTCGGTGATGAACTGCATCCCTTTGCCCTTCTCGCAGAAGCCGGCGTCCTCCAGCGACAGCAGCACGGTGATGGTGTAGCAGTCGTAGATGGAGACCATGTCCATGTCCGCGCGGGTCAGGTCAGTCATCGCAAAGGCGGTGTCGGCGGCCTCGGCGATCGGAGTGGCCAGCAGGTCCGCGGCGTAGGTCGGGGTCTTGAACGGCACATGCTCACCGAAGCCTTTGACCCACACCGGACGGTTTCGGGCTCGCCGGGCGACCTCGGCGTTCGCGATCACCACGGCGGCACCGCCGACGCAGGGCATCACGATCTCCAGCATGTGCAGGGGATCGGCGATGATCGGGCTGGCCAGCACGTCCTCGACGGTCAGCGGCGTGTCACGCCAGATGGCGCCGTCGGTGTGGTTGGCGTTGATTCGCTGGTCGACGACGAGCTTGGCCATGGCCCGCTCGTCGTAGCCGTATGTCGCACCGTAGCGGGTCGCCACCTGTCCGTAGGGGCCGTTCTGGCCGAGGTTTCCGTAGGGGATCTCAAATTCGGCCTGCGGCGACCCGTATTGGTTGCTCGACGAACCGAAGAACATCGCGTCGACCAAGGGCTTGGGTTTTTTCTCCGACATCGGGGTGATGTAGCGGGCCGGCAACGCGCACAGCACCACATCACAGATGCCGAGTTCGATTGCGGCCGCCGCACGCCACACCATGGCGGCCGCACTGGCACCGCCCAGGTCCACGATCTCGGCGAAGCGGGCCGACACGCCCAGGTATTCGGCGATGGTCGAGGGGACGAAGATCTCCGACTCGCCCAGGTGCGAGGTGACGATGCCGTTGACGAGTTCACCTGATAGCCCTGCGTCGGCGAGCGCATCCGCGCTCAGCTCGGCCCATTGTTCGAGCGTGAACGGGGCCGGGCCGGCTTTGTTCATCCGCTCGGGCGGCAGCTCGACGTACCCGACGATCGCGGCCTCTCCTCGTAATCCCATGTGTTGTCCTCTATCTGAGTGCGGTCACTTGCGGGGCAGGCCGAGGATCATCTGGGCGATGACGTTCAGCTGGATCTCGTTGGTGCCGCCGCCGATCAGCTCGGCCGGCGACAGCAGGTACGGTTCGACGACGGCCGGGTCGGAGTCGGTTGTCATCGCCAGCCGCCCGGCAATGGCCAAAGTGGCCCGGAAGGTGCTGCGCAGCAGGACGTTCATCGCCACTTTGGCGATGCTTGATGCCGCCCCCAGGCCCTGCCCGTCCAGCAGTCTGATGGTCTCGCGTACGCCGAGCGCCTTGATGGCATTGGTGTAGGCGTCGAGCTCGCCCAGCGCCCGAGCCGCGTCGTCGCGCTGCTCGCCCGGGGCGGCTGCCAGCCGCCGCAATGCGACAGCCCGGTCGAAGTGGACGTATCCGCTGATGGCGGAGCGTTCTTCGGCCATGGTGGCAAGTGCCAGCTGCCAGCCCCCGGTGGGCTCGCCGAGCAGCATGTCGTCGGGGACGAAGACGTCGGTGAGGAAGACCTCGTTGAACTCGGAGTCACCGGTGGCCTGCACGATCGGCTGGATCTCGATACCCTCCGAGCGCATGTCCACGATGAAGTAGCCGATGCCGCGGTGTTTGGCCGCGTCGGGATCAGTTCGGGCCAGCAGTGCGCCGTAGTCGGCGCGCTGCGCACACGACGTCCAGATCTTGTGTCCGTTGACGCGCCAGCCGCCGTCGACCTTGACCGCCCGGGTGGTCAGGGACGCCAGGTCCGAACCGGCCCCGGGTTCGCTGAAGAGCTGGCACCAAGCCAGATCGCCGCGCTGCGTAGGCGGAATCAGCCGCTGGCGCAAGGCATCCGGCGCTGCCCGCAGGAGCGACGGTAGGATCCATTCGGCGATGCCCAGCGACGGCCGCACCAGCGCAGGGCGGTTGGCGAATTCCTCGACGATGATGAGCTGCTGCAACGGGGTGGCGTCGATACCCCACGGCGCCGGCCAGTGCGGCGCGATGAGTCCGGCTTCGGCGATCAGGGTTCGCTGCGGACCTGTCTCGAAGTGCGGGTAGTCGCCTTGCCGTCCGGGTCCGTCGTTGCGCAGGAAACTCGCAGCATCGAGCGTCGCGGCGATCTCCGCCCGGAACTCGGCTTCGGCGCCGCCGAGATCGACAGTGAAATCCCGCTGCTGCGTGGTGGTGAGCTCACCGAGGCGCCGTGCCCAACCGGTGACAGTGCCGATCGATGCGGCGATGCTGGTGGCCCGGCGCCAGTACAGGTGCAGGTCGTGTTCCCAGGTGAAGCCGATGGCGCCGAACATCGTCAGCGTGTCCAGGACGGCATCCGGGCACGGCGCGATGGCAATCAACGCGGCAGCCGCGGCCGCCATCTCGTGCTGGTCGGGTTCGTCGGAGGCCGCGCGAACGGCGTCCCAGGCGGCAGCACTGGCCAGTTCGCTGTTCACCAGCAGCATGGCCGCTTGGTGTTGCAGCGCCTGGAAAGTCCCGATCAGCTTGCCGAACTGTTCGCGGGTGCGCAGATGTTGGGTAGCCGCCTCGACACACCAACCGGCGATACCTGCAGATACCGCCGCGGCGAGCCCGACGGTGAGCCATTCGGCACGGCCGGGGTCGATACCGGTCATGGCGTCTGCCGCCGCCGCGGGGTAGCCGGTAAACGTGATCGTTCCCACGTCGGTGAGCAGATCGGTGCCCGCGGCCGGCCGGACCGCCACTTCCGGCCGGGACATGTCCACGGGCAGCCAGATCGCCGCACCGTCGGTGAGCTCGGCGCAGACCAGCGCGAGCCGCGCCGAGCAGACAGCCGAGATCAGTTCGGCGGCACCGTCGATGAGCCATCCATCGCCGGTCGGATGTGCGGTGAGCTTCGCGTGTTGCGGCAGGACCACGGTCGCCGGCGCACCCGATGACAAGGCGCCCAGAAACGCCTCGCGGGCGGGTGTCGCATCGGCGAGCAGCCCGACCGCTCCCGCGGTGACCGTCGCCAGCAGCGGCCCCGGCAGGGACGCTTTTCCGGCGGCCTCCAGGACACCGGCGGCGTCCAGCAGGCCTCCGCCCTGTCCGCCGCACGACTCGGGCAGGTGGACGGCGTGAAACCCGTTGGTCACCAGCTCCGGCCACCAGCCGGGCAGTTCGCCGGCCGCCAGCGAGTCGAAAGCCTTACGGGTGTCGGCGGTCGGCGCGTGCCGGGCGGCGAAGCGCCGCAGTGATTCACCGAGTTCCCGCTGCTCGACGGTGAGTGCCACGCTCACGAGCCCTCCTGATTCTTGGTGCGCCGCCTGCTGCGGAAGAAGCCGGCGGCTTCGGCCAATGCATCGGTGGTGGGCCTAGGGGTCCAGCCCAGTTCCCGGACAGCCTTGTCGTGATTCATCGGCGACATGATGTGCATCAGTCGTATCGACAGCGGGGTGAGTGCGGTGTCGCGCCGCCGCAGCCGGGCCGCGAACTGGGCGAAGTGTCCCAGTGCCGACATCACCGCGAACGGCACCCCCAGCCTCGGGGGCTCGACATCGACCGCGGCGCACGCCGCCCGGTAGATGTCACGAGCACTCATGAACCGTTCGGAGACGATGTAGCGTTGGCCCGGCCTACCGCGTTGCCCGGCCAAAATCAGGGCGCGCGCCGCATCATCGACGCCGACGACCTCGGCTTGCGCGCCGGAGATGTAGAAGGGCAGCTTCCCGCGGACGGCAGCGGCGACCAGCCCGCCGTGCGGGGTGGGCTGCCAATCGCCGGAGCCGTAGGTGTTGGCGACACACATCGCCACCGCCGGCAGGCCCTTCTCCCGGTGGTAATCCAGCACCAGGTTCTCCGCCTGCACCCGGCTGCGGATGTAGTCCCCGCCGCTGTCGAGCCAGTTGTGCGCGGTGCGCTCATCGGCCAGACCGTGATCGACCCGCCCGATGGTTCCGATCGAACTGGTGAACACGAACCGGTCCAGTTCCGCACCGGCCGCAACATCGAGGACATGGCGCAGGCCCTCGACGTTGGTGCGGTACAACGGTTCCGATTCGCGCAACCAGGCGCGGGTATCGACCACGCAGTAGTAGACGACATCGCATCCGCTCATCGCCGAGCGCACGGCGTCCTGGTCGAAGATGTCGCCGCGCCGGATCTCGACATCGAGGCCGTCGATCGCGCGTGTCGAGCTGGTGGCGCGGATCAGGACCCGAACGTCTTCGCCGGCGCCGACGAGTTGTCGGGTGACGTGGGAGCCGAGAAACCCGCTTGCCCCGATCACCAACTTCTTTCTCACCATGTGTCTCGCTGCTGGCCGATGATGTGGCCGCCGCAGATGGCGCAGGACAGCGTCGGCAGCAGCCGGTGCCCTTCGCCGGGCACGGGGTCGGTGGTCTCGCGGACAGTCAGTTCGCCCTCGTTGAGCACCACAGCGCGCATCGTCATTCTCCTGTGTCGACGGTTAACTCGGTTGCGCAGCCGCAATATCGAAGCTGGTGAGCATGCGCGTCAAGGTGAAACGACGGCGCGCGATCCGCCAGCCCTCGCTCGTCGACACCAAATCGTCGCGGTATTGGCCGACCGCATCCACCCACTGCTTGGGGTCGGCGGCGAGCGCCTGCACGGTGTGCACATAGGTCACGGCGGTGGCGTGGTGGTCGTCGACGAGGTCGATGACCATGTTGTGCAGCATGTGCTTGGTGTCGCTCGTCGGCTCGTGTGTCACCGCCATGAACTCGGTGAGGGACGTCGCGTCGGACCACCGGCCGATCTCGCCGTAGTCGGCGTCGACGTCGTCGGTGAAGCAGGTCCGAAACAGCTCCCAATCCTTGGTGTCGATCGCGGTCGCATACTGCAGCAGGACATCGGTGATGTCGGCTTTCGCAGCGGCGTCCTCGGTCATGGCCCTACCCCTTCAATGGTTGGATCGGCCTTTGCGGCCCACAGTGATTCGATGCGTGCCGCGGTCTCCCGCACAGCGGCACCGAGGTCACTGACCTCGGATGGCGTCATGGTCGCGAACGGGGACGCCCCCACCGACATGGTGACCGTGCCATCCGCGTCGTGGATCGGTGCGGCCACGTTGGCGACCCGGTGCTCAGTGCTGTCGAGCTCACCGGGCAGGTAGTCCACCACCGTCAGGTCGGCGAAGGCGCTGGCCAGCCGGGCGGTGATCTCGTCGGGCTCGCCCTCGGCGGCCAGCGCCTGCAGCGCCGAATAGACCCGGACATATTCGCGGCTCATCCGCTCGATCGCGTACCCGCGGCTGCGCACTTCGTCGAGCACCGCGCTCAGCCGCCGGCGCAGGCGCGGTGAGGGGGCGCCCAATCCTCCTAGCCACTCCCGTCTGACCTGCTCGCCGGCCTCGGCGACGAACTCCCGGCAGAACGGGGCCACTATCGGCATCCGAAACCCGACACTGACCAGCGGTGCCGCGAGTGATTCGCCGACGGTGTCGGTCACCACCACCGTCGGCCCCTGCCGGGCGCCCAGCACGACCTGCATGCCGACGGTGTCGGAGAGCCGCTGCAGTTCCGGGCGAAACGCCGCCTTGTTGACCGGCCGGGTCAGCGCGGCCAGCGCGGGCCCCCATGAGTAACCGCCGGAGTGCCGGTCACGCACGATCCACTGCCGAGCCGCCAACGTGGTGACGATCGCGTGGCAGGTCCCGTGACTGATATGGAGAATCCGGGCGATCTCCGACAGCGAGAAGCTGCGTTCGGGGTCAGAGGCCAACAGTTCCAGAATCCTGATCACCCGCTCGGTCGGCGGCGACGACACCGCCCGGCCGGCCTCGCCGATATTCGCGGTCATATCAGGTGTTTTCGGCGGCTACACGCGCGCGCTCGCGCACCGAGGCGACCACTCCACCGTCGTTGAGGATATCGGTGCCGGTGAGGTAACCCGCCTTGGCGCTGGCGCAGAACGCCAGCAGTTCCGCCATCTCTTCGGGCTTGCCCCAGCGCGGGACCGCAGCGTCGGCGACCAGCGCACCCGCTCCGGCCTGCTCCTCCAGCCGGCCCATCTCGGTGTCGATCGAGCCCGGCGAGACGGAGACGATGCGTAGTCCGCGGCCATTGAACCGTTCCGCCTGCGAACTGCTGTACCAGCGCACGAACGCCTTGCTCACGGCATAGGCGATACCCGAGCGCACCTCCGCCGGCATCGGCTCGCAGACCGCCGCCATATCGGCCAGGAAGGAGTCGGCGTCGCGCAGCGCCACCGGGAATTCGCCGACCGGGACCAGTTCCTCCGGCAACAGATGCGCGGCCATCGACGCCACGTTGACGATCGCAGCCCCTTCGGGCGCAACACCGTAGAACGCCTCATTGACGTTCAGCGTGCCGATCGCGTTGGTCCGCATGACGTAATCGGCCTCACCCATGCTCGGGCTGACCCCGGCGGCGTGGATCACCGAGGCGATCGGCCCGACGGCGGCTGCGGTGTCGAAGAGCCGTGCGACGGCGTCGGGGTCGGTGACGTCACCGTTGATGACCGTGACATCAAGGTATTTCAGCGCGGCGGCCGCGGCGTCCAGCCGGTCCTGCCGGACATCGCAGAGCACCACCGCATGATCGCGTCCGACGACCTTCGCGGTGGCCACTCCCATGCCTCCTGCACCGCCGGTGATCACCGATACCTTCGGCATGACTCCCTCACTTCCCCATGGCGGCGCTGATCGCCTGGGCCATGAACGCGACCGACTCGTTGCGGCCCATCGAAGCGAATAACTGCGCCGCGCCGGTGATCTCGTCGCCGACGTACACTGTGGGCCCGTTGCTGAGGTTGTTCAGTGCCGTGGCCACCGCTCGCTCGACGGGCGCGGCGCCGGGCGGCACCTGTTCTGTCGACCCGATCTGGCCGCGTTCGTGCTCGAGCCGCCGCAGCGCCGGGGTATCGGTCTTGCCCAGGATCAGGCCGATCACGTCGACGCCGGTGTCACGCAACTCGCACCAGAGTGCCTCGGCGAACACCATGTCAAAGGCTTTGGACGCACCGTAGGCCACCATGTTGGGGCCGCCGACGAAGCCGGCACCCGAGCCCAGGATCACGATGGCGCCCGCCCCGCGCTGAACCATGGCCGGGGCAAGGGCATGGCAGAGCTGCATCGGCACGACGCAGTTGCGCTGCACCATCGCCTCGGCCGCCGTAATCGAGTTGTCGAGAAAGGGTTTGAAGTCGGGGTCGGCGCCGGCGCAATACACCAGGAACCCGATGTCCAAGTCGCTCGCCGTGTCGATCACGGTGTTCGCCGCGCCGGGTTCGGTGAGATCGACCGCCACGGTTCGGGTTTGGACGCCATGACGTTGCGCGATCCCGGTAGCGACCTCGGCGAGCAGCTGCCGGCGGCGCGCCACGAGCAACACGTTGAGCCCACCTTGGGCCAGCGCCTCGGCGAAGGCCGCGCCGACGCCGTCAGAGGCGCCGACGATCAGCGCCCATGGCCCGTACTTGCCGACATCGACCGTCACATTTTCGAACGATACGTCGAATAGTCGACGCAAGCAAGATCAGCAGCCCGCAGCGAACCGGTGGGCCCGGCAGACTTCGGCCAGGCGCTCATTCCGCCTATGCCTTGGCCAGCTGCTTCTGGGCATACCGGCGCGCCCACTCGGCACGCGGCCGGATCGAGACGTCGACATCGGTGGCCTTCGCGCGCAGCGCACCCACCGTCGCCTGCTCGCGCGGGGTGTGGGCGAACGGATCCCAGCTGAAGAACCGCGCGGAGTTCTGCCAGGTGATTTTGTTGATGTCGGAGTCGTCGGCGCCGGCGGCCTCCAACTCGGCGAGCACCTGTTCGGGGGCGTCCGGCCAGAAGCAGTCCGAGTGTGGGTAGTCGCACTCCCAGGCGATGATGTCGATACCGATCTCGTGGCGCAGCTTCAGCGAGGTCTTGTCGGTGACGTAGCAGGCCAGCGAGTGCTCACGGAACACCTCCGAGGGCAGCTTGTCGCCGAAGTCGCGTCGCAGCCACTTCTGGTTGGTGTAGTGCCGGTCGCTGCGGTCGAGGTAGAACGGGATCCAGCCGATGCCGCCCTCAGAGAACGCGAACTTCAGATTCGGATAGTTGCGCATCGCCGGGCCCCACAGCAGGTCCTGGGCGCACATCGCCGAGATCTGGGTGGCCAGGATGATCATGTTGTCGATCGGGGCGTTGGGGGCCATGCTGATTGCCCCGAAGCCGGTGCCGATGTGCAGGCACATCACCACGTCTTCCTCCGACAGCGTGCGGAACACCGGCCCCCAGTAATCCTCGTCGTGATAGCTGGGCAGGCCCTCCAGGTGCGGCAGTTCGGGCATGGTGACCGCCCGGCAGCCCTTGGCCGCCACCCGGCGGATCTCCGCGCACATCGCTTCGGGATTCCAGGTCGGCAGGATCGCGATCGGGATGAACCGGCCCGGCGCCGAGCCCGCCCACTCGTCGATGTGCCAGTCGTTGTAGGCCGACACCATCACCAGCGTGACGTTCTCCCGGGTCATGTTGAGGTGGCGCGCGGAGAACCCGGTGAAGGTCGGGAAGCACATCGAGGCGAGGATGCCGTTGCGGTTCATGTCGCGGACGCGCTCGTGCACGTCGTAGACGCCGGGGCGCATCTCGGCGAACCCGGCGGGGTCTCGGCCCCACTCCTCGGCCGGCCACGACACCACCGCGTTGAGCCCGCTGACCCCTTGCGGGCGGCCCTGGTACATCCACTGGTCGACGCCCTTGTCGTCGGTGACGACGATGGGTGCCTCGTCCTTGTATTTGGCGGGCACGTGGCGCAGGAACATGTCCGGCGGCTCCACCACGTGATCGTCGATGCTGACCAGGATCAAGTCGTCGATGTTCATGCCTCTACTAGTACCCTGGAAAACCGTGACCGTCTCCGCGCGTTCGGCCATAGACTTTGCAGAACCGGCCAACATCGATCTGCGTCGGGGCGGCCGTGCCCGGGCCGGCAGCTACCTCTACGAAGGCCGGCATCTGATCACCGGGTGGCACTCCCACGACATGCACCAGATCGAGTACGCCGTCGGCGGCGTGGTGGAAGTCGAAACCGCCGCGGCGCACTACCTGCTGCCCCCGCAGCAGGCGGCCTGGATTCCGGCCGGGCTGGAGCATCAGGCCGTCATGCGCCCGGAGGTGCGCACCGTGGCGGTGATGTTCGACCCGGAACTGGTGGCGCATGCCGGTGATCGCGCCCGCATTCTGACCGTCTCGCCGCTGATCCGGGAGATGATGCTGCATTCGCTGCGCTGGCCGATCGAGCGACCCGATGGCGACACGGTCTCCGACGACTTCTTCCGCACGCTGGGTCATCTGGTCTCCGCAGCACTCGACCACGAGGCCCCGCTGAGCCTACCGGTCTCCGATCACCCGATCGTGGGCCCGGCGATGGTCTACACCAAGGCGCGTCTCGCCTCGGCGACCGCGGCCGAGGTGAGCCGCGCTGTCGCGGTCTCCGAGCGCACGCTGCGCCGGCAATTCGAAGCGGTGACCGGGATGTCGTGGCGGACGTATCTGCTGCACGCCCGGATGCTGCAGGCGATGGCGCTGTTGGCGGCGCCCGATCAGGGGGTGCAGCAGACGGCTACGGCCGTCGGATTCGACAGCCTGTCCGCGTTCACTCGGGCGTTCACCAGGTTCGCCGGCGAAGCGCCGTCGCGCTACCACCGCCGGATCACGGCGGTTTAGCGAGGCTCGACGCAGGAGAGCCGAAGCTGGGACCGCCGCATGGGCACGGCGGTTTAGCGAGGCTCGACGCAGGAGAGCCGAAGCTAGAAGCGCCGCATCCCGCAACCAAACTGATCCACATCTAGCCCAAAGGATGAGCGTATGACGGACTGGCGTGCCGAAGGTCTTCGAGTTTTCCGGGAGATGCTGCCGGGGGTGCTGCCCGACGGCGACGTCGACTTCCACCACGGATTCGCGCCGGAACTGATGGATATCGGCGTCGAAGGTGTCTTCGGCCGGCTGTGGTCACGTGAAGGGCTCGCCCGCCGAGACCGCAGCCTGCTCACACTGGGCATGCTGATAGCGCTGGCCGCCGAGGAGGAGCTCGAGTCGCACTTCCGGATCGCCGAGCGCAACGGACTGAGCCGTGACGAATTGGCCGAAGTGTGCTGCCACGCCACCGGTTACGTCGGCTTCCCAGCTGCCAACGCAGCGAAGAAGGCGGCCGTACGGGCCTTCGCCTGGCCGGCCGACAACGGCGACACCGCCGTCACTTGACCAGTGGCGGCGAATAATTCGGCTTGCCCAGCCCGAGCACGTACTGGGCGATCATGTTGCGGAACACCTCCAGGGTGCCGCCGTAGATGCCGACCAGCGGAGCGAACCGGTAGACGTAGTCCGACGCACCGTCGTCGATGGCGCCGTCGGTGCCGATCGGCAGCGCCGATGCGCTACCCAGCAGGTCCATCAGATCCGGTGACACGTCGCGCATCGTCTGCGCGAGCGCGACCCGGCCGAAGATCGACGGGGCCGACAGTGACGCCTCCACCCGGGCGGCTGCCTTACCCAGCCGATACGCCACTGAACGATCCTCGATACTGCCGGTACTCCCGACTACGGCACCCGCCTTGTCGACGGCCTCGGCCATGAAATTGGCCTGATGCATCATGATCGAAACGTCTGCCAGCCCATCCACAGCCGCGTCCACCGCGCCGTGCTCGACGTTGAGCGGCTCGCGCAGCACCGTCCAGCCGCCGTTGACCTCCCCCAGCCGGTATTTGTCGTCGACGCGGACATCGCTGTAGTAGACGATGTTGGTGCGGTCACCGTCGACGGTGCGCAGTCCCTGGATCTCGATGCCCGGAGAGTTCAGCGGCACCAGGAACATGGTGAGGCTCTTGTGCTTTCGTGCCGCCGGGTCGGTGTTGGTGATCAAGAAGACGTACTGGCAGTTGTGCGCGCCGGTGGTGAACATCTTGGATCCGTTGATCACCCAGCTGTCGCCATCCCGCACCGCGCGGGTCTTGCAGGTCGCGATATCCGAGCCGCCTTCGGGTTCGGTGTAGCCCAAGCAGAGCCGGATATGTCCGCTGAAGACACCCGGAAGAACCTCCTCGCACAGTTCCGGCGTGCCGAACGACACCACCGAGCGCGCCACCATGGCCGTGGTCCCCCAGGTGACCCACGGCACGTGGGCGCGCCGCTTCTCCAGCTCCCAGATGCGCCGGCGAACCCGAGAGAAACCGCCGTCGGCCTCGGTCTTCCATTCCTTTTCCAGGTACCCCGCGGCGCCCAGCGCCAGGTGCACACCCTCGTCGAAGTTGTCCCCGGTCTCGCGGTCCCGGCGTTTGACGTCCTCGGTCACGTGGGTGGCCAGGAAGGCGCGCACCTCATCCAGGAATTCCTGGTCGTCGTCGGTCAGTACGGGTCGTGAGAAGTCCATGATGTTCGGTGTCCTTAGATGGCTGCGCGGTAAGCGGTTTCACGGGCGGCGACGATCTCGGCGATCCGGCAGGCACTGGCGCCGGGGTCGCCGCCGGCCAGCGGCCAGCCCCGGGCTCGCACCAGATACGCCGTGGCCGCCGCCTCCGTTGAGACCCCCAGGCCACCTTGAATGTGCACCGCCATGGTGGCGGCCTTGGCGGCTTCCTCGGCCATGAACACGAACGCCGAGGCGGCCAGCTCCGGGCGCTCATCGGGCTCGTTGTCCAGAAACCAGCCGGCGCGGTAGGCCAGATTGCGACCGCTGGCAACGGTGATGGCCATGTTGGCCAGCGGGTGTGAGATCGCCTGCAGGGTCCCGATCGGAACCCCGAGCGTGTAGCGGGTCTTGGCGAACTCCGCGGCGATCGTCATGGTCTGCTCCACCATCCCGACCAGCGCGGCGGCGGTCAGCAGCCGCCATTCATCCAGCGCCCGCTGGTATTCCGCGACGGCGTCGGCACCTTCGGCCAGCACGGTCCGGGCGTCGGCGGTGTCGGGGTCGATCCAGGCCATCGGCAGCCGGCCGATGTTGTCGACGGTCGCCGGCCGGGTATCGAAGACCAGGCGGGCGATCTGGTCACCGTCGCGGACGATGATATCGTCGGCGATCGAACCGGTGGGAAGCAGCCGCGGGCCCACAGCGCTGTCCTGATGCGGGTCGAACGCGACCAAGCGTGTCCCGGTGACGATGTCGCCGTTCGACAGTGCGCCGAGCCGTTCCAGTAGCCGTGCGGCGCAGACATGGTCGATCCAGGGCACCGGCGCCAGCGCCCGGCCGATCTCCTCGGCGACCAGGGTGAGGTCTACCAGGGTGGCGCCGTCGCCGCCGGCCGACTCCGGCAGCGCCATCGTGGTGGCGCCCATCGCGCACAGCCGCTCCCACAGATTCTTGTCGAAGCCGGATTCCTCGGCGGCACGTACGGTTTCGATATCGCAATGGGTGGTGAAGAACTGCCTGTAGGCGGCCTGCAGCGCCTGGTGATCCTCGGTCAGGCTGTAGTCCAGCCTGCGCAACTCGAAACGGTCCATATCAGCTCTCCTGTTCGGGGACACGCGGGTCGGTGAAGAAGAAGTCGTTGGCGTTGCGGTACAGGTACTTGTCCATCACCTCGTCAGGCAGGTCCAGCGCGCACGCTTCGGGCACCACGCGGTTCATCCGCAGCACCGGCCAGTCGGAGGCGAAGATGATCTTGTCGGCGCCGCGGGTGCGCATGTAGTGCAGCAGCGCCCCCGGCAACCGCTTCGGCGACCATGCCGACGTCATCAGTCGCAGGTTGCGGTATTTGATCAGCATGCGGATGGCAACGTCCCACCAGGGGTCGGCGCCGTGGATCATGCACAGCCGCAATTCCGGGAAGCGCACGCAGACCCGATCCAGGTGAATCGGATGCTGCACTTCGCCGGGGATCGGCGGGCCGGGAATACCGGTGTTGACGCATAGCGGCAGATCCAGTTCTGCGCACTTGGCGTACAGCGGATAGTAGACAGCGTCACTGGGCGGGTATTGGCCATCGCCCCAGAAGCTGGGCCCCACCACGGCGTAGGCGACCGGCAGATCCTTGACCACGGCACTGAGTTCGCGCAGCGACGGTACCGGCCGCAACAGGTTCGCCCCGCCCATCGCCAGGGCGAAACGATCCGGCCTGTCCGCCACGAACTTTCGCGCGGTCACCGATGGCTTGGTGAGGTTGTCCATCAAGATGGCCTTGGCCACACCGTTGGCGTCCATCTCGTCGAGCAGCGCCGACATGTCGACCGGATCGAACATCGACGCCGGCCCCTTGAAGTACTCGTCGCGCGTCTTGCGCATCCAGGCCGGCTGTTCGCTTTCGCCGAAGTGCACATTGACGAGGCAGTCGATTGCTCTCATGTTGGCTCTCTCATGACGGGGTGGACGCCTTCTGATTCACCCGGCGTTTCGCCCACCGGTAGTCGGCCTTGCCGTTACCCAGTCGGCGCACCTGCGCGACGACGATGAACTCCTTGGGCACCTTGAATCCGGCCAGAACCGACCTGCACCGTGCGGCCAGCAGGTCATCGCTGATATCGGCGTCCGGCTGCAGTGCCACCAGCGCAACGAGTTCTTCGCCCCACCGGTCGCTGGGACGTCCCACCACCAGCGCGTCCGCGACCCCGGGGTGGGCGCGTAGCACTTCTTCGACCTCCTCGACGAAGACCTTCTCCCCGCCGGTGTTGACCACCAGTGCATCGCGGCCGAGGAAACGCAGGGTTCCGTCTTTCTCGATCGATGCCCGGTCTCCGGAGATCACCACCCGTTGACCGTCGAGCTCACAGAACGTGCGTCGGGTCGCGTCGGGGTCGTCGAAGTAGCCGAGCGGGATCCGGCCGGTCCGCACCACCCAGCCGATTTCGGGATCACCGGGCTGCAGGAACCGGGTACGGTCCTGCGAAACCACCGATCCCCCGGTCCGCAGCTCGAAGGTGTCGCGCCGAGCGTCGCGCTGACTGCGCCCGAATCCCATGTTCCCGGTCTCCGAGGACCCGTACCCATTGATCAGGATGATCTGCGGAAGGTATTCCAACAGTGCCGCCTGGTATTTCGGATTCGTTGCCGCGCCACCGGTTCCGATCGAGTGCAGCGACGACAGGTCGTGGTTCGAGCGTCCCAGTTCGGCGACAAGTGGTGCGGCGTAGGCGTCGCCGACCATGGTCATCAAGCCGACCTTCTCACGCTCGATGGTTTCCAATACCGCACGGGGGTCGAACTTGGTGCGGGTGTCGTTGAGGATCACCGTCTGCCCGCTCAAAATCGCCGAGAACGCCGTCCACAGGCCCGCGGCGTGCATCAGCGGTGACAGCGCGAACCACGGCGGGCCGGCGTACTGCACTTTCTGGTGGATTTCCGCGGCCGACGCATGGTCGTCGCCGACCATCGACGAGACGTAGATGTCGCTTTGGCGCCACAGCACACCTTTCGGGCGGCCGGTGGTCCCCCCGGTACAGATCATCAACACGTCGTCCGGGGACGGAACAAGCTGCTGATCAGTATCGCCCTGCGCCAGCGCATCATCGAGCGATGTCGCGTCCAGGATCGGCGCGTCGGCAGCACCGTCGTCGATCCGGATCAGCAGGTCGGCCCCGCAATCCCGCAGCGTGTCGGCGAATTTCGGCTCCAGGCTCGCGTGGAAGATGACCGCACGGGGCCGCACGTAGTCCAGCAGCTCGCCCGCTTCGACCGGGGTGTAGTAGTGATTGACGTTGACCGGAACGGTCCGCGCCTTGAGGCAGCCGACCACCATGTCTGGGTACAGGTCGTTCTGCATGAGCAGGGCGACTCGGTCCTGGCCACACTCCCAGTTCGCCAGCTCTGCACGCTCTCGCCGGACGCCCAGCCCGCGGCCGGCCAGAAAATTGGCCAGCCGGCGGGTGCGATCGGCACTCTGTGCAAACGTGCTACGCCGGGTGCCGCATACCGTCATCTCACGATCGGGCACGACCTCGGCGATCGCATCGACGACGCCGCCGATCGTCCATTCGCCCACCGTCAGACCGAAGCGGCCAGGTGGGCGGCGGCGCCTGGTGCAACACGGTTCGGATCACCCAGCAGCGTCAATGCGTTGTCCCGCATTACCATCCGGGTATCTTCCGCGCTGAACTCAGGGAACTGCGGGATGTCGGCGGTGAAGGTGGTCGGGTCGGCCAAGCCCTCACCGTGCGGCCAGTCCGAACCGAACAGGATCTTGTCGACTCCGATGGTGTCGGCTAGCAACTTCACGTCGTCCTCGTAGTAGGGGGCAATCCAGACGTTGTTGCACAGCTGCTCGATCGGATCTTCCTTGTAGTGGTAGGACGCATTGTTGGCCGACTTCTTCAACCGCTTGATCAACCGGTAAACGAAATACGAGCCGTTCTCGATGCTGGCCACCTTGAGCTTGGGGTGACGAGTGAAGACCTGGTGCACGATCATCGAGGCGATGGTGTCGTGGATCGCGCGATCATCCATGATCACCATGTCCAGCGGGTCGCGCTTGCCGAATCCCTTGAACACACCGCTGCCGCCCCACAACCCGGGGATCGCCATGTAGCCGGAGTCGGACAGGTGGAAGACGACTACGACGCCCGCCTCGGCAAGGCGCGCCCACACCGGGTCGTGCACCGGGTCACCGAGGGACCGGGGCCGGACCTCGCCGGGGACCGGCGCCGGACGCACACACACCAGCTTGGCGCCACGACTGATCACGAATTCGACTTCCTCGACGGCCTTCTCGGGGTCGGCCAGCGAGATGATCGGTGCCGATACCACGCGGCCGTCGGGACGGTCGAAGCCCCAGTCCTCGTCGAGCCAAAGGTTGAACGCGTGCACCGACGCCATGGTGGCGGGGATATCGTGCTTGAGTCCCTCTTCCACACCACAGGCGAACGTCGGCAGCATGAACACCGTCTCCAGCCGCTGCCGGTCGAGCACCTGCACGCGGGCGTCGCGGTTCTGGTATTCGGGATGCTCGGAGAGCCGATCGAGCTTCATCAACGACGCCGGATCCACGCCTTCGGGGATCTCGCCGCGGAACAGCACATCCAGGCAGCCGGGTTCGATGATCGGATCGAAGCTCGGATTCGGGATGAAGTGGTTGACGACCCCGCCGAACACTGCCAGGGTGCGATTGCCGTCCTGCACCATCTGGACACCGCGACTGCGGAATTCCTTGGGCAGGTGCCGAGTGAAGGCGTCCAGCGGCTCGTAGTAGTGGTTGTCGACGTCGACGGCCAAGTACGGGAGCCGTTGCGGTGTGGCAGTCATGTGCTCAACCTTTCTCCGTGAGAGGAGGGAAGTTTGGCGGGCGTTTTTCGAAGAAACTCGTGATCCCCTCGATGAGGTCGGGCCGCTGCAGCGACTCGTACATCAGCGTCTCGGCGCGCGCGCTCACCGCCGCGACGTCGTCGAGCGCGTCGCGGTAGGCCTGCGCCTTGATCACCGCCAGCGACGCCGGCGAACAGTTGGCGGCGATGTCGGTGGCGTAGGCCATGGCGCGCTCCACCAGGTGTTCCGGCGGGACGACGTGGTTGACCAGGCCGAGTTCGCGGGCCTCCTCGGCGAGGAAGGTCCGGCCACTGAGCAGCAGATCCATCGCCGCCCCCCAGCCGGCCAGTCGAGGCAGGATCCAGGTGATCCCGTGTTCGGCGATCAGGCCGCGGCGGGTGAACGCGGTGGCGAACTTGGCTCCGGCAGCGGCGAATCGGACATCGCACATCAGGGCGTGGGTGAGCCCGATACCGACGCAGGCGCCGTTGATCGCCGCGATAACGGGCTTCCGGAGTTCGGTCAGAAAATAGGCCGGACGGTCCCCGACCAGCTGGGCGACATCGGTCTCCGACCTGTCGCCCTCCGCTTCGAGGCTGGAGGTGGGACCCAGGCTCGCGCCGGCACAGAACCCGCGGCCGGTGCCGGTCAACACGATCGCCCGCACGTCGGGGTCCGCCTCGGCGCGGTCGATCGCCGCGTACAGGCCCGCTGCGGTGTCTGTGCCCCAGGAGTTGAGCCGCTGCGGCCGGTTGAAGGTGAGCACCGCGACACCGTCTCGCGCCTCGTAGAGAACCGCGGCGCCGGCGTCAACGAGCGTGCCGTCGTCGGCAGCGGCCATCGATCCCGCACCTCCGCACCTTGGGAATCCTTCGGAATGATTCTTACTGTATACCTTTCGGTAGCGCATTCCGCAACCCACGCCGATCCCGACGAGGACTGGCATGTCAGCAGGTCAGAGCTGGATTCTGGCGCTTCGATCAGAGAAAATCCGAGCCCCCGTCGACGTTGACGTTGGCGCCGGTCATGTAGGAGTTGCGGCGCGAGGCCAAAAAGGCCGCCACCGCGCCCACTTCGTCCGGCAGGCCGGCCCGCGGCAGGTGCGCCGGATGACCGAAATGCTCGGTGATGGCGTCCATCAGCCGGTAGGGGTCATCACCGTCCACCCCGATCGAGCGGGCCCAGCCGGTCAGCGCCTCGGAGGCGACGCTGCCCGGGGAGACCACGTTGACCAGGATCTCATCGGGGGCCAGCAGCAGCGACAGGTTCTTCGAGACACTGTTGACCATCGCCTTGGCCGCGGTGTAGGCGGCCAGCACGGTGCTCTGGCGCTGCGTGGAATGCGCCGAGAAATTCACGATCCGGGCCCATTCGGCGTTGCGCAGCAACGGCAATGCCGCCCGCACGGTGTGCACCATCCCCATCACGCCCTGGTCGATCGCCCGGCGCCACTGCTCGTCGGTGAGCTCGTCGAAGCTGCCCTGCACGTCTGGTCCGGCGGTGTTGATCAGGATGTTGAGTTCGTTGCCCCAACGCTCACTCAGCTCGGCGAAGACCTGCTCAATGCGCTGCTCGTCGCCGACGTCGGCGACCAATCCGAGCGCGTCCGGGCTGCCGCGCCGGGTCAGATCGTCGGTCGCGCGCTCGAGGTCGGCGGCCGTGCGTGCCACGATTGCGACCCGCGCGCCGTCGTCGGCCAGGCAGCGCGCGGTGGCCAAACCCATCCCGCGGCTACCGCCGACGACGACTGCCCGCGCGTCGCGCAAGCCCAGATCCACAGTTACGCGCCGGGGTCACGCACCGGTCCAGTTGGGGGCGCGCTTCTCGGCGAACGCGATGGCGCCTTCTTTGGCGTCCTTGGAGGCGAACACCGGCGCGATCAGCTCGCCCTGCTTGGCCCACATCTCGTCGGAGGACCAGTCCACGGAGCGAACCATGATGTCCTTGGTCACGGCCACCGCCAGCGGCCCATTGGCCGTGATCCGCTCGGCCAGCTCGATCGCCCCGGCCAGTGCTTGACCCGGTTCGGTCAGCACGTTGACGAAGCCCCATGTCTCACCCTGTTCCGCGGTGAAACTCTCACCGGTCAGCGCCAATTCGAGTGCCTTCTGATAGGGGATCCGGTGCGGCAGCCGCAACAGACCACCGCCGGCCGCAGCCAGGCCTCGTTTGACCTCGGGAATACCGAACTTGGCGCCCTTGGCGGCCACCACCAGGTCGGTGGCCAGCACCAGCTCGGTGCCGCCGGCGACCGCGTGACCCTCGACCGCGGAGATGATCGGCTTGCGCGGCGGGCGCTCGGTGAAGCCGAGTCCGCGCCCCGGGACGTATGCCAGCTCTCCGGCGGCAAATGCCTTGAGATCCATTCCCGCGCAAAAGTTTCCACCCGCTCCGGTCAGCACCGCCACCGACAGTTCCGGGGTGTCATCGAGCTCGTCGCAGGCGGCGGCCAAACCTTCGGCAACCGCCTTGTTGGCCGCGTTGCGGGCCTCCGGACGGTTGATCGTGATGATGAGGGTTCGTCCACGACGTTCGGTGAGCACTTCTTCTGACACGGGCAACCCTTCAGGCGTGGTGACAAGTTATACCAAAATGCTTACCATATGCTTTACGGTAAGAGAAGCTCAATCCCGGTGACTACGACGGGCACAGGTAGGTTTGACGGCGACAACCGGCCGTGCGACCAGAACTGGAGGTACCCGCAGTGGCAAAGCAGCCTGTCGCCGAGAAGCGTCAGCGGCGCGAACGCGGATCCATCAATCCCGATGACATCATCGACGGCGCGTTCGAACTCGCTGAACGGATCGGGGTCGACAATCTGAGCATGCCGTTGCTCGGCAAACACCTCGGTGTCGGAGTCACCAGCATCTACTGGTATTTCCGCAAGAAGGATGACCTTCTCAACGCGATGACCACCCGAGCCCTGCGCCAGTACGTATTCGCCACCCCCTACGTCGAGGCCAAGGACTGGCGCCAGACGTTGCACAACCACGCCCAGACCATGCGTACGACGTTCCTGGGCAACCCTATTCTGTGCGATCTCATTCTGATTCGGGCCGCGCTGAGTCCCCGTGCCGCGCAGCTGGGGGTCCAGGAGGTGGAGCGGGCGATCGCCAGCCTGGTGGAAGCGGGGCTGTCGCCGCAGGACGCCTTCGACACCTACTCGACGATCTCGGTTCATATCCGTGGATCGGTGGTGCTGCGTCGCCTCTACGAGAAGAACCGGGCGTCGGACGCCGAGGGCCCCTCGGACTTCGAGGAGGCGCTCGTCATCGATCCGGAGGTGACCCCGCTGCTGGCACAGATCACCCAGCAGGGCCATCGCATCGGTGCGGCCGATGACGCCAACTTCGAGTACGGGCTCAACTGCATCCTCGACCACGCGGAACGGCTGATCGAGAAGAACAGCAAGCCGGCGCGGCGCAGTAGCACCTCGCCGACCCCGAGCAAAGCCGCCAGGGCCCGCTAGGCATGATGGCGGCGTCCCGCCGCGCCCGGCTCCGCCGCGCTCGCGAACGCCGCTAGACCTCGATCACCACGGCGCCGCCCTGGCCGCCGCCGGCACACATCGCCGCCACGCCGATACCGCCGCCGCGCCGCCGCAACTCATAGGCCAGGGTGGTCACCATCCGTGCCCCGGATGCGGCGATCGGGTGTCCGAGGCTGCAACCGCTGCCGGAGAAGTTCACCAGTTCCTCGTCGAGGCCGTACTCGCGGCACGCCGCGATCGGGACCGAGGCGAACGCCTCGTTGATCTCCCACAGCGCGACGTCCTCAGGCCGCAGCCCGGCCCGCTGCAGCACCTTGCCGATCACCTTGACCCCGCCGAGACCGGTGTCACGGGGGGCGACGCCGACAGAGGCCCAGGCCCTGACCGTCGCCATCACGTTGAGGCCCTGGGCTTGCGCGAAGTCGGAGTCGACGAGCGCAACTGCGGCGGCGGCGTCATTGGTGCCACTGCTGTTGCCGGCGGTGATCGAGAATCCCTCGATCTCGGGGTGCAGTACCTTGAGGCCCGCCAGCTTCTCCGCCGTGGTGTCGCGGCGCGGAAACTCGTCAACGCTGAACTCGGTCACGGTGCCGTCGGGTAGTTGGACCTTCAGCGGGACGATCTCGTCGACGAACTTGCCGGCGTCGATCGCGGCGATGGCACGCTGATGCGACCTGGCCGCCCACGCGTCCATCTCCTCGCGGGTGATGCCGACGGCCTGGGCGGTGTTCCAGCCCACGGTGATCGACATATCGCGGGTCGGTGCATCCACGGTCTCCGGGTGGGTCGGCGGGATCCACGGCTCGGCGAACTGGAGCTCCGGGCCGGGGATGCGCATCTTCATCACCGGCAGCATCGACAGCGTCTGCACACCGCCGGCGATCAGCACCCGCTCCATCCCGGAACCGATCTGCGCGGCGGCGTTGCCGATCGCGGTCAGGCTGCCGGCGCAGTGCCGGTTGACCGCCTGGCCGGGCACCGACTCCATTCCGCAGGCGGCGGCCGCGAAGCGCGCCATGTCGCCACCGCCGTAGTGGGATTCGGCGAAGATCATGTCGTCGATATCCGCGGGCGCGATGCCGGCCCGACGAATCACTTCTGGCACCACCGTGGTGATCAGCGTCTCCGCGGAGGTGTTGACCAGGGTTCCCTTGAACGAGCGTCCGATGGCCGTGCGGACGGCACCGACGATGACAGGTGTAGGCATTTTTCCGACCTTACATTATTCGTTGTTTTTGTAAAGATACCGGTTGGTCGCGGACGTGCTCCGCGCTCACGGCTCCGGCACGTGGAAATGTTCATCGCGCAGCCGGAACGCCTCCTTGGTGCCGTGTTGCGCGCGGGTTTTGACGAAGTTGAACTCCCCCGGTGAGAACTGCAGGTTGGTGCCGTAAGCGTGGAACAGATAGCTGGCCACCTCTTCGCCCTGATAGGCCTGACTCTGCTCGACGAGCCGGAACGCCTCCTTAGCGATGACCACCCCGTCGGCGGGCATCTTGGCGGCCTTGGCCGCCCAGTACCGCGCCCGTGCCGTCACTGCCGCCGGATCGCATGTCTCGGTGAACACACCCAGGTGTTCGACAGCTGCGGCTTCGATGATGTCACCGGTCAACAACAGTCGCCGCGCCAACACCGGCCCGAGGCGATGGAAGAACATGTGCAGACTGCCTAAGGCGGGGCCCAGGAATCGGGTCGCCGGCATACCGATCTTGGTGTTGCGGGCGATCACCGAGATGTCGGTCATCAGCGCCATCTCGAAGCCGCCTCCGAGCGCATAGCCGCTGATCTCGCCCACGGTGACCTTCGGAAAACCCATCAGGTTGTGGTAGAAGCCGAACGACTTGCGGTCCACGGTGAGCCGGCGGCGCTGACTCGGCCGGCCCTTGGCCGCCGGACCGGCGGGATCGCCACGCTCGCCGTACCAGCCATAGGCGTTGTTCATGTCGGCGCCGGTGCTGAACACTCCCTCGGCGCCCCGCAGCAGCACCACCACCACGTCATCGTCCTCGGCCACCCGGTCCAAACAGCGGGCGATCGCGTCCCGCATCGCGGCATCGTAGGAATTGCGCTGGCCGGGATTGTTCAAAGTTATGGTGGCGATCCGTCCGTCGGGATCGACGTCGAAGAGCACCCGACCGTCGGTGGCATCGCTCATCGTTTGGACTCCTCACTTGGGCTGTCTGCGGCCGAATCTGTTGGCGCTCACCTGCTCCGGTGGCATCGCGGCGGTGGTGACCTCGCCGATGCACAGCACCTCGCCGCCATGGAGAAGTCGGGCGGTGGAAGCGATCCCCCGCTCGAACTCGGTTCGCGCGATATCGAAGTCCAACTCGGTGAGAATGGGCGTCGGGCGGCGGTAGGTGACCAACAGCGAGCGGGTACGGCCGGCCAAGCCCGCCGCGCAGCTTTGATGCTGGATCACGCAATCGAAGAACACCCCGAGGAAACCGCCGTGCACCAGCCCCGGGGGCCCTTCGTACACCAGCGGGAAAGTGACTCGCCCGGAAGCTGTTTCGGCATCCAGGTGATCGAACCGGTATTCCGGAAAACAGGGGTTGAACGCCCCGACGTCGAACGCATGATTGAGGTAGACCCGACCGCCGCTATCCGGTTCGAGGCGCGGCGTCGGTTCAGCAGGGGCGACGGCAGCCAACTGCCGCTCCCAGTCGGCGAACCGTTCCAGCATGTCGTCCACCACCGGGTGCGGGTGCTCCAGCGCGAGCAGCATGCCCGCCACGCGCCGGATGGCGCCGGCCGCCGCAACGGTCTGCTCCAGAGGCGACTCCCCGAAGCGGTCGCCGCCGGCAGAAACCGCCGAGATGCCTGAACCGTCCGCCATGGGCCCTTCCCCGTCGCATACCCGTCGAATCGCGCAATCGTATCGCCTACTGTAGACATCACGATATAGCGTTGAAGGGTGGACACCACAGTGGCCGACTCGCCCGATTCCGGGTCTGGCTCCGCCGACCCCCCAGTTGATGGCTGGGTGACGGCGTCGCGCGACGGTGCGCTGCTCCGGCTCACCCTGGTTCGCCCGGATCGCCGCAACTCGCTCAGCCCACCGATGACCGAGGCCCTGATCAGCGCCCTGACCGCTGCGGCCAGCGACAACGCCCTGCGGGCCATCCAAATCCAAGGCTTCGGCGACGACTTCTGCGCGGGCTCGGACTGGGTCGCCACCAACTCCAGCGACCAGAGGCCCCGTACCGGTGATCTGGTTCGCCGCATCCCGCACGCCGCGCATCGGGTGATCGAACTGCTGCACACCATCCAGCTCCCGGTGGTGAGCAGCGTGCGGGGTTGGGCGGTCGGATTGGGTTGCAATCTGGCGCTGGCTGCCGATTTCACCGTCGCCGCGACCGACGCCGTGTTCTGGGAGCCGTTCCTGGCACGCGGATTCAGCCCCGACTCGGGAGCCAGCTGGTTGCTGCCGCGCTTGGTCGGACTGGCCCGGGCCAAACGCATGTTGCTGCTCGGCGAGAAGGTCAGCGGGGCTTCGGCCCAGGACTGGGGGCTGATACATCAGGCAGTGGAACCGGCGGAGGTGGACGCCGCCACCGAGGAGCTGCTGGAACGCTTGGTCAGCGGGCCCACCATCGCGATCGGCCTGACCAAGCAGGGCCTGCATTATGCGCAGCACTCCACGCTGCCGCAAGCCATGACCCAGGAGCTGTTCAATCTCGAACTCAGCTGCCGCACCGCGGATTTCAAAGAAGGACTGGCCGCATTCACCCAACGGCGCCCGCCGGGCTTCACCGGCCGCTGAGAGGAAGGGAACCGGCTATGCCGACGTTCGACACCATCACCTACGAGCTCGACGGGCACACCGCGACGATCACGCTGAACCGCCCCGAGGCGCTCAACGCCCTGAGCCCGCACATGATCACCGAGTTGCGGGCCGCCTACGCCGAGGCCGAGAACGACGACCGGGTGTGGCTGCTCATCGTGACCGGAGCCGGTCGGGCATTCTGCACCGGCGCCGACGTGAAGGCGATCCCCGGTGACGGCAAGGTGATCAACGAGCGGCCGTACCTCTCCACCTACGAGCAGTGGGAGGCCCCGCAGGAAGGCACCCCGCCGTTCCGGACGATGGCCAAGCCGGTCCTGGCCGCGATCAACGGAATATGTTGCGGCGCAGGCCTGGACTGGGTGACCACCGCCGACATCGTCATCGCTTCGGACCGTGCCACCTTCTTCGACCCACACGTCTCGATCGGGCTGGTCGCCGGCCGCGAGGTGGTGCGATTGGCCCGGGTGCTGCCCCGCTCGATCGCGCTGCGAATGGCGATGATGGGCCGCCACGAACGGATGGACGCCCAGCGGGCCTATGACCTCGGAATGATCAGCGAGGTGGTCGACCACGACCGCCTGCTGACGCGGGCACACGAGATCGCCGGCATCCTCAACTCCAATGCGCCACTGGCGGTGCGCGGAACCCGGCTGGCGATCCTCAAGGGACTCGACCTGCCGCTGCACGAGGGCGAGATGCTCGCCGAAGCGTTCCGGGAACGCAACCTGCACACCGAGGACTCCCTGGAGGGCCCCAAAGCGTTCGTCGAGAAGCGGACACCGGAGTGGCAGTGCCGATGAAACCGATGAAGCCGATGACTTTCGAAACCATCCTCCTCGACGTCGACCGCACCGATCGGGTCGCCACCATCACGTTGAACCGGCCGGATCAACTCAACGCCTTCAACCGCACCATGTGCGAGGAGATGACCGCCGCGTGGCGCATCGTCAAACTCGATACGGCCGTCAACGCGGTGGTGCTACGAGCCGCCGGCGACCGGGCCTTCAGCGCCGGACTCGACATCAAGGCCTCCTACGGCCAGCCCGAAAACGTCTGGAATCACGAGGATCCCGGCGAGTCGCTGAGCCCCAAGTGGCAGAAGATGTTCAAACCGGTGGTCTGCGCGGTGCAGGGCATCTGCACCGCGGGCGCGTTCTACTTCGTCAACGAGTCCGACGTGGTGATCTGCTCACAGAACGCGACCTTCTTCGACTCCCACGTCTCGGCCGGAATGGTCTGCGCCCTGGAGCCGATCGGGCTGATGCGCCGCATCGGGCTGGGCGAGTCGCTGCGGATGGCGCTGATGGGAAACGACGAGCGGGTCAGCGCCGACACCGCGCTGCGGATCGGGCTGGTATCGGAAATCGTGGCGCCCGAAGCGCTCTGGGACCGCGCGCATGAGATCGCGGCCGCCATCGCGGCCAAACCGCCGTCCGCGACCCAGGGCACGGTGAAGGCGATCTGGGAATCTCTGGACAAGCCCTACCGCGCTGCCCTGGACCAGGGCCTGATCTACACCCGGCTGGGCAACCCGCTCGGCAAGGCCGAGCTCGACGCGCAGTCGCCCCGCCCCGCGCCCACCCCCCGGATCCGCTGATGGCCCATCCGCTCAGCGAACGTATCGCCGCGGTGCTCGATCTGCAGCCGGAAGCGCCCGCGTTCGAATACGCCGGCCAGTGGTTCACCTGGTCCCAGGTCGCCGTCACGGCCCGGCGTATCGCGGAGTTGACCCGCGGCGCACAGGTCGGGATCCTGCTGCGCAACCGTCCCCCGCAGCTGGCCGCGCTCCTCGGTGTGCTGCTGGCCGGGGGCTGCGTGGTCGTGATCAATCCGTCCCGCGGGGACGACCGCACCCGCGCGGACATCGATGCACTCGGGCTGCCGCTGATCGTCGGCGAACCCGACGATCTCGCCGCACTGGTCACGCCGACACCGCGCACCACCACGGTGGCCCTGGCCGGCCTGGACGCCGCACCCCCGGTGGCCCCTGCGACCCCACCGGGCCTGGGAGCCGACTCGGATGCCGCCCGCCCCGGCGTGGCGGTACGGATGCTGACCAGCGGAACAACCGGTCCTGCCAAACGCGTCGACCTGAGCTACGACATGCTGGCCCACAGTGTGCTCGGCCCCGACCCCGGCCAGGCGCCGGCACCGACCGAACTGCGGCGCGGTGTCGCGATCGTCAACTCACCGCTCGTGCACATCGGCGGGGTCTTTCGGATCCTGCAATGTGTCGCCGAGGCGCGATCCTTCGTGCTCCTGGAACGCTTCGCGCTGGACCGGTGGGCCGATGCGGTCCGCAGGTATCGGCCGGGCGCGGTGTCGCTGGTGCCCGCGGCGCTGCGGATGGTGCTGCACTCGGCGCTGACCCGCGAGGACCTGTCCAGCATCCGCGCGGTCACCTCGGGTACCGCACCGCTGTCGGCCGACGACGCCGACGCGTTCACCGCGAAGTTCGGCATCCCCGTGCTCACCTCTTATGCGGCAACGGAGTTCGGGGGCGGGGTGGCAGGTTGGACGCTCGCCGACTATCAGCGGTTCTGGCAAGACAAGCGCGGCAGCGTCGGCCGGGCCAGCCTCGGCGCGGAACTGCGGGTGATCGGCGACGACGGCGCTCCATTGGGACCCGATGAGCCCGGACTGCTCGAGGTCAAGCCCGGTCAGCTCGGGCCCGACACGGACTGGATGCGCACCACCGACCTGGCGCGCATCGACGCCGACGGCTTCCTGTGGATCCTGGGCCGGGCGGATCAGGCCATCATCCGCGGCGGATTCAAAGTGATACCCGACGACGTCCGTGCCGCCCTGGAGGCCCATCCGGCGGTCCGTGGCGCCGCCGTCGTGGGACTCCCCGATGACCGCCTCGGTCAGACACCCGTCGCCGCGGTCGAACTGCGCACCGGCGCCGCCGCCGACGCCGAGACACTCGTGCATTTCTTGAGCACCCGGCTGGCACGCTATGAGATTCCCACCGACATCGCGATCGTCGACGCGCTGCCGCGCACCCCGTCGGGCAAAGCCGATCTCACCGCAGTGCGGGAGCTCATCGGGGCGCGGGACCGGCATGGCCGCTGACACCCTGCCCGAAAATCTGCGCACCCAGGCCCGTTCGCGCAGCACTCATCCGCTGCTGATCTGCGACGCCGAACGGATCAGCTACGCCGATGCCGAGCACCGCTCTGCGGCCTTGGCCGGCCGGCTCATTGAGCTCGGGGCCGCCAAGGGCACCCACGTCGGGCTGTTGTACCCCAACGGCACCGACTTCGTGGTGGGCATGCTTGCCGCGGCCCGCATCGGAGCGGTGGTGGTTCCGTTTCCAACCCTCGCCCCCGCACCGGAGCTGCGCAGCCAGCTGTCCCACAGCGATGTGCGCATCCTGCTGGCCGCCGAATCCTACCGGTCGCACGACTATCGGCGACGACTCGCCGAAGCGCTTCCCGACGTCGATATCACCGGTGACGAAACGCTTTTCAGCATGCATGCACCGCAACTGCGCCAGGTCATGTTCGACGCGTCTGCGCCGCGCCAGGTGCCGGCCACACTGGAAGCGCTCGAAGCCGACGTCGACGGCAGCGATCCGCTGGCCATCGTCTACACCTCCGGATCGACCGGCGCCCCCAAAGGCGTCATCCACACCCATGCCGGTCTGCTCGGTCATCAGCGCAATCTCAACAAGATCCGCCGGCTGACCGGCGACGACATCATGTTCTGCAACGCCCCGTTCTTCTGGATCGGTGGCTTCGCGTTCGCGCTGCTGGCCACGATGCTGACCGGATCGACACTGCTCTGCTCCAACGCCACCGACCCCGGCGCCACCCTGGATCTGTTGGAAGCCGAGAAACCCACCCTGGCCAACGGCTACCTCAGCAGCATCGGCGACCTGACAGGCCACCCCAGCCTGGGTGGACGCGACCTGTCTACGCTGCGCCGTGGCAACCTGTATCCGCTGCTAGCCCCCGCCGCCCGGCCCGCCGACCCGCAGTTGCGGCACGGCATGTTCGGATTGACCGAGACCGGTGGCCCGGTCCTGCTCAGCGAGGACGACACCGACCAGCCCGAGCACCGCCGTGGCAGCTACGGCAGACCGGCACCCGGGTTCGAATGCCGCATCGTCGACGGTGAGCTGGTGGTGCGCGGACGCTACCTGATGCAGCGCTACCACAAGCGCAGCCGGGAGGAGTGCTTCGACGCCGACGGCTGGTTTCGCACCGGCGACCTGTTCCGCACCGATGCCGAGGGCTTCCACTTCTACCTGGGCCGGCGCGACGCGGTCATCAAGACCGCCGGCGCCACCGTGTCACCGGCCGAGGTGGAACGCGCCATCGCCAAGCTGACCGGAGGCATCACCGCCTACGTGATCGGTATCCCCGACACCGTCCGCGGGCAATCGGTGGCCGCCGTCCTGGTTCAGCCCGGCCCCTGCGACGCCGAACAGCTGCGCCAACGGCTGAAAGAGGAACTGTCGACGTACAAGATCCCGCGCCGATTCACCACCATCGCGCCCGCCGACATTCCGCTGCTGCCCAGCGGCAAAGTGGATCTGCGCGCGCTCGCCAAGGCTTTCGATGCCTGACACCGAAACCATCGACGCGCTGATCCGTTCCCGCGCCGCAGCTTTCGACGACAAGCCAGCGGTGATCGATCCACTCACCCGGATCAGCTATACCCAACTGGACGCCGCATCGCAGCAGCTCGCAGTGGCTTTCGTGCGAGCAGGCGTCGGCAAGGGCAGCCGGGTCGGGCTCATCATGCCCAACGGCGTCGACTGGGTGCGGACGGCGATCGCGCTGACCCGCGTCGGCGCCGTGCTGGTTCCCCTGAGTACCCTGCTCACCCCATCGGAGCTGGCCGCCCAGCTGCGCGTCGCCGCGGTGCAGTTCCTGGTCAGCGTCGAGGAGTTCCGTGGCCGCCGTTACCTCGACGGCCTACGCGCCGGTGGCGTGGAGTTCCCGGCGCTGCAACAGGTCTGGACCCCGGACGAGTTGGCGTCCATCACTCCCACCGCTGGGCCGGCGCGGATCGTCGATGCGCTGGCGGCGGCGGTAACGCCCAGCGATTCCTTGGTGATCATGTTCACCTCCGGCAGCAGCGGACCGCCCAAGGGTGTGCTGCATTCACATGGCAGCGCACTGGGCGCCGTGCAGGCCGGACAGGCCGCCCGCTGCATCGACGCCGACACCCGGCTGTATCTGCCGATGCCGTTCTTCTGGATCGGCGGCTTCGGCGGCGGCGTGCTTTCGGCATTACTGGCCGGCGCGACCCTGGTCACCGAGCCGATCCCGCACCCGGAGACCACCTGTCGACTCCTGGAATCCGAACAGGTCACGTTGTTTCGCGGCTGGCCGGACCAAGCCGAGGCGCTGGCCCGCCGCCGCGGCGAGTCCGACCTGTCGTCGTTACGCCCCGGCAGCCTGGAGGCGCTGCTCGCCCCGGAGTTGCGTTCCGAACCCGGTGCGCGGGCCAACCTGTTCGGGATGACGGAGTCGTTCGGGCCCTACTGCGGCTATCCCGCCGACACCGACATGCCACGCTCGGCGTGGGGAAGCTGTGGAAAACCTTTCGATGGCACCGAGGTTCGGATCGTCGACGTCGACACCGGTGTCCCGGTACCGACCGGGACGGTGGGGATGATCCACCTGCGCGGACCGCACATGCTGCGCGGAATCTGCCGTCGCAGTCGCGAAGAGACCTTCACCGCCGACGGCTTCTACCCCACCGGTGATCTCGGTCGCCTCGATGACGACGGGTTCCTGTTCTACCAAGGAAGATCCGACGACATGTTCAAGGTCAGCGGCGCCACCGTGTACCCGAGTGAAGTCGAGAAGGCGCTGCGGGCCATCGACGGTGTTGAGGCCGTCTTCGTGACCAACGTGCCGGCAGCAGGCCGGGACCGGGTGGGAGCCGCGGTGGCCTGCGAAGCATTGACCATCGAGCAGTTGCGCGACAAGGCCCGCACACTGCTCAGCCCGTTCAAGGTCCCGACGGTCTGGCTGCTGATCGCCGGTACCGGCACCGTTCCGCGCGGGCCGACCGGCAAAATCGACGGCCGGCGGTTACGCGAGATGCTTGCAGCCGAAGGAGAATCCGGCCTCGAATAGAGGTGATTTTCCCAGGCGGCCGGCCTAATGCCGGTCGGTCGGCTCCACCACGCCGCGCTCGACGAGGTGCTCGATCATCGGCACCGCCCCGGCGGCCAGATGCTCGGCCATCGCGGTGCGGGCCAGATCTTCGTCGCGCTTGGCCAGCGCCGCCAGCACGGCGCGGTGGTGCCGGGTCGATTCGGCCGGCCAGCCCGACACGGTGGGAAACACCGATTCCGGTGCGTACCGGGTGATCTGGTACATCAGCTGGGCGAGCTTGGGCGAATCGGCGGCGACATTGATGGCGCGGTGGAACTCGTGGTTGAGCCGCACCGCCAGTTCTTCGTCATCGGCGGTGTAGGCCGCTTCGAGTTGGTGCTGGATCTCGTCGAGTTCGCGCAACTGGTCGTCGGTGATGTTGGCCGCCGCCCGCGCGGCGAGCTCGCCGCCGATGTGCGCCTGGACGTCGGAGACGTCGGTGATATCGCGCCGCGTCACCGGGAGCACGACGAATCCGCGATGCGGCTGCTGGTCGAGCAGCCCCTCGGCGCGCAGCCCGAACAGCGCCTCGCGCACCGGGGTCACGCTGACGCCCAGCTCGGCGGCCAGCTGGTCCAGCCGCACGTACTGCCCAGCCGCATAGTCCCCGTTGAAGATTCGCTTGCGCACAAAGCGGGCCACGTCCTCGGAGAGCTGTGACCGCACCGGGAAGTCGGGGGCGCCCACGTCTCAGATCCGGTAGTCGGCGAGCAGTCGCTTGCTGATGATCTGTTTCTGGATCTCGCTGGTGCCCTCGCCGATCAGCAGGAACGGTGCATCGCGCATCAGCCGTTCGATCTCGTACTCCTTGGAGTAGCCGTAGCCGCCGTGGATCCGGAAACTCTGCTGGGTGACCTCCGAGCAGAACTCGCTGGCCAGGTATTTGGCCATCCCGGCGGCCACGTCGTTGCGCTCGCCGGAGTCCTTGAGCCGGGCGGCATTGACCATCATCAGGTGCGCCGCTTCGACTTTGGTCGCCATCTCGGCGAGCTCGAAGGCGATCGCCTGATGCTCGGCGATAGGTTTGCCGAAGGTCTCGCGCTGCTGGGCGTAGCGCACCGCGAGCTCGAACGCCCGGATGCCCACCCCACAGGCCCGCGCCGACACATTGACCCGGCCCACCTCGATACCGTCCATCATCTGGAAGAAACCCTGGCCGGGCACCCCGCCCAGCACGTCGTCGGCGGCGGCGGCGTACCCGTCGAAGATCAGCTCGGTGGTGTCGATGCCCTTGTAGCCGAGCTTGTCGAGCTTGCCCGGAATCGTCAGGCCGGGAACCACTTCGCCGAAGCCGACGGGCTTTTCCACCAGGAAGGCGGTCAGGTTGCGATGCGGTTTGTCGGCGCCCTCGTCGGTACGCACCAGTACGGCGATCAACGTGGAACTACCACCGTTGGTCAGCCACATCTTCTGTCCGTCGATGACGTATCCGCCGTCGGCCTGGCGGGTGGCGCGAGTACGGATCGCGGCGACGTCGGAGCCCAGTTCGGGCTCGGACATCGAGAACGCGCCGCGGGTCTCACCGGTGGCCATCCGCGGCAGGAAACGCTGTTTCTGCTCGTCGGTGCCGTGCTGACGCAACATGTAGGCGACGATGAAATGGGTGTTCAGCACCCCGGAGACGCTCATCCAGCCGCGGGCCAACTCCTCGACGCACAGCGCGTAGGTGAGCAGGGATTCCCCGAGCCCGCCGTATTCCTCTGGGATCATCAGCCCGAACAGGCCCATCTCCCGCATCGAGTCCACGATGGTCTGCGGATAAGTGTCGGTCCGCTCCAGCTCGCCGGCCGCCGGAATGACTTCCTTGTCCACGAATCGACGCACGGTGTCGAGGATCTCGGTCTGGAACTCGGTGAGCCCCAAGGTTTGTGCGAGTTTGGTCACGGCTCGACCCTTTCGAAGACGGCGGCGAGCCCTTGGCCGCCGCCGATGCACATGGTCTCCAGTCCATAGCGGGCGCCGCGCCGGTTGAGCTCGCGGGCCAGCGTGGCCAGCATCCGCCCACCGGTCGCGCCGACCGGATGCCCCAGCGAGATTCCCGAACCATGCACGTTGGTTCGTTCCCGGTCGGCGGCGCCGAACTCCCAGGCGGCCATCACCGCGAGTGCCTGCGCGGCGAACGCCTCGTTGAGCTCGATGAGGTCGATGTCGGCCAGTCGCAGCCCGGCCTTGCCCAGTGCGACATCAGTGGCGGGTACCGGCCCGATCCCCATGAAGTTGGGCGCGACTCCCGCGACTCCCCACGACACCAGTCGCACCAATGGGGTCAGACCCAGCTGCTCGGCCTTCTCGCGGGTGGTCACCACGCACATCGACGCCGCGTCGTTCTGGCCGCTGGAGTTGCCCGCGGTGACGGTGGCGTCCGGATCGGTTTTGCCCAGCACCGGTTTCAGCTTGGCCAGCGACTCCACCGAGGTGTCGGCCCGGGGATGCTCGTCGGTGTCGATGAACTCCTCGCCGGCACGGGAGCTCACGGTGACGCCGATGATCTCCTCGGCCAGCACCCCGGACTGCTGGGCGGCCACCGCGCGCCGGTGCGAGGTCACCGCCAGCTCATCCTGCTCGGTGCGGGAGATGCCGTACTCCCGGCGCAGGTTCTCGGCGGTCTCCAGCATGCCGCCGGGCACCGGGTAGTGCCGGCCGCCGGCGGAGGTCCGACCGCGCGCCAGGCCGTCGTGTATCCGGACCCCGCCGCGGGCCCCGCCCCAGCGCATGTCGGTGGAGTAGAACGCCACGTTGCTCATGCTCTCCGCGCCGCCGGCGATCACCACGTCGCAATCGCCGCTGCTCACCTGTAGGCAGGCCTGCAGTACCGCCTGCAGCCCGGAGCCGCAGCGGCGGTCGACCTGCATGCCCGGAACCGTCACGGGCAGACCGGAATCCAGCGCGACCACGCGTCCGATGGCCGGTGCCTCACTATTGGGATAGCAGTGGCCGAGCACCACGTCGTCGATCACGTCGGCGGGCAGACCGGTGCGGTCCAGCAGGCCTTTGAGAGCGGCGACGCCGAGCTCGACGGCGGTCAACGACTTGAACATCCCGCCATAGCGGCCGATCGGGGTACGGACTGGCTCGCAGATCACCGCCTCCCGGACGCTCACAGATGCCTGCCGCCAGTTACTTCGAGCACGGTGCCGGTCATGTAGGACGACATCCCGGAGGCCAGGAACAGCGCGACATTGGCCACCTCATCGGGCTCCCCGGCCCGGCCCAGTGGCACCTCGGCCACCTTGGAGTCCCAGATGCGCTGCGGCATCGCCTCGGTCATCGCCGAGCGGATCAGCCCGGGCTGGATTGCGTTCACCCGCACCCCCAGGTACGCCAGCTCCTTGCTGGCCGCCTTGGTCATCCCGACGATGCCGGCCTTGGCCGCCGAGTAATTCGTCTGCCCGACCATGCCGACCTTGCCGGAGATCGAGGACATGTTGACGATCGCGCCGCGCTTCTGCTCCCGCATGATCGCGGCGGCCGCGCGCAGTCCGTTCCAGGTGCCCTTGAGGTGTACCGAGATCACCTGGTCGAACTGCTCCTCGGTCATCTTGCGCATGGTGGCGTCGCGGGTGATGCCGGCGTTGTTCACCATGACGTCCAGGCCGCCGAACATCTCCACCGCGGCGGCGACCAACGCTTCGACCTCGGCGGAACTGGTGACATCACAGCGCACCGCTCGCGCTACCTCGGATCCGCCCAGCTGCGCGGCGGCCTCCTCGGTGGCCGCCAGGTTCACGTCGCCGAGCACCACCCGGGCACCTTCGGCGATGAATCGCTCCGCGATCGCGTAGCCCAGCCCCTGGGCGCCGCCGGTGACGACCGCTGTTTGACCGGTCAGCAAGGACACTCGATCACCCGCCTTCTGTGAGATGTTTACGTCATCATATTTCATATATGATCGTCGTCGGTAACGGGCCGTTCAAGTGTCGAACGTGAGGAGAAGCGGCGTCGATGAGTGAAGTCAGCGACGAGGATTTCGCCGAGATTTTGGCCCAGACCCGCTATTTCGTTCGCAGCTCGGTGGTTCCGCGCGAAGCCGAGATCCTCGCCGAGGACCGCGTTCCCGACGATCTGCGCGAACAGGCCAAGGCGATGGGCCTGTTCGGCTACGCCATCCCGCAGGAGTGGGGCGGGCTGGGCCTGGACCTCGCCCAGGACGTCGAGTTGGCCATGGAGTTGGGCTACACATCGCTGGCGGTGCGCTCGATGTTCGGCACCAACAACGGCATCGCCGGTCAGGTGCTGGTCGGGTTCGGCACGCAGGAACAGAAGAGCCGCTGGCTGGCCCCCATCGCCACCGGTGACGTCGTGGCCTCCTTCGCGCTCACCGAACCGGGTGCGGGTTCCAACCCGGCCGGGCTGCTGACCAAGGCGGTCCGCGACGGTTCGGATTGGCTGATCACCGGCCAGAAGCGGTTCATCACCAACGCGCCCACGGCCGAGCTGTTCATCGTCTTCGCCCGCACCCGCCCGGCCGACGAGCAGGGCGCAGGCATCGCGGTCTTTCTGGTGCCCGCCGAGGCCGACGGGGTCGAGGTGGGCGTCAAGGACGCCAAGATGGGCCAGGAAGGGGCGTGGACGTCCGATGTGAGCTTCACCGGCGTACGCGTCTCCGATGCGGCGCTGGTCGGCGGGAGCGAAGATCTCGGCTATCGGGCGGCATTGACGTCGCTGGCCCGAGGCCGGGTGCACATCGCCGCGCTGGCGGTCGGCGCGGCCCAGCGCGCGCTCGACGAGTCGGTCGGCTATGCGGCCACCGCCACTCAGGGCGGCACCCCGATCGGCAACTTTCAACTGGTGCAGGCGATGCTGGCCGACCAGCAGACCGGCGTTTTGGCCGGCCGCGCCATGGTTCGTGACGCCGCGCGCAAGTGGGTCACCGACGAAGACCGGCGAATCGCGCCGTCGGCGGCGAAGCTGTTCTGCACCGAGATGGCCGGCAAGGTCGCCGATCTCGCGGTACAGGTCCACGGCGGCACCGGTTACATGCGGGGGGTACCGGTCGAACGCATTTACCGCGATGTCCGGCTGCTGCGCCTATATGAGGGCACCAGCGAGATCCAACGGCTGATCATCGGCTCGGGTCTGGTCAAAGCGGCGCAACGCCAATCGTGAATCACCGACGGAGGGAACAGCAATGACGGGACGACTAACCGACAAGGTGGCTTTCATCACGGGCGCGGCGCGCGGGCAGGGCCGCGCGCATGCGGTGCGGATGGCTACCGAGGGCGCCGACATCATCGCGATCGATGTAGCCGGCAAACTCCCGGACTGCGTGCCGTATGACTCGGCGAGCCCGGAGGAGCTCGCCGAGACGGTGCAGCTGGTGAAAGCCACCGGTCGGCGCATCGTGTCCTCGGTTGTCGACACCCGCGACTACGACGGATTGCGTGAAGCCGCCGACGCCGGCGTGGCCGCATTGGGGCGGCTGGACATCATCGTCGCCAACGCCGGTATCACCGCGCCCCAGGTCTGGGATGCCATCACCCCGGAGTCATTTCGCGATGTGATGGACGTCAACGTGACCGGCACCTGGAATACGGTGATGGCCGGCGCGCAGCACATTATCGACGGCGGCCGGGGCGGGTCGATCATCCTGATCAGCTCGGCAGCCGGAATCAAGATGCAGCCGTTCATGATCCACTACACGGCCAGCAAGCACGCGGTCACCGGGATGGCCCGCGGGTTCGCCGCCGAACTGGGTAAGCATTCGATTCGGGTGAACAGCCTGCACCCCGGTGCGGTCAACACGCCGATGGGCACCGGCGAGATGATGGCGGCGTTGCACCGGGCCAACGAGACCAACCCCGGCCTGATGAACATGGTGACGCCGTTCCTGCCCGACTACATTGCCGAGCCGGAAGATATCGCAGACGCTGTCTGCTGGCTGGCCAGCGATGAATCACGCATGGTCACCGCATCACGAATCCCGGTCGATCTGGGGTCCACCCAGTACTGAGGTGGGGAATGGACCGGTTCTGCGCGGCACTGTCCGCGGGTCTGCACAGCTACGGCGCAGCACCGTGCCTCGAATTCGAGCAAAAATGGTTTTCCGGCAACGACATCACCGGCTACATCGCCTCGGTCGAGGGCCAGCTGTCCCGGGCCGGGATAGCGCCGGACGAACCGGTCGGCGTCGTGGTGCGCAATCGGGTCCCGCACGCCGCGGTCATTCTGGGGTTCATCGCCGCCGGGCGTCCGGTCGCGATGATCTACTCCTACCAATCGCCGGAGTCCATTGCCCGCGATATCGGCGCACTGCGGCTACCGGCAATCCTGGCCGACCAGCAGGACTGGACCGGACAGGTGCGCGACGCCGTCACGCACGTCGGATCGGCCGGGATGGCGTTGATTCCCGAGCCGCTCGCTGTCGAAACCATCGCCGTGCGAAGGCAAGTCGGCGTAGCGGCGCCCGACGGTAGGCTCGCACCCGGACTGCACATCTTGACCAGCGGCACCACCGGGGCGCCCAAACGGGTGCCGGTATCGACGTCGGCACTGCAGCACACGGTGCTGACCATGACCGTGGGGCAGCGTTCTTCCCCCGACGATCCTCCCGAACTGGCGTATTGGCCGTTCGGCAGCATCGGCATCTGCCAGCTGCTGGCCGGGCCCTACGCCGGCAGGCGGGTGGTGCTGCTGGAGAAGTTCACCGTCGACGAGTGGGTGCGAGCGGTCAAGACCTACCGGATCAGACGGACCGGCGTTCAGCCGGCGATACTGCGGATGCTGCTCGACGCCGGCGTCGCCAAAGCAGATCTGGCCTCGCTGGAGTACCTGCCCGGCGGGTCCGGCCCGCTGGCCCCGCGGTTGCGCGAGGAATTCGAGAGCCGCTACGGCATACCGCTGCTCTGGGCGTACGGCGCCACGGAATTCGCCGGCTCGGTCTGCGCCTGGACACCGGAGCTGTATCAGCGCTATGGCCGGACAAAGCCGGACAGTTCAGGCAAGCCACTGCCGGGGGTGCAGGTACGCGTCGTCGACGCGGCTACCGGCGCCGCGCTGCCGACGGACGAGCAGGGGCTTTTGGAAGCCCGCGTACAGGTGATCGGACCGGAGTGGATCCGCACCACCGATCTCGCGTCGGTGGATGCCGACGGTTTCGTCACGATTCACGGGCGCGCGGATGGCGCGATCAACCGCGGCGGTTTCAAGATCCTGCCGGAAACGGTGCGCGCGGTGTTGGTGTCACATCCGGCGGTGCGCGACGCGTGTGTGATCGGCATCCCTGATGCCAGGCTGGGCCAGGTTCCAGCGGCCGCAGTCGAACTGCGGCACGGTGGCGCCACCGCCTCGAGCGAGGAGCTGATGACGCTGGTCCGCGACGCATTGCCCAGCCATCATGTGCCGGTGGCGATCGTCGTCGTCGAACAACTGCCGCGCAATGCCGCGCTCAAGGTGCGACCCGCCGATGTCGCCGCGCTGTTCGAGGGGCGACGGTCATGATTGCAACCCGAGCCTGAGCGGCAGCGCGGGCAGCGCGCACGTCGCCGACGGCCAGGTGATCTCAGGTACGAAACCCGGCGCGATCCCGAAATCGGGAATGCGGGCCAACCATTCCGAGACCACGAGCTTGAGCTCCATCCGAGCGAGGTGTGAGCCCAGGCAGCGGTGTGGTCCGCCGCCGAATCCCCAGTGTTTGTGCACCTTTCCGTCGAGGACGAGCTCACCCCCGGAAAACTCGTCGCTGCCGTCTCGATTGATCGCACCGAGGCAGAGGCGGACCTGGGCGCCCGCGGGAATCTCAATACCGGCGACAGTGACCGGGCAGGTGGTCGCTCGCCCGACGACGGGTGCCGCAGGTTCGAGGCGGATCATCTCTTCGACGAAGACCGCGACACCGTCAGGGTCGGCGCGCAATTCCGCGCGCAACCCGGGCCGGCGGGCCAGTTCCAGCATCGTCATGCCGATCATGGCGGTGACGGTGTCCAACCCGGCCAGCACGAACACCAGGGACAGCCCGGTGGCCTCGTCGTCGTCGAGCGGGTCTGCGCCGTGCAACACTTCCGAGAGAATGCCGGGACGCGGTTCCTTACGTTGTCGGGCAACCGCTTCGGTGAGGTAGCCGAACAGCTCCACTGTCGGGGTCAGATCCACGCTGGCGGGGTCGTCGGTCAGACTCAACGCGATGATCGCGTTCTTCCAGGCGACCAGGCGGTCCCGATCCTCCAGGGGCAGACCGAACAGCGTGAGGAACACCTGCGAGGGGTAGGGGGTGGCCAATTCGGCCATCACCTCACACCGATCGTGCTCGGCGATCCCGGCGATGAGCTCGGCGGCCTGCGACTGCAGCGAGGGCAGCAGGGCCATCAGGGTCTGGGGGCTGAAGTAGCGATGCAACAGCTGCCGGTACCGGGTGTGGTCGGGCGGGTCGAACCCCAACGGCACCAGCGGAACCGGGCTGATCATGTCGCCGTAGGGGATCCTCGAGGAGAAGACCTCCCAGTCACGCAGCGCGGCAAGCACATCATCGCGACGGGTGAGGTAGTAGGCGCCCTCGCCGTACACCACCGGCCCGAGATCGCGCAGCGCCGCCCACCCTTCACCACGATCGCGGGCCATCGGCAGGTCGGTGTAAGCGAAGTGCGGCACCGCCGGTGCCACGTGCACGTCAGTCATGACCGCTCAACCGCCCTGCTGTTGTGCGGCTTGCTGTCTGGCCAGCCGGGCCTCGTACCGCTCGACCAGCTCCCGGAAGCCGAGCCGGTCATATTGCGGAACAGGCTGAATCCCCCAGATGTCCTTGGCGGTGTCCTTGCCCTCGGCGCCCTCCGGCGGCCCGAGCGGCGGGTAGGGGTACTTGCACTCGAGGGTGTCGTCGGAGTAGCGCACCTTGAGCAGCTCGCTGCAGATCTGGGTGAGACTCAGCGTCGGGTAACCGTAGTAGATCGCCATGAACGGCAAGGTGAAAGCGCCTTCGATGACCAGTGCGACCAGGCACACCAAGGTGGCGCGCTTGATCCAGGTGTGCATCCGCGCGTAGTAAGGCGTGGTGCCCGGCGGGAGGTCTTCGGCGGCAGTGGTTTCCATTGTTGTGCTCCTTCAGTCGGTGAAGATTTCGCGGTTCACCGTGTGCAGGTACGGGATGGCGAGGAAGGGGGTGATGTAGAAGATGTCGTAGAGCCACCAGCCGATGACCGGAAAGATCACCCCGGCGAACCGCACGTCGGCGAACATCGTCATGTTGAACACGTACAACACCCAGATCAACACACCCATCCAGCAGGTGACGATCATCCATTGGTGGCCCCAGCGCTTCATCTGCAGAAAGCCGATCGCGGCGGCGCAGCGCATCGCGAACACCGTGAGGATCATGCCGAAGACCATGGATTTCTCCCCGGGCCCGGCGGCACCGCCGACCCAGAGTTCGTTGTAGTGCCAGAAATAGCCGGCGTCGAACATGTGGCCCCAGCCGATCATCAGCACCCGGTTGATCAGAGTGTGGTTGGCAAGCAGGTCCAGCGACCAGCCCAGGCTGTTGAGCATGCCGTCGATCAGCACCAGATAACCGATCAGGGTGACGATCATGGGCCGCACCGACAGGCCCGCCCGCTGGGCCTCGCGCTGCAACCACACCCCGCGCATGAAGATCGGGAAACCGATCAAACCGGGTACCCACATACCCATCAGCGCAGCCCCGACGATCATCCATTTGTCGGCCTGCCACTGGGCGAGGCGGGACTGCTCCTGGTGGTCTTCCAGTCCGACCGGTGGCCCGGTGACGGTCACAGGTACCACCAGCCCCGTTCGAACGACATGTACAGCTGGATCAGGAACATCGTGAGCAGGTAGCCGTAGATGACGATCTGGAAGACGATCAGGGCCCTCTTGCGTTTCTGCTCTCGCTGGTCGGCCATTTCGGATGTCCTTTCTAGAGTTTGTCGGCGTCGAGCAGAACTGCGGCCGCGATCTCACGCAGCCCTTCACTGATGGCGCCGTCGGTGCTCAGCGGCGCAAGGACGCACGCTTCGGCCGCTTCCAGTTCGCCGGCACCGGCCGCGATGAGCTGTGCCGCGGTGACCAGCACCCGGGTCGACGGCGGCTCGAAGTGGAACGCCTCGTCGGCGGTGCGGATGGCGATGGCGCACTGCACGAGTCGCTGCGCGGCGGCGAGTTCGATGCCCGTCTCCGCGACGACGGCCTGCGCCTCCCGCTCGGGGGGAAGATAGGTCATCGGCAAGGTGGCGAAGCGCTGCCGGAATGACGGTTTGAGTTCTTTCAACGAACTCCGGTACGCCGGGTTGTAGGAGCACACGAGCATGAAATCGTCTGGCGCCGGGACCACTTCGTCGGCCCGGTCCAGGTACAGCGTGCGCCGATGATCGGTGAGCGAGTGCAGAATCGCCAGTGAGTCATGACGCGCCTCCACCACCTCGTCGAGGTAGCAGATGGCACCGGTTTTGACCGCCCTGGTCAGTGGTCCGTCGGTCCAGGTGACGTCACCGCCGGTCACCATGAAACGTCCGACGAGATCCGCGCTGGTCAGGTCGTCGTGGCAGCTGATGGTGATGACGGGTCGCCCCAGCAGTGATCCCATATGTTCGACGAACCGGGTCTTACCGCAGCCGGTCGGGCCGGTCAGCATCACCGGGATCTTCCGAGTGAAGGCCTGCTCGAAGAGTCGGACCTCGTTTCCGTTCGAGTAATATAAGTCGCTGCTCATGTGGCTCCTCCCCTACGTACTGATCAGTTCGCGGTGCACGCGTGCCAGTACGCGCGGCAGTTCTTCGACCCGGCTGATCCGTTGTGAGCGTTGGGGTCCGAAGACCTCCGGCAACGGGTCGACGCGTGTCGGGCCGACGCCCACGTAGTAGACCGACACACCGGCCTCGTTGGCCTCCGCCACCGCGTGTGCGGCGTCCGACCAGGCGTACCTGCCCTCGTAGCCTTCGTCGGAGATCATCCCGTCGCCGATGATGATGAGTAGTCGGCGCTCTGAGGGCTGGTCGAGCAGTCGGCTGGTCAGATGCCGGATCGGGGCGCCGAGGCGGGTGTAACCACCGGCGGACAACCCCATGCCGCTCGGCGCGACGAAGCGGGCTTCCGGAAAGTCCTTCAGGCAACGGACTTCCACCCGATGCCGGGTGTTGCCGGTGAACACGAAGATCCCGTGCCGTTCACGCGCGTGGGTCATTGCGCGCGACAATGCATCGGCGCAGGCCAGCTCGAGGCGGAACACCCGTCCCCCGTGTACCCCCAGTGAGGAGCTGCCGTCGAGCAGCAGCGCGGTGCTGACATCGCGGTTACTGGGCAACAGGTCGCGGAACAGTCGAGGCTCGCCGGCCTCCCCGGTGCGCAGGTCGACGTAATGGCGGACGTACTGGTCGATGTCGAGATCCGCCCCGTCTTCGAGCCGGTTGACCATCGCGCGATGGGTGTCCTCCTGGAACCACTTGCGCAGATCGGCAGAGGTCGTGGTGGCGGCACCGACTCGTCGGTCACGCGCCAACTCCACAACGGCCACGTGGTCGGGCATCAGGCGTTCGGTCCAGGAGTTCCACTCCGGGTACGGGATTCCCGGACGGTGCTCCGGGGTGACATCGGTGTCGTTGTCCTGCGGTCGGCTCGGGGGCGGCAGGTTCGGATTGCGCACGCCACCGTCACCGCCGACGGGCACCGAGTAGGGGCGCGGCATCCGCTTTTGCGTCGTGGTCCAGGGCATCCTGCCGAACTGCCGCCGCAGCCTGTCGGTCAGCCCGGTGGGCGCTGTGTAGATCGCCGGCAGGCGGCCCAGCAGCGGGTCGAGCTCCATCCGATCCGACCCCCGGGCCATCTCGATGGCCCGACCGATCATGTCCCGCGCCTCGAGCTGCGGGTCTGCCGGTGCGAGTTCGGGTAGCAGACGGTCGAACTCGGGCATCAGGCCCGGCCACCGCGCCGCGACCCAGCCCAGGGCGACGCCGGCTTCCACGACGGTCAGCGCCCGCAGTTCACGCGCCGACAGTTCGTTGATCCGGTACTGGCCCAGCCGGTCCTTCGACGACGCGCATTGCAGGGCGATCCCGCAGGTCAACGATCGCCGGGTCCAGCCGGTCCGCAATACCGGGTAGGGCACGTGCACGTGACTGCGCGATGCGCTGAGTCCGAATCCGCGGTGGTCGCCGGTGACCAGCCGCACGCCGGCGCGGTTCTCCTCGCTCAGGGCGACCGCGGTGACCGAGCAACTGCGTTCCAACGCCATGGCGGCCGTCTGGTCGAGGTCAGTCATGAACCGTCGCCCCGGGGCAGCCGTGCGCCGGGCTCAGAAGGTGCCGATGTTGGAGAACATCCAGTACCAGAACCAGATGACCAGACCGGTACCGCCCCAAGCAGCGACGTAACGCAGAATCTCCCAGACGTAGTCCATGGCCGGACCTCCTTGTTGACGGGTTCAGGCCGCGCGCCGCGGCGGAGGACAGCTTGTTGCGCATGACGTTTCGTTCACCACCGCGAAGCCTCCCGGAGACCGCGGCGACCCGCGTCTGGGGTCGGCGGGTGTCGCTCCGGACCTGGCGCACCTGTGGCTTCATGGTGCACTGTTTCTAACTCATTGACTGACTTCAGTCAATAGAACGGACGCTTGCAGCAGGTTGATCCGGGCCCGGACGCCGCGGCGCGGGGCGTGTTCAGTCGGTGAAGATTTCGCGGTTCACCGTGTGCAGGTACGGGATGGCGAGGAAGGGGGTGATGTAGAAGATGTCGTAGAGCCACCAGCCCACGACCGGGAAGATCACCCCGGCGAACCGCACGTCGGCGAACATCGTCATGTTGAACACGTACAACACCCAGATCAACACACCCATCCAGCAGGTGACGACCATCCACTGGTGGCCCCAGCGCTTCATCTGCAGGAACCCGATCCCGGCCGCGATCCGCATGGTGAACACGGTGAGAATCATGCCCGCTTCCATGGCCTTTTCGCCTGGGCCGGCAGCGCCGCCAACCCAGAGTTCGTTGAAATGCCAGAAGTATCCGGCGTCGAACATGTGGCCCCAGCCGCTGAGCAGCACACGCGCCAGCAACGTGTGACTACCGATCAGGTCGAGGGCCCACCCCACGGTGTTGATCGCCGCGTCGACGATGACCAGGTATCCCAGCAGGGTCACCAACATCGGCCGCACCGACATTCCGTTCTGCTGCGCCTGCCGGAGCAGCCACACACCCCGGAGGAACAACGGCAGGCCGAAAATGCCCAGCGCCGCAGTGCCAATCAGGATGCTTCCGCTGATCAGCCATCTGTCCGCCTGCCGCTGGGCCAGGCGCGACGCTTCCATATGCTCGTCAACCGACAGTGCACCAGACACGCTTACTGACTTTAGTCATTCAATGCCGCCGGCGACAAGGATTGATCAGGCGATCACAGCCATGCTGTGCATGGTGCGTTTCACCAAATCTTCGAGCAACTCGTGACGCATCAGATCGTTGGTGGTGATCGCCAGGGCGTAGAGGCCGAGCAAGAAGAACACCGCACTGTTGAACGGCCGGACCTCCGGATCCACCTCCCCCGCCGACTGGGCCTGCTCGATGCGCTTGCCCAACAGCAGGACCAGTGAGTGATCACTAACGTCCTCGGCGGCCGGGCGGGTCTGGGAGAAGTGCAACGCCAGGAAATCTTTGAACAACAGCTCACCGAGGCGGCGTTCCAGCCCCAACACCAGTCGCACCGCCTCGGTCAAGGCGGATTCCAGGTCATGCCCCTTGTCCAGGAACCGGCCGAACTGCTTTGCCATCCGGTCCTCTTCACGCATTTCGAGTTCTAGCAGCACATGCTCCTTGGTGGGGAAGTGGAAGAAGAACGTGCCGTGCGCGACGCCGGCGGCGGCCACGATGGCGCCGACGTCGGCCTGCGCCATCCCGGTCCGCTTGAACTCGGCCGTCGCCGCACCCAGCAGGCGCTCGCGCGTCTGCAGGCGCTTGGCTTCACGCGCCGTCATCTTGTCTGACTTGTCCGCCACGGCCAAGACAGTATCGCCTCGACGCCGGTACCCGCGCTGGATGACTCAGGTCATCGTCGCGCAGATTGCTGCAAGGTCGCGGCGATCAGCGCCCGAATGTTGCTCTTGCAGCGTCCGCACACCGTGCCCGCACCGGTGCGCTCACCGACCTGCCTGGTGGTCGATGCGCCGTCCTTGACGGCGTCGATCACCTGTTGGCTGGTCACCCCGGCACACAGGCAGACGTACATGACGCCTCATGCCCCGGACTCGGTCCCCAGCCGTGCTTTGTCCACCTTGCCGGTGGCGTTCAGTGGCAGGCTGTCCACGAACGACACGGACCGCGGGACCTTGAAGCCGGCCATCCGGTCCCGGCTCCACGCGATCAGTTCCGATTCCGACGTCTGCGCTCCAGCGGCATCTTTCACCACGAACGCCTTGCCGACCTGGCCGAGCCGCTTGTCGGGCACGCCGATGACAGCGACCTGCGCGACGGCCGGATGCTCCAGCAGAAAGCCCTCGATCTCGGCGGGATAGGCGTTGAAACCGCCGACGATGAACATGTCCTTCTTGCGTCCGACGATCCGCAGGCGACCGGCGGAGTCCATCGTCCCGACGTCCCCGGTGTGCAGCCAGCCCTGCGCGTCGATCGCCTCTGCGGTCGCCTGCGGGTCGTCGAGGTAGCCGGCCATCACGTTGTAGCCTCGCACCAGAACCTCGCCGGCTTCAGCGTTGCCGGCGATGCGTACTTCAATGTCCGCACACGCCAGTCCGGCCGTGGTCGCGATGTCCTCGAATGAGTCACCGCGGCGCGACGCCGTCACCGTACCGGCCTCGGTGAGGCCGTAGCCGGTCATGATGGACCGGAACGGCAATTCGCTGCGGATCCGCCGGACCAGATCCACCGGGATATCCGCGGCGCCGGTGACCGCGGCGCGCAACGATGACAGGTCGCGACCCGAGCACGCGTCCAGCAGTGACTGATACAGCGTCGGAGGCCCCGGAAGCATGGTGATGCGTTCGTTTTCAATGAGTTCCAGCACGACATCGACGTCGAATACCCGGACCGGGAACATGGTTGCTCCCCGGATGCACGCGGCGATACAGCCCGCCTTGTAGCCGAAGGTATGAAAGAAGGGATTAACCATCAGATAGCGGTCACCCTCGCGCAGATCGGCCAGGTCGCACCATTCGGCGTAGAGCCGCAGATTCTGTCGGTGGCTCATCATCACGCCCTTGGGTCGGCCGGTCGTGCCCGAGGTGAAGATGATGTCGGCGATGTCATCACCGTCGACCGGACGCTCTACCGGTGAACCGGCACTCAGGAAGTCCGATTTGAGGTCGATCACCGGAATGCCGGGTGGTGCGGTGAAATCCAATCCCAGGAAACCTTTTTCGGCCAGCACCAGCCTGGCTCCGCTGCGCCGGATGACGTCGCCTGCCTCCCCCGCCTTGAATCGGGTGTTGACCGGGACCAGCACTCCACCGGCGGTCAGCAGCCCGAACGCGGCAATGATCCACTCCGCGGAGTTGGGAGCCCAGATCGCCGCCCGATCACCCTTTTCGATGCCAGCGGCGGCGAAGGCGCCCGCGGCGCAGCGGACCCGGTCAGCCAGCTGAGCAAAGGTGAGTCGTAGCGGGCCGTCGGCGATCGCTTCGGCATCTCCGAAGCGATCGCCGACGCTCAAGACCATCTCGGGAATGGTCTGCCAGCGAGGCACCTCTAAGCGGTGACGAGGCGACTGAGGTTGCCGCCCATGATCTTCGCCTGATCCTCGACGGAAAGATGCGACAGCGCCGTCACGTAGTGCGTCGGCTCGCCCAGCCCCTCCGGGTGCGGCCAGTCCGAGCCGTAGAGCACCTGGTCCACCCCGATCAGCTTGATCAGGTCGTCGATGCCGTCCTCATAGAACGGGCTGACGTAGATCCGTTTCTTGATCTCTTCCATCGGATTGGCCGGGAAGGCCTCGGGGGCCTTCTTGTACACCTCGGCCATCGATTCCAGCAGCGGGGCCATCCACTTCGAGCCCGCCTCGATGATGCCCACCTTGAGCTTCGGGTGGCGGAACAGCGCGCCGTGGATCACCCAGGAGGCCACTGCATCCTGGATCGGGCGCCACTCGTTGAGGATCGCCATGGCATTGGTCTGGAACGGCAGCATCTCCTGGCTGGTGCCGTCCCACTCCGAGGTGTAGCGGGAGTAGCCGCTGTCCGACGAGTGCATTGCGACGAACACGTCGTGCTCGACGCAGCGGGCCCAGAACGGGTCGAATTCGGGCAGGGCGAAGGAGCGCGGGCCGCGGAAGCCCGGCACCGGTGCCGGGCGGATCAGGATGGCGCGGGCGCCGCGCGCGACGACCCAGTCCAACTCCTCGATGGCTTTCTCGACGATCGGCAGGGTGATCACCGGCGTGGTGAAGATGCGGTTCTTGTAGTTGAAGCCCCACACCTCGTCGAGCCACTGGTTGAGCGCGTGGATGATGACGTGGATCGCCACCGGATCGTCGCGCAACCGCTCCTCGATCAGACTGGCCAACGTCGGGATCATCAGCGCCCGGTCGATGCCCAGTTCATCCATCAGGGCCAGGCGCGGCGCGGGTTCGAAGAACGCCGGAATCGACTTCATCGGCTCGCCGAAGAGTTCACGCCTGGTCTTGCCCTCGGGATTGCCGAACTTGAAGTACTCCTCCCAGGCGCCCGGCTTGGCCACCACCGAGAACGTGGGGTTCGGGATGTACTCACTGATCTGACCGCGGATGGCGATCTTGGTGCGCCCCTTGATCTCCACGTACTGGACGATGTCCTTGTACTCCTTGGGCAGGTACTTGGTCAGCGCCTCCGGCGGTTCATAGAGGTGGTTGTCGGCGTCGAACAACGGGAATGGGATCTCGACGCGATGTGACAGTTGACCCATGGAATGCTCCTTTTCGGCTCGAGAGAATCATATTCTCACAACGCGCTCGGTGCAACCTCGTCCGCGAGGTTCTGCCGCACCACGTACTTCTGCACCTTGCCGCTGGCGGTGCGCGGGAAGTCGTCGACTCCGTGGAGTTCCTCCGGCCACTTCTGTGGCGCCAATCCCATACCATCGAAATGCGCCCGCAGCTCCGGCATCGTCGGCAACGCGCATCCGGGCTTGACGCGGACGACCGCCGCCGCCCGCTCCCCCATCCGGGCGTCGGGCACCGCGACCACCACCGCCTCGGCGACCGCAGGCATCGCCAACAAGACCTCTTCGACCTCGACGGCACTGATGTTCTCGCCGCCGCGGATGATCACGTCGGCCTTACGGTCGGTGATGGTCAGATAGCCGTCGGCGTCGAGCACGCCGACGTCGCCGGTGTGATACCAGCCGTCGGCATCGAAGGCCGCCTCGGTCAAGGCCTCGTCGGTATAGCCGAGGCACAGATCGGGGCCACGACTGAGAATCTCCCCGTCGGGAGCCAACCGGATCTCCACACCGGGCCGCACGTCGCCGTCGGTGAACAGTCGCTTGTCCTCCGGGGCGCTCGGCCGCGAACCGGTGATCGAGGGGTGTTCGGTGCTGCCGTAGGACCGGAACACGAAGATGCCCAGATCCGCCAGCCGGCGGGTGACCGCCGCGGGCACCGTCGATCCACCCAGCCCGACGTGGCGGATATGACACAGGTGATCGGCGGTGAAATCCGGGTGATCGAGCAAACTAGTGACGAAATACGGCGGCCCGCCGCCGATCGACACCCCCTCGTCGGCCATCAAGGCCAGCACCTGCGCAGGATCCCAGGTATCGGCGAGGTCGATCGGCGCGCCCTCGAGCACCGGGATCAGAAACGCCGAAACCATCCCGATGAAGTGCCCGACCGGCGTCGCGGTCAGCTGCCGACCGCGGTCCTTGGGGTAGTTGTCGAGCAGCTGACGCGTCTCGAAGCAGAGCGTCTGGTGACTGTGGATGACGCCCTTGGGATTTCGGGTGGTCCCAGAGGTGAACGCGATCAGCGCCGGCGCACCGGGGTCGGTGTCGAGCGTGCCCGCCATCGGCTCGGCGGCCAGTAGGTCTTCGAAGCGCTGTCCGGCAGAGCTTCCGCCGCTGCCGTCCACCACACTCCCGCCGCTCCCGCCCACCACACTCCCGCCGCTCCCGCCCACCACACTCCCGCCGCTCCCGCCCACCACCCCGATGATCGGGACATCGGCGACAAGTCCGGGCGCGAACGTCATCCGCCCGAACTTCTCGGCGGTGATGAACACCCGCGGTTTGCTGGCCGCCAGGATGTAGCCCAGTTCCTTGGGCCCGTAGAAATGCACGATCGGCACCACCACCGCCCCCAGGAATGCCGCGGCCCAGAAGGTCGCCGCGGCCTCCATCCAGTTGGGCAGTTGGAACGCCACCACATCTCCGGGGCCGACGCCCCGGGCAGACAGTCCGGCCGCCAGCCGGCGCGCGGTTTGCTCCACGTCGCCGAAGGTGCCACGCCACGGGCGAACCGCGGAGTGCACCTCGAACCGGCCGTCGGGTGTCTCGGAGAGGCACGCCGTGAGTAGGTCACCGAGGGTCTCTCGGGTCCACCACCCGTTGGCCTCGTAGTGCCGCGCCAGGTCGTCCGGAATCTTTCGCATGACGCCCGCGATGCTATTCTCCTAAACCGAGAATGCCAATATCTTCATTGGAGAGTCATGGTTGATGTCGAGCTGGATGAAGGATTGGCGGTCATCACCATCGATCGTCCGCAAGCGCGCAACGCGATCGCCCCGGAGACGATGGATCAGCTCGATCGTGCGCTCGACGCGGTAGCCGCGGCACGGGCCGTGGTCATCACCGGCGCCGGCGACCGCGCCTTCGTCTCCGGCGGAGATCTCAAGCAACTCGCCGCAATCCGCACCGAACCGGACGCCGCCGCCATGGCCTGGCGGATGCGCACGCTGTGCGATCGGATCGCGGCTTTCCCGGCGCCGGTGATCGCCGCGCTGAACGGCCATGCGCTCGGGGGCGGCGCCGAGGTGGCGGTTGCCGCCGATATCCGGATCGCCGCCGCCGACGTCAAGATCGCCTTCAATCAGGTGTCGCTGGCGATCATGCCGGCCTGGGGCGGCGCCGAGCGCCTGGCCGCACTGGTTGGAAACAGTCAGGCGCTGTTGCTGGCCGGCACCGGCACCATGCTGGACGCCCCGGCGGCCGAACGGATCGGTCTGGTGAACAGGGTGGTGCCCCGGGAGTCGTTCGAGGCCGAATGGCGCGGCCTGGCACGGTCGCTGGCCAATCCGTCAGCGGGCGAGATCAAGCGGGTGCTGGCCGGCGCGACGGCCGACGAGGCGGTTGCGGCGTTCGCCCGGCTCTGGGTCGCCGATGAGCATTGGGCGGCCGCCGATCGCCTGCAGCAAGGCCGGGCGCAACGTTAATGCGCCGCGCGCCCCGACGACACTGTGGCGGCGCCGGCGGCCGGGTCTCCCGGTTCGCCCTCGAGTCGGCGCAGCCATCGCTCGACGAACTCGACGGTCTCGGCGTGGCCCAGTCTCATACCCAGCGCCTCCTGTTCGATGATCAGCATCCGCGACGCACTGGTCATCAACACCATCAACACCGTCGCCGAAAACTCCTCGTCGTCGATCCCATAGCGCGTCAGCAGCCCGGCCACCGTCTCGATCTGTTCGGCGCGAAGCCGTTCCGCGTAGCTGGCGATCTCGGCTCGCAGTCCCTCACGTTCGTTGGCCAGGGCAATGAACTGCATGGTCAACGCAGTCCCCGCCGTGTCGTTATTGAATCGCCACAGCGCCCACAGCGGCTGCGGCGACTCCAGCACCGCGGCCTGCTCTTGCAAACCCTGATCACCACGTCGGCGAAACACCGCCAGGAACAGGTCGTCCATGGTCCGGAAGTAATAGTGCACGAGTTGATGTTTGAGGCCCGCCTGCTCGGCGACCCGGCGCGAACTGACCGCACCGGCGCCGGCGGTCACCAGAAGCTGTTCCGCGGCGTCGAGCAGCAGCGTCCGGTTCTTCGCGTCAGGCGCCCCAATTCTGCGCTGTCCCTTACCCGATTCGGGCATACCGGCCACTCCGCATCGTCGTCATCCACCTTTACACGTCCGGCGGCCAGCGTAATGCCGCGCCAACCCTTGACCCCCGGTCCCACCCATGCTAAGCAGGTGCACAGCACTTGTCAGGCAATTCTTTAGAGAGGCCTCCCTTGACTGACTTCGACACGATCGACTTCTTCACCGATCAGTCCCTGATACCCGATCCGCACCCGTACTTCGATTACCTGCGGAACAAGAGCCCGGTGACGCGGCTCAATGCCTATGACGTGGTGGCCGTGACGGGACACGAAGAGGCGAACGAGGTCTACCGGGACTCCGAGACCTACTCGAACCTGGTCGCGGTGGGCGGGCCATTCCCGCCCCTGCCGTTCACCCCCGAAGGTGATGACATCGGCGAGCAGATCGAGGCGCACCGCCACCTGATGCCGATGAGCGAGCACATGGTGACCATGGACCCGCCGATGCACACCAAAGCCCGGTCGCTGCTGAACCGGCTGCTGACACCGAAACGGCTCAAGGAGAACCAGGACTTCATGTGGCGCCTGGCCGACCGGCAACTCGACTATTTCATCGACGGCGGCACGTGCGAATTCCTCTCCGAGTACGCCAGGCCGTTCGCGTTGCTGGTGATCGCCGACCTGCTCGGCGTGCCCGAAGAGGACCGGCCGACGTTCCAGGAGGTCCTCGGCGCGCCGCAACCGGGTGCCCGGATCGGCGCGCTCGATCACGAGGAATTGGCGCACGACCCGCTGGCCTGGCTGGACGACAAGTTCAGCCGGTACCTGAGCGACCGGCGGGAAAATCCGCGTGGCGACGTGCTGACCGATCTGGCCACCGCCACCTATGAGGACGGTTCGATCCCCGAGATCGCCGACGTGGTCAAAAGTGCCACGTTCCTGTTCGCGGCTGGACAGGAGACCACCACCAAACTGCTCAGCGCGGCGCTGCGGTTCCTGGCCGAGGACCCCGGCCTGGTCGCACAACTGCGTGAGGACCGCAGCAAGATCCCGAACTTCCTCGAGGAGACGCTGCGGATGGAGAGCCCCGTCAAATCCGACCCCCGGCTGGTGCGCAAGACCACCACATTGGGCGGGGTCGAACTGAAAGCCGGCACCGTCGTGGTGATGTTCCCCGGGGCGATCAACCGCGATCCCCGCAAGTTCGAGAATCCGCACGAATTCCGGATCGACCGGCCCAATGTGCGCGAGCACCTGGCGTTCGCCCGCGGCAGCCACACCTGCCCGGGTTCGCCACTGGCGCGCTCGGAGAGCCGAATCTCGCTGGAACGCCTCTTGGACCGGATGACCGACATCCGGCTGGATGAGTCGCAGCACGGCCCGGCTGGTGACCGTCGGTTCAGTTTCGAGCCGACCTTCATCCTGCGGGGCTTGACCGAGCTGCACCTGCAGTTCACACCGGTGGCGGCGCCCGTCCCCGCCGGGCTCTGACGCACTGCGCTGACCCAAGGGACCGACAGCCATGACGGTGACCACCGCCAACACCAGTGAAGTGGACTACGACCCGTACAACATCGAACTCAACCGCGATCCGTACCCGACGTTCCGTCGGCTCCGCGAAGAGAAGCCGCTGTATTACAACGAAGAACAGGACTTCTATGCGCTGAGCCGGTTCGACGATGTGCACGCCGCGTTCTCCGACTACCAGACGTTCAGTTCGGGCAAGGGCGCCGTTCTGGAGATCGTCAAGTCGGGCATGGAGATTCCGCGGGGAATCCTGGTGTTCGAGGATCCGCCGGTCCACGACATCCACCGCAATCTGCTGACCGGGATGTTCACCCCACGCCGGATGAGCGCCCTGGAATCGCAGATCCGGGAGTACTGTGCGCGCTGTTTGGACCCACTGGTGGGCACCGGTCGGTTCGACTTCGTCAACGACCTCGGTGCGGAGATGCCGATGCGCGTGATCGGGATGCTGCTGGGCATTCCCGAAGAGCAGCAGCAAACCGTCACCGATCACGGCGACGCCCCCATCCGCACCGCGCCGGGCGAGAAGATGACCGACAACCCCGACGGTCCGTTCGCCACCGGCGACGTGTTCGCCGACATGATCGACTGGCGCGCCAAGAACCCCTCGGACGACTTGATCACCGAGCTGATGAACGCCGAGTTCGAGGACGAAACCGGCACCCGACGCCGATTGACCGGCGAGCAATTGCACCTGATTCTGATGGTGCTGGCCACCGCCGGCAGTGAGACCACCACCCGGCTGATCAGCTGGACCGGCAAGGTGCTGGCCGAGCACCCCGACCAGCGGGCCGAACTCGCGGCGAAGCCGGCACTGATTCCGCGGGCGGTCGAGGAGCTGCTCAGGTTCGAACCGCCGGCACTGCATGCGGCCCGCTACGTCACCCGTGATGTGGAGTACTACGGCCAGACCGTGCCCGAAGGATCCGCGATGCTGCTGATGATCGGTGCGGCCAACCGGGATCACCGCCGGTTCCCGCCCGACGGAGACGTCTTCGACATCCACCGGGACCGCCGCCCGCACCTGAGCTTCGGTTACGGCACCCACTTCTGCGTCGGCAACGCGCTGGCCCGCTTGGAGACGCGGATCGCCATCGAGGAGATCCTCAAGCGCTTCCCCGAGTGGGAGGTCGACCTGACCCACGCCCAGCTCTCGCCGACGTCGACGGTGCGGGGCTGGGCCTCCATGCCGACGATCATTCCCTGAACCCCGTAGTTTTCCAGAATTTTTCCGCGACAACAGAATTGAGGTTTCCAATGACTGGACGTGTTGAAGGCAAGGTCGCATTCATCACCGGTGCGGCACACGGGCAGGGCCGCAGCCACGCGGTGCGGTTGGCCCAGGAGGGCGCTGACATCATCGCGATCGACGCCTGTAAGCCGGTCGTCAAGGATTCGCCCATCCCGCCGGCCACGCCGGAGGAGCTGGCCGAGACCGCCGACCTGGTCAAGTCGCTGAACCGCCGAATCTTCACCGCAGAGGTCGATGTGCGCGACTATGACGCCCTCAAGGCCGCGGTGGACGCCGGCGTGGAGGAGTTGGGCGGCCTGGACATCATCGTTGCCAACGCCGGCATCGGCAACGGCGGCGACACCCTGGACCAGTGCAGCGAACACGACTGGCAGGAAATGATCGACGTCAACCTGTCGGGCGTGTGGAAGACGGTCAAAGCCGGTGTTCCGCACCTCATTGCCGGCGGCAAGGGCGGCTCGATCGTCCTGACGAGCTCCGTCGGCGGGCTGAAGGCCTACCCGCACTGCGGCAACTACGTCGCCGCCAAACACGGAGTGGTGGGCATCATGCGCTCCTTCGCCGTCGAGTTGGGGCAACACAACATTCGCGTCAACAGCGTGCACCCCACCCATGTCAGCACCGGCATGATCATGAACGAGGGCACCTGGAAGATGTTCCGGCCGGACCTGGAGAACCCGGGCCCCGACGACATGGCGCCGATCTGCCAGCTCTTCCACACCCTGCCGATTCCGTGGGTGGACGCGGTGGACATCAGCAACGCGGTGCTGTTCCTCACCTCAGAGGAGGCCCGCTACATCACCGGCGTCACCTTGCCGATCGACGCGGGAAGCTGCCTGAAATAGCCGCGGACGCAACTCCGGACAGCTGGGAGGCGATCTCACCGGAGTGGATGACCGCTGCCATCAGCGGTCATCACCCCGGTGCGGTGGTGGATGCGGTCTCGGTGGCGAACCGCGACGACGGCACCAACCGTCGAGCACGCTTGGCGCTGCGTTACGCGGCGGGCGATGGACCGGCTACGGTCTTTGTCAAGGCGATCGATCCCGAACACGCCGACCTGGTCGAGCTGACCAGCGGCCTGTACCACGAGCCGCGACTATTTCTCGCGCAAGTTGCGTTGCCCCTTGACCATCCGAGGGTCTATCACGCTGTGATCGATGAGGAGCGCCGGGACTTTCTGCTGCTGATGGAGGACGTGGTGGCCCGCGGGGCCGACCCGCGCGACGCGACCCGGCCACTCAGCGTCGACGAGGCGGCGCGCGGAGTGCGCGGACTGGCCCGGTTGCACGGCGCTTTTTGGGGAGAGCGCATCACCGACAACCCCGCGCTGAGTTGGGTGGAACCGTTCGTGCCGTTCGTCGGCTTGGAGCTGGCGCCGCTGGACATCGCATACCAGCGACTGGGCCACTCCGTTTCCGCGAAGATCACCGCGATGAGCGGTGCGGAACTCTTCGGTGACATCTGGGCCCGCTACATCCGCGGCCTGACCCGGGGCTCACAGACCCTGCTGCACGGCGATCCGCACATCGGCAACACCTACCTGCTTCCCGATGGCGACGTCGGCTTCCTGGACTGGCAGATGGTGCGGCGCGGCAATTTCTCGCTGGACCTGGGCTATTTCCTGCAGGGTGCGCTGAGCATCGACGACCGGCGCGCCAGCGAGCGGGCATTGCTGGAGGAATACCGTGACGCCCTTGGCCTTCCGGCAGCAGAGTTGCCCTCGGCAGAGGAAATCTGGTTGCACTATCGCGCCTCGGCGGCGCACGGCCTGGCGATCTGGATTGCCACGCTGTCCGGCGGCGACAACTGGCAGCGCCCGGACATCAGCCTGGCCTTGGCGCAGCGCTACGGCGCGGCGTTCACCGATCTGGATACCCGCGGGGCGCTGGACGCCCTTACCAGGTGACGGGGAGTTCGTAGACGCCGTAGGCGAGCCGGTCGTTCTTGAACGGGATCTCGTCGATGCCCACCGCCAGTTTCAGCGTGGGTATCCGCCGGAACAGCGTGCGGAAGGCGATCACCATCTCGGCGCGGGCAAGCTGCTGCCCGACGCATTGGTGCGGGCCGAATCCGAACGCCATGTGCTGGCGCGCCGGGCGGGCCAGGTCCAGCACCTCGGGCTCGGGGAACACAGTCGGATCCCAGTTGGCCGGCGCCAGGTCGATGATGATGCCGTCGCCGGCCCGGATGGTCTGGCCGGCGATCTCGATGTCCTCGAGGGCCACCCGGCGCTGGCCGGTGTGGATGATCGACAGGTAGCGCAGCAGTTCCTCGACCGAGTTGGCGATCGCGGCGTCGTCGTCGCCGCGGAACACTGCGGTCTTCTCGGCGATCTTGTCGGGCTCACACAGCAGGGCCACGATGCCCAAGCCGATCATATTGGCGGTGGTCTCATGCCCGGCGATGAGCATCCCGGTGCCCAGCTGGGTGGCCTCACGTACCGACAGCTCACCGTTTTTCACCCGCTTGCCCAGATCGGAGACCATGTCATCGGCCGGCTCGGCCATCCGGGTCTCCAGCAACCGGACCAGGTACTTGGAGAGTTCGGTGGCACCCGCGGCGAGGTCGTCGGAGGTGGCGTTGCGGTCCACGCCCATGGTGGCGTGCTGCTGGAAGAACTCGTGGTCGGAGTAGGGCACGCCGAGCAGCTCGCTGATGACCAGTGAGGGAATAGGCAGCGCGAATCCCTCGATCAGGTCGGCCGGTTGCGGTCCGGCCAGGATCGCGTCGAGGTGTTCGTCGGTGATCCGTTGCGCCACCGGAGTCATCGCGTCGACCCGCTTCATCGTCAACGACGGAGACAGGATTCGCCGGTACCGGATGTGGTCGGCGCCGTCGGTGGTGAAGACCGACTTGGGCCGGTGATTCACGCTGGCACGCATCATCTCGTTCCAGTGCGGAAAGCCGGGCTGATGGTCGTCGACGCTGACCCGGGGATCGGAGAACAGCGCGCGCACGGTCTCGTAGCCGGTGATCAACCACGGCGTGCTGCCGTCCCAGATCCGCACCCGGCTCAGCGGCCGCTGTTCGGCCAGCGCCATGGTTTCCGGCGGCGGCGCGAAGGGGCACCGGCCATCCCGGCTCATCGGGTACTGCGGGGTTGTGGTGGCCGCAAGTGTGGTTGCGTGGGTCACGCTCACTCCTCGACGATCTGAATGGCTCCGGACGGACAGACTCGGACGGCTTGCCGAACGGCGTCGGCCAGCTCTTGCGGGGGGTTGTCGTCGAGCACGACGACGACGCCGTCCTCGTCGCGCTGATCGAACACACGCGGTACCAGACCGACGCACTGGCCCGACGAGGCACAGATGTTCTGGTCGGCGGTCACCCTCATGCCGGACCTTCGCGAAAGGGGGTGACCGGCGCAAGCCACAACCCCACGATTGCGTCGATGAGACCGGAGCCGGCCTCGGCCCAACTGATCGAGGTGGAAGCGCCTGAGGCGAGGGCACGTTCGTGGTCGGCGCAGGTGTGCATCAGCAGATTGCGCGCCATCACGTTGCGAGCCCGACGGACTCGGACCGGCAGGTCCGGCAGGCAACGGTTGATCCCGTCGATGACCTGCACCAGGGACGGTGAACTCAGCGCGTCCTTGACAATGATGTCGTGGTAGGCCGGGTCGGCCATCACTTGGGCGGCAAAGCGCGCGTACCAGGTCGGATTCCCCAGCACAGCAAGGTGTTCGGTGAGCGGGCGGGCCAGACACGACACCCAGTCACGCAATTCGGCGGAGTCCGCGGCACGGGCGACCATCTCCTCGCGCAACCGCTCGACCGGAATCCGGTGCCGGCGTTCGATCTCGCGGACCAGGTCGGTCTTGGTGCCGAAGTGGTAACCGACGGCAGCGTTGTTGCCCTGGCCGGCAGCCTCACTGACCTGGCGGTTGGAGACCGCGAACACCCCGTGCTCGGCGAACAGCCGTTCCGCAGCAGTCAGGATCGACTCCCGCGTGCCGTTGGCCCGTTCTGCCCGCACAGCCCTGTCAGCGGTGGTCACAGCGTCAGTCAACCCCGCCTCAACAATTAAGTCAAGCGCTTGATTTAACGATTTCGGTCGCTGCGGCTAAAGATCGCCTTGCCGGCCACCGTGCCGCCGTCGACCGGCAACACGACGCCGGTCACGTAGCGGGATCGTTCACCCACGAGGTACAGCGCGGCCTCGGCGACATCGGCCGCGGTTCCTTCCCGCTTCAACGGCCGATTGGCGCGCATAGTCTCGCGGATCGTCGTTTCGTAGCGCTGGAGGGCATCCGGGTCCAGGTTCGCCGCGGCCGAGGACGCCACGAACGGCGTCGGGACATTGCCGGGCGCGATGGCGTTGACCCTGATGTCGTAGTGGGCCAATTCGATTGCGGCGGACTTGGTGAACTGGATGACCGCAGCCTTCGACGCGCGGTATGTCATCACCCCGCCACCGGCTTGGATGCCGCCGATCGACGTCAGGTTGAGAATCGACCCACCGCCGGTCTTGGACATCTGGCGGGCGGCGTCTCGGGTGCCGGCCATCACGCCGAGCACATTGACCGCCATGATGCGCTGAAAATCGGCCAGGTCGTCGTCGAAGAACCGGTTGTGCATGGTGCCCGAGACGCCGGCGTTGTTGACCATGATGTCCAGTCCGCCGAACTTCTCGACGGCCAGTTCCACCAGCGCGCCCACCTGGGCCGGGTCGGCGACGTCGGCGACCCGGAAGATGGCCTCGGCGCCGAGCTCACCGGCGAGCGCCTCGCCTCGTTCGGAATCCAGATCGGCGATGAGAACGCGGGCGCCTTCGGCGAGAAAGCGTTCGGCGATCCCCCGCCCGATTCCCGAGGCTGCGCCGGTGACGATCGCCGTCTTGCCCGCCAGCTCGTTGACCATCGACCACCCTTCGCCAGGAACACTCGCAGCGGTTCGACTCAACCCGCTGCGCCCCGATCAGTCAAGCGACTGATTTAATCCAGCGGGAAGGGCGATTCGACGGCGGTCAGGGCGTGAACCGGATGTGCAGTCTGGTCAGCCCGCGCAGGATGAAGGTCGGCAGGTACCGGTACCTACGCCGCCCGGGCGGACCGTGAACATCCTCGTCGATCCAGATCTGCGAGGTGCGGTCGAAGAGCCGCTGAAGGCTGACGACCGCCTCGGTGCGGGCCAGCGGGGCGCCGGGGCAGCTGTGCGGGCCGCGGCCGAAGGCCACGTGATTGCGTGCGTTGCCGCGCTCGGCGTCGAAGACGTCCGGGTGGTCGAACTTGTCCGGGTCCCGGTTCATCGCCGCATTGACCAGCATCACGATCGTGCCTGCCGGGATATCCACGCCGCCCACGGTGACCGGCACCCTGGCCATCCGGAAATCGCCGCGCACCGGGCTCTCATAGCGCAGACATTCCTCGATGAACCGCGGCAGCAGATCGCGGTTATCCCGCAGTCGCCGTTGCAGCGCCTGGTCTTCGGCGATGATCATGACCGCTGTCGACAACAGCCGCACGGTGGTCTCCTGGCCGGCGGCGAACAGGTTGGCCGCCACCCGGACAGCGTCGATCACCTCCGGCGTGCTGCCGTCGGGAAAGGTCGCCGAGGCCACACCGGTCAAGACATCACCGCGCGGGTTGGACCGCCGGTCAGAGATGTACTCGGTGAACTTGCCGTAAAGGTACTCCAGCGGCGTGTGGGTCATCGCATCACCGGAACTGCTCCCGATGGTCCCGGTGGCGCCCTTGAGCAGTGCCGCGCGAAATTCGTCGTGATCGGATTCGGGAACACCGAGCAGATCCGCGATCACCAGCATCGCAAACGGGTTGGCGAAATCACTGATGAATTCGCACGATCCGTCGGTCAACACCTCGTCGTACTGCTGGTCGGCCAACCGCCAGATGAATTCCTGACTCTCCTTGAGTCGTTTGGGCGTGATCATCCGGGCGAGCAACTCCCGGTGCGCGGTGTGCTTCGGGGGGTCGAAGGTGGGTAGCTGGTCGCTGAACGGCAATTCGTCGCGATACTTCTCGATCAGCGGCGAGACGTCGTCTCCCCCCTCCAGCCGAACCGGGAAACCCGGGAACGGACCGGTCACCGACACGCACGCCGAGAACCGTTCGGTGTCGTTGTAGATCACCACGCCTTCGTCGTAGCCGGTCACCATCACTACGCCGTGGTGCGGTTCCCGGCGCAGCGGGCATTCGTCTCGCAGCTGTGCGAGGTAGGCGTACGGGTCATGCAGCACCGCGTTGTCGGTGAAAAAGTCGACCGCGTCGATGTCGGCTCGGCCGGTGATGGTCACTCGGATATCTCCACTGCCTGGTAGCTGTCCAGCATCTCCATGTTCGGCAGTGCCATCTGAAGATAGAGGTCGATGTGGGAAATCTTTCCGTCATCGGCGAACTCGTAGACCGACAGCGAGTTCACCACCGACGTGAAGTCACCGACCTCGCTGCGCTCCTCGAGTTCGAGGAACACCACACCGTCGACCTCGCTGACCCGCTTGAACGACGCCTCCCACTGCGACGACGGCGCCCAGTTCGCCAGAAACCCCAGATACTCAGGCCAATTCATGACCTCCTTGAAATTGCCGACACGCTCGAACTTGCGGGTGTCGACCAGTGCCGCCAGCGGGGCCCAGTCGTCGGCGGTGAAGCCGGGCCGCTTGGCGGCGTCGGCCAGCCGTTTGACCGTCTGGGTGTACAACAGCACGGTGTGCGCCCGCCCGCTATAGCCGTCGATGACCTCGTCAATGTCGTTCATTGCAACTCTTTTCTCGCGGGCGGTGTTCGCGGTCAGAGGGAGACTCCGGCCTTCTCCAGGCAGCGGTGCAGCGCGTCCACATACTCGGTGGTGCCGTGGAACGGGCCGCTGACTCCGATCGCGACCTCCAGGAACGGGCTGTACTCGTCGTTGACGTGGGTCTCCCAGCGCGACACCTCGCCCTTGTCGTTGGTCTCGACGAAGCTGTAGGAGTAGAAGCCCATGGTCTTGCCATCTTTGGTAGTGCCCTGCCACCGGGTCTTCATCACGAATCCATTGTCGGCGGGCCAGTAGTTGAAGCTGGCCGGTTTCCAGTCGGGAAAAGTCAGCGAGTACGCCTTGGCCTCCATCGTGGCGGCCTGCGCGGTGTCGGCGGGAAACTCCTTGAGCAAGAAGACCTGATCGCCGGTGAAGTACGGCGAGACGTACACACCGTCATCGGCGAAGGTCCACGCCTCGTAGGTCTCACCGCCCTGAACCCCTTGGCGCAGATAGGCGTTGCGGTACGCCTCGGCCATCCGGCGGTGGTGCTCGATACGTTCCCGGATATCCATGCTGTTCACCCTTCGCTTCGGTGGTTTGAGTTCCCGGACATGGCCGCGATGCAGTTGTCGACGACCGAGTGGAAGTGCGCGATCACCACTTCCTCCTTGACCAGTGCCATGTAGCTGAGCATGCTGTTGCGCAACCCGGCCTGCTGGCGCGGCATCTGGTCGTAGTCCTGTTGCAGGGCCTCGAAGTACTTGTAGCTTCCGGGCTCGTCGACCACGATGGGTTCTGCGACGAACGACGCTTTGTACTCCTCGGGCAGGTACATGTAGCTGGCCACGTGCCAGACGCAGCGATGGGGATCGCCGTCCGGGTCCGGCAGCGCCATGATGATGTGGGCTTCGCCGGCGCGAATGGTCATGAAGAAGTTGGGGAACAACACCCAGCCATGGCTGTCGCTCATCTGGGCGTCGGTCAGTCCGCTGACGTCGAGCCCCATGCCGGTCAACGTGTCGCGGGTCGCCTGCTGCAGCAGGGTCCGGGCGGTGACCCCCTCGGGGAAGCTCAGTGCACCCTCCGGCGATTCGTACTGCGCCACCAGCTCTTTGAACCGGGGCAGCACGGCGGCCGTCGAGGGGAAGGTGTCGGGCAGCGCCATGGTTCCTTCGACCTGCTCCGCCGGGGTGGCACCCACAACGTCGAATGGGGCGACGGCGACACTGTGCCGGTCGAAGAACCGATACCGGGTGGTTGCCGGGTCGATGTTGATGACCCGCAGGAGTTGCGGGTGGATGCCGTTGATGTGGTAACCCTCCTGAAAGGCGTCCATGACGACCTTCCAGTTGCAGTCGATGCGCTCGGTCACGTCCATCACGGTGACCATCTCGTCGAGGTGGTACGGGGCGAGCATCGTGGCGATCTCGTCACCGATGAACTCCGACAGCGGCGCGGCATCCGGGTCCGGGTTGAGGAAGATGAACCCGGCGAAGGTGTCCACCGGGACTTCGATCAGGCCGTGGGTGTCCTTGTCGATCGGTCCGGCCAGATCTTCGCGCAGCATGCCGGTGAGCTTGCCCTGCAGGTCGTAGGACCACAGGTGGTAGTTGCACAAGAAGTTGCGCTTGGTGTTGCCGCGCGCCTCCGGGCAGAGCAGGTTGCCGCGATGACGGCAGGCATTGACAAAGCCGCGGATCTTGTCGTCCTTGCCGCGCACCACGATGAACGACTGGTCGAGGATCCGGTACTGCTTCCAATCGCCGGTCTTGGCCAGTTCGTCGTCCCGCCCGGCCACCTGCCAGGTCTTCATCCAGACCGATTCACGTTCCACTGCAGCGAATTCCGCGCTGGTGTAGCGCTCGGTCGGGATCTGCATCCGGTACCGGTCGGGGCCGATGTCGTCGAGGGACGTGGCGTTGTCGACCCAAGTCCCTGGGAGCGTTGTCTGCACGGCGTGCCTCCTCATTTGTGACTGGCATCACGACTATACATCGCTGTATATTCAATACAAGAGTGTTTATCGTGGCCTGGCTCACATAGCTGATTCGCGAGAGGTGGCGCATGGTGCGGTCCCGGATGGAGGTCTGGGCAGACGATCCCGCAGGCGCGGTGCTGTGGGCGGGCGGGCTGATCTGCGACCTCGCCATGGCCGGGTGGGACGTCGTCGTGCGGCTGCCGGTCCCGTCGGACGGCCGGTCCCTCGAGATCCTCGGGGCAAGCGTCTGTGGACACGAGGAGCAGTACGTACCACACGAGTCGGCCGGCCCACTGGTGACGTTGAGTGACGCTTCTCCCGACCCGGATCGCGAACGCGAGGCCCTGTCGTACCTGTGCGGACCGGTCGGATCGGACAGGCTGTCATTCGCCGACAACGGCTTTCGGCATCGGCTCAGTGTCGGAGCACGGGCGTTCAAGGCCCATGCACTGAGGGCTTCCGGCCTGCCGGGAGAAGTGGCCACCACCGAGCTGTTCTGGCCGGCGATGCCCCTACCGTTCTCCGTGGAAGGATCGAGCGATGGCCGAACGCTGGACGATGCAACGACGCCTCGAACACACCCGAAACCTGCTGTTAGACGCCGCTGAGGAGGTTTTCGCGCGCCGCGGGTTCGACGGCGCCGCGCTGGAGGACATCGCGGACGTCGCCGGCTACACCCGGGGCGCCATCTACTCGCACTTCGGCAGCAAGGCCGAGTTGTTCCTCGCGGTGATCGAACGGCAGCGCCAGCAGTTTCTCGATGGGTTCGCCGACGTCATCGCCACCTTCCACCGGCTCGACGAACTCGACATCGACGAACTCGCCGAACGCTGGCGCCAGCTCATCACCAAAGAGGGACCCGACCGTTCGGTGCTGGGCTACGAATTCACCCTGTTCCTGCTGCGCAATCCCGATGCCCGCGAACGCGTCACGGCCCAGCGCGAGGAGACCGCACACGCCCTCGCCGACTACATCACCAAAGGCGCCGCGCGGCTCGGCGGCGAACTGGCCATGCCCGCGCTGGAATTGGCCCGCGTCATTCTGGCGGCCAATGACGGCGTCACCTTGAACAGTCTGCTCGACAATCAGGCCGTGTTCCGACCCTTCCTGCGCATGGTGGTCGCCAACATCGTTGCCCCGCGGGGTGACTGAGCACCGCTATTATCAGGGGACGTTCGGTTTGATCTCCTCAGCCACCCACTGCGCATAGTCGAGGTACTCCTCGACTCCGCGCACGGACGGCAGCGGCACGGCACTGACGGTCACGCCCTGCTCGCCGAGCCAGCTCAGCCGGTCGATGATCTCCTGGCCGCTCATCCCCGAGCGGGCGTTCGGGTCGCCGCGGGCGACGTGGCCCTCCCCGACTCGGGTGGTTGCCATGCCGTGCACCACATCGAAGGCGCGCCCGTCGTACTCCGGCTGGGATTTGATGAAGTCCACCCGTTCGGCGATCTGCTCCGGCGGGGTCAGGAAACTCCACCACCCCGAGGCGAACTTCGCGGCCCGGCGTAACGCCGCATCCGCGTCGCCGCCGATCCAGATCGGAGGATGGGGCTTGCGTACCGGCTTGGGCTCGAACGCCACGTCGCTGAACGAGACGTAGCGGCCGTCGAACCGCGGCGACTCGCTGGTCCACAGTTCGATAATCGCCGCCAGGTATTCGTCGGCGATCCGTCCGCGCTCGGTGAAAGGCACGCCGAGCAGTTCGAACTCGCGCTGCAGCCAACCCACGCCAAAGGTGACCATCATGCGGCCGCCACTGAGCCAGTCTGCGGTGGCGAGCGCCTTGGCGAGCACGATCGGCTGGTGCAGCGGCAGCACGGTGACGCAGGAATTGAGCATGATCCGCTCGGTCGCCCCGGCGAGGTAGGCCTGCGCGGCCGTCGACTGAAAGTAGTGCGGGCCGGAGAGTTCGACATGCTCGGCCGGGATGACGATGTGCTCCGGGACGGCGATCATGTCGTAGCCCAACTCATCAGCGCGCTTGGCCATCCGGGTCTGGTCGGCTCCGGTGACAGTGGCCTCCCACGGCTGCATCATCGCTTTCAACCGCAGCATGTGGGGCAGGCTGAACACCAGCTTCATCCGCGCGACTCTACAACAGTAGAGTTGGCTACGGACTAGACTCACCGGAACCATGCGACGAAAGCCCAATCCAGACCAGCGCCGGCGCGAGCTCTGCGACACCGCCATCCGACTGCTCGCCGACGAAGGCGTGAAAGGGGTCAGCCATCTCAAAGTGGACCGGAAGGCTGATGTCCCGGATGGGACCACCTCGTTCTACTTCCGCACCCGATCGGCGCTGCTGCAGGCCGTTGCGATCAGGATCTCCGAGCTGGATCTCAAGGACCTGACCGCGGCGGCCCGAACCCAGTCATCGCCCGCCGCGGCCACCGCGGACCAACCATCCGCGCTGGCCACCCTGGTGATGCGGTCTGCGCGCGGGGCCAGACTGGTACGCACCAAGGCGCGCTACGAACTGGCGCTGCAGGCCGTCCGAGACCCTCTGCTCGACGAGGCATTTCGCAGCTACCGCGATCAGTTCCACGCCCTGATCCGCGACGTGGTAATGCAGTTGCGACCCGCGGAGGACGACCCGGACCAAGCACTGGCGGACCGACAGGCCTACGTCGTGATGATGTTCATCAGCGGCGTGATGCAGGCCTCCGCGAGCGGGGACCGCAGGATCCGGAGCGCCGAGGAACTCGACGCGCTCATTTCGGGCATCGTCGCCGGAGTCGGATCTTCCGCCGCTCTACGGAAATAGAGTAGCGTTACCGCGCAACGAAAGGATCTGCGATGACTGCGGTACAAGGTGATTCGGGCGTGCTGGCCGGCGAGACCCGGATGCTGGTGGACGGCGAGTTGGTGCAGACCAGCAGCGGGGCGACGTTCGACGTCGTGCACCCCGCCAGTGAACAGGTGGTCGGAACCGCCGCCGACGGCACGGCCGACGACATGGAACGTGCGGTCGGAGCGGCCCGGCGGGCGTTCGACGAAGGCGAGTGGGCCCATGATCTGGATTTCCGCCTCCACTGCCTGATGCAGCTGCAGGCCGCGCTGGAGTCCGACAAGGAACGGCTGCGACGCATCCTGATCACCGAAGTGGGATGCCCGGTCACGGTCACCGGCAGCCAGATCGAATCTCCGATCGCCGAGGTGAAGCATTGGGCCGATCACGCCCGCGCTTTCGAATACCTGGTGGACACCGGTCTGCACGACACCCCGCTGGGTCCGGCGCGCCGCAAGCTGCACTACGAGCCGATCGGTGTGGTCGGTGCGATCACCCCGTGGAATGTGCCGCTGTATCTCAACATCGCCGAGACCGTTCCGGCGTTGCTGGCCGGTAATACCGTCGTGCTCAAGCCCGCTCAGCTCACCCCGTGGTCCGGTAGCGAACTGGGCCGGATCGTGGCCGAGCAGACCGATATTCCGGCCGGCGTCTTCAATGTCGTCACCTCGAACGCCAACGAGGTCGGCGCGGCGTTGTCGGCGGACCCGCGGGTCGACATGATCACGTTCACCGGTTCCACGGCTACCGGTCGCGCCATCCTGGCGGCCGGTGCCGCCACGGTGAAGAAGACGCTGCTGGAGCTCGGCGGCAAGTCGGCACACATCGTGCTCGACGACGCGGACTTCAATTCGGCACTGCCGATGGCCGCGATGATGGCCTGTGTGATGTCGGGTCAGAGCTGCGTCTTGCCATCACGGATCCTGTTGCCCCGCAGCCGCTACGACGAAGGCCTAGCGGTGCTGAAGGCTTCGATGGAGAACTTCCCGATGGGAGATCCGTGGGCCCCGGGCAATATGCAGGGCCCGCAGATCAGTGACACGCAGCGGCGCAAGGTGTTGGGGCTGATCGCCTCCGGCCTGGATTCGGGCGCACGATTGGTCACCGGCGGCGGCATCCCGGAGCACCTGCCCGTCGGCTACTACGTGCAGCCGACCCTGCTGGCCGATGTCGACCCGGACAGCCAGATCGCCCAGGAGGAGATCTTCGGCCCGGTGCTGACCGTGACGCCCTACGACAGTGACGACGAGGCGGTCGCGATCGCCAACAACTCGATCTATGGACTCTCCGGTGAGGTCAGCAGCGCCGACGTTGACCGGGCCATGGCGGTGGCGACCCGGATGCGTACCGGCAACGTCAGCATCAACGGCAAGAGCCACTTCGGCATCGACAGCCCGTTCGGCGGCACCAAGCAGAGCGGCCTGGGTTACCGCAACGGCGCGCAGGGATTCACCGAGTACCTGCACATCAAGACCATCGGGATGCCGGAATGACGCTTCCGGTCGGCGACCACCTGGAGATCTCCGCGCTGCTGTACCGCTACGCCCGCGCCGTCGACACCAAGGATTGGGAGCTGTACCGGTCGGTCTTCACCGACGATGCGATCATCGACTACTCGTCGGCGGGTGCCATCTGCGGTACCCGCGACGAAGTCGCCGACTGGCTGGCGACCGGGTTCGCCGCGATACCGATGTCGATGCACTACATCACCAACATCGAGATCCTCGAGCACACCGATGAAACGGCCAGCGTACGAGCCATGTTCTACAACCCGATGCGGCTACCGGCAATGGCCGACTTGAGCTACTGCGGCGGCTATTACCATCACGATCTGGTCAGCACCGGCGACGGCTGGCGCAGCCGCAACCTGCGCGAGGAGAACCTCTGGTTCACCAATCCTCCGGACTCAACACAGGAAGTCCAGCAGTAATACGTTGACCTGCTCGGCCTGTTCGATCTGCGGGCAGTGGCCGGCGGCGTCGACGACAAGCGCATAAGCAACCGGTGCGCATCGACTCGGGCAGTCCTCGTCGAACCCGGGGGCGGAAATATGATTCTCGTATTCTGTCATATCTGACATACTTTTATCGCACATGTATATACGTTATGTTGAAGAGCGTCACTCTTCCCTGGGTATGTCAAGGAGGTTGTGCTGATGACCAGGCTGAAGTCCGACGCTGCCGCCGACACCGCTCCGGGGTCACAGACGCTGGCCAGGGGCCTGGCGGTGTTACAGGCGGTGGCCGCCACGCCGCAGGGGCTGACCATCCAACAGACCGCCGACCGCATCGGCGTGCACCGGACCATCGCCTACCGCCTGCTGAACACACTGACGAGCAATCGGCTGGTGGCCAAGGGAGATGACGGCCGGTTCCGTTCGGCAGCCGCCCTCGCCGTGCTCGGCGCCTCCTTCGACAACAACATGCGCCAGCTGAGCCTGCCGACGCTGCGCGCGCTCGCCGAGGAGCTCGAGACCACCGTGTCGCTGCTGGTCGCCGAGGGTGACCAACAGGTGGCCGTCGCCGTCATCGTGCCCACCCAGGTCGGGTACCAGCTGGCCTTCCACGAGGGCAGTCGTCATCCGCTGAGCCTCGGTGCCGCCGGTATCGCGTTGTTGGCCGCCATGCCGCGGCGCCCAGACGAACGAGACATCGTCCCGCAGACCCGGGAACGCGGCTGGGTGGTCACCCACGACGAGATCGAGCCCGGGACCTTCGGGCTGGCGGTTCCGGTCCGCCGCCGACCTCCCGCACCACCGACCTGCATCAACCTGATCTCGCACCGCGAGGATGTAGTGCTGCGCGGTCGCGACGCCGTGCTGGCGGCGGCCAGTCGGCTGTCCGAGATCCTCAGCTGAAATCCGCGGAGAGGACAACTCCCATGCCGTCCGGCGATGGTCTTCGGCTTCCGCGCCGTACGCGCGGCGACCACCGTGCCCCGAGCGCACTGAGGATGTTTTTCCGCTGCACACCCGGACGGAAATGATATTCTTCCCGGCAAAGAACTTGAGTCTTTGGCAGGGCGTCGCCACCGGGTGTGCGCACAGCAGTGGAGGAGTCCGTGAGAGCCGCTAGGCAGTTCGCCGCCCCCTTGCTGGCGGGCGCCTTGGCGCTCGGAGGCACGCTGGTGGCCGCAACCCCGGCCGGCGCCGATGACGCGCACCGGGTCCGCTACTCGGTCAGCGCGACGGAGACGGCGCAGGCATTGATCTACTACCGGGAGGTCCAGCCGCCCAACTTCGGCGAGTACAGCCACAATCCCTACCAGTACAGCCCGCGTGCCGACGTCACCGTCGGGCCCAATCAGCCCTGGATATTCGAGACGACGCTGGCCGACCCGCAGGACTGGGCAATGGTGGTGGTGTCGCTGCCCGGGCATCGTCAGGAGCTTGCCGCGCCCGGGTTCGTCTGCGAACTGCGCGTCGACGACGTCGTCGTCGCCACCGACGCGGGCACCAGGGGTGCGCTCTGCTCGCTGCGCACCTGGTGAGGCACCCCGGTGCTACCGTTTTGAGTCGGTCATGTGAGCGCCCGTTGGTGAAGGACATGATTGGCACGGGGTGGACAACGGACAGGAGACGGTATGCCGTCGCGTGATTCCGCGGAACCGGACGCCACCAAAGGCGACGCCGCGAAGGACGCCTTGACGCTGGCCGAGGCAGAGGCGAAGGCTGCCGAGGCAGAGGCGGAAGCGGCTCGGGCGCGCGCCCGACTGCTCAAACTGCAACGCGACAGCGAGCAGTCCGCCGCCGGGTCAGGCGACGACGTCACGGACGAGGATACCGACTCCGGCGCAACCGCCGATAACCCCGAGGACACCGGCGAGCCGGCCGAAGCCCCCGTGCGACTCATTCGCCTCCGGAGTCGGCTGCCGTGGGTCGCCGCGACGCTGGCCGTCCTCGCCATCGGTGGGCTTGTCGTGGGCGACGCGCTGATGCTGATCCACCACCGCAGCGTGGTGCAGCGGCAACACCAATCCGCCGAGTATGCCGCTGCCGCCCGGCAGGGCGTGGTGACGCTGATGTCGCTGAACTACGAGACCGTCGACGACGACGTCCAGCGCATCATCGACAACTCGACCGGCGAGTTCAAGAAGGATTTCGAATCCCACAGCGAGGATTTCACCAAGACGGCGCGCACGTCGAAAACCGTCACCGAGGCCACCGCGACCGTCTCCGGCGTGGAATCGATGTCTGACAATGAGGCGGTGGTGCTGGTCGCGGCCAGCACCAAGGTCACCAATACCGCGGGCGCCAAAGAGGAGCCGCGCAACTGGCGGCTTACCGTGCACATGGCCCGCGACGGAGACCAACTCAAGATGTCGAAGGTGGACTTCGCGACATGAGCGAATCCGACGCGAACGAGGTGACGGTCGAAACGTCCGCCGACGAATACGCGGCGCTGGAGCGCGGTCCCGAGACCGAGCCGCAGCAGCCGGCCGTCTCCCGGGCGCGGCGGATGGCGATTGCGCTCACCGCGGCACTGGTGGCTCTCGCCGCGCTGAGTTGCTGGCTCTACTTTGGCGTGTTCCGGATCGATCAACAACTCGGGCCCGAGGCAGAGCAGGCGGTGCTGGCCGCGGCTGCCGACGGCGCGACCGCCGTGCTGACCTACTCTCCGAAGACCCTGGAAAAGGACTTCGCCGCCGCCGAGAGCCACCTCACGGGCGACTTCCTTTCCTACTACACCGATTTCACCCAGAAAGTCGTCACGCCGGCTGCCAGGCAGAAGGACGTGCAGACCGCGGCCTCGGTGGTTCGCAAGGGCATCGTGTCGCTGCGACCGACGACCGCCGAAGTGCTGGTGTTCGTCAATCAGACCACGATCAGCAAAGCGAATCCGGACGGCTCGTTCTCGATGAGCAGTGTCAAGGTCGGCTTGCAGAAGCACGACGGACGCTGGTTGATCTCGTCATTCGACCCCGTGTAGCTACATGCGCACCAAGGCGAACGTCCAAGTGTTCATTCCCGGCGGCCCGTTGAAACAGCCGACATCGAAACGTGATTCGACCACTCCGGACAGTGTGTTCGCATCCCAGGTGTAGGTGTCACGGGTCGGCAGGTACTGTCCCATCGGACAGTGCAGGCCGTCGCCGACGTCGGTGGTGAACGAATACCTGCCGTCCACCAGCCTGGCCGTGCCGCCATAGTAGCTGCGGCCGAAGAAATGGGGCCGGTCCACCGCGCTCACCGTGACGCATCCGGCCGGCATCTCGTCGAACTTGCCCGGAGTCTCGCAGGGGAAGGCCGCCCACACCCAGGTAGCATCGGTCCAGCGATTACTCAGCACCTCGTAGTTACCGAAGTGCATGTCCGCGCCCGCGCTGGGCGCCACCGCCGTGGCGGCGGCCAGCAGGGCGAATGCCGCACCGAAAGTGCTTCGTAACATTGCGAGCTCCCTCGACTCAATCCACTGTGCCGCTACAGGTCACCGCGCCGCCATAACGTCTGGCCGTCGTTCGCGACATCGGCGACACAAGTCAGGAAAAGTCCATCCGGCGCTTGGGCCACCTCGCCGTCATAGGCGTCGCACTTGGCGCCCTCCTCCTTGATGCCGTGCATCTCCGGCGACCGGAACCAGCGCGGCTCGTAGCGGCGCGGCGAACCGCAGAACACCAGCCTGCCCGGCACGGTCGAGGGCCCTGCGACAGCGGACCCGAAGACGAAGTACGTGGTGTTCGAGCACGGCGCACCCAGTACGACATTCGGCATGATCCCCGGGGTGCACGCCGGATAATCGCACTGTTGCACTGGTGAACCCGGATCGGCCGCCGAGGATCCTGCCGCAGCCACGGCGCCGGCTACAAGGGCGGCCGAAAGGATGGCCGTCATCACACGGATGTTCTGCATCGATTCCCCTATCTACAGGCGTCGCACGCTGAGCGGTATCTGAATGACCGTGGGCTGATTGCGTCCGCACGCGCCCGAGACACCGATCGTCCTGACGTAGCCGACCAGCAGATCGACGTTCCGCTTTTCGTTCTGGCCGTTGGCATCGCTGCCCTGGAACTGGTAACGCTGCCGGCCCGGTGCGGTGGTGCCGTCCGGACAGGTTTGCCAGTCCGGGTGATAGCGGTCAACGATCCAGCGCGAGGTGCGGAACTCCAGTGGTGCGGTCCAGCCCTGGTCGCTGGTCACCTGGCCGGAGCATTGGTGGGCATTGGCGCAGCTGGAGTGAAACGTCCAGACCGAGATCTCGGTCTTCTCATCCATGAAGACCTCGTTGGTCTTCGCCCAATCACCGTTCGCGATGACCTGATAGGCACCGTTGAGTTCGAAGTTCACATCCGCCTGGGCGGCCGGCATAGGAGCAGTCGCCAGGATCAGGCTGAACGCCATTGCGGCAAACGCTGTTTCACGCACACGCATGAGTTGTCCTCCAATCAGGCCGGCATCAGATCGGTCCATGACCTGGCGGTAGCGCCGACCGCCAGGTTCGTCTGCTGCTCATACCGGCCGTCGGCGGTCATGTACTTGCCCGTGTTCGGGTCGTAGGGCAGCACCGCGACCGACGCTCCCGCACCGCTGTCCGCGTAACCGGAAGGCGCGGCCCCCGGCGGGGCTTGCGGCTGGGGGGCTTGCGGCGGCGGCGCCGGCACCACCGGTCGGGGGGCATCGGGTGGCGTGCCCGACCGTACGGCGCCCGGCGGCAACGGGGTGCCTTCGGTCGGCGCGAAGAGCCGGTCACTGAAATCCACTCGGTCGTCGACCACAATGCCCTGCTTGAGCAGGTTCGGGTCGATCGGACCCGGGCCGGTCAGATGCTGGCGCATCGCAATCGGGACAAAGCCCCTCGGATCGTCGCAGAGTTCGACCGTCGGCGCGCGCTTGCCCGGGTGCTCGATACACGGGAAGTTGCGCGCTCCGCGCACCGATACCGGCGAGTCTTGCGGCAGTTTGCAGTACAAGCCGTCCGGGGTGTCGATCGTGGTGGTGTCGGCCGGCGAACGCCACGCCGACGGCGGCAGAAACCCCACCGTGCAGGCGTTGGGGTCGCCGAAGGTCAGGGTGAAGTCGCCTTGCGGCATGCCGGTGGCATTGTTCTTCGGCAGGCCGAAAGACTGCTGGACCGCAATGTATCCCGGCAGCAGCACCATCAGCTGTTCGATCGACGGGTTGTAGGTCAGCAGCACCTGCCCGACGGTGTTCATGTTCGCCAGCAGGATCGGCAGGGTCGGCTTGAGATCCTGCAGCAGACCGGACACCTCATCGGCGAAGCCGGGGCCGCGCTGCAGGATGGTGCGCAGTTGCGGGTCATTGACGGCGACCTGCTCGCTGATCCCGGCCATGCTGCGGGCGAACGTCCGGATCGAATCGGTGCTCTTGTCCTGCGAGTCGAGCAGCGGTGCGCCGTCGTCGATCAGCGTGCGCAGTCGATCCGAGACCCGGTTGGCATCACCGCTGATGGTGGCCGCCGAGTCCAGCAATGACTGGAAGTCGTAGCCGGCACCATCGAAAGCCAGGTAGGTCTCGTCGAGCAGATTGCCCAGTCGGTCCTTGGGAATGCTGTCGACCAGCGCGCTGACCTGATCGAGCATCGGGCCGACCTGTTGGGGCACCTCGGTGTCCGATGCCGCGATCACCGAACCGTTCTGCAAGAACGGAGCACCATCGCTGCGCGGCATCAGGTCGACGTACTGTTCGCCGATCGCCGACACGCTGCGCACCGCCGCGGTCAGATCCGCCGGGATCCGCGGCGAGCGATCCAACGACAGGGTCGCGCGAACCCCGTTGCCGGTGAGTGCAACGTCGGTCACCACGCCGATCTGCACCCCGTTGTAGGTGACATTGGAGAACCGGTAGAGCCCCCCGGTCTCCGGCAGCTCCAGTTTGACCGTCAGCCTGCCGATCCCGAACAGCGTCGGCACTTGCATGTAGCCGAACAACATCATCCCCAGCCCGAGCACCGAAGCGATCGTGAAGATGATCAGCTGCATCCGGACGAAACGGGTCAGCATCTACCCACCACCTTCCGGCGCCGGCGGGGCGGTCGGGCCGGGCGGACCGGCCTGTCCCGACGACTGCAGGATCGGCTCCTGCAGCGGATCGTAGGAGTAGTTCAGGTACCACGGGTCACCGGGCGCAGGCACCAGTTTCGCGTTCTCATCACCCCACTGGGTGCCGGCGAACAATGCCCGCTTGAGTCGCGGCTTGGTGAGGTCGAAGATGGCAAACAGATTCAGGAAGTCTCCCCGGACCGCACGCTCGATGGCGTTGGGCCCGTAGGGGAACGCGGTGGCATACGCCACCGCGGCGTTCAGGTCCGGGCCGATGTCGGCCAGCGACTCCAGCGCCGGTTCCAAGTGGACGAGGTCGGCGACCAGTTCGCGCCCGGCGTCGTTGACCATGCCGGCGGACAGGTCGCCGAACTGCCCCAGTTTGGTCAACGCGCTGACGAACTTGGGTCGCTCCTTGATCAGCACATCGATGGCCGGCGGAATCTTGTTCAACGCACGATCGATGGTGTCGCGCTGTCCGGCGAAGAAATGTGCCACCCGGTTCATTTCCTGGATCGACGTCACGATGTTGTCTTGCTGGCGCTCCAGCGCCGCGGTGAACCGATCCAACCGCGCGAGCAGATCGCGGATGTCGCCTTCGCGGCCCGACATGGTGGCGCTGAAGTTGTGGATGATGTCGCCGATCTGGCCCAGTCCCCCCCCATTGACCAGTACCGCCAACGATGACAGCGTCTGCTCGGTGGACGGATAGGTCGAGGAGGCATTCAGCGGAATGGTCGCCCCGGACGCCAGTCGGCCCGAGGGTGCTTGTCCCACCGGTGGATTGAGTGCCAAGTGCATCGATCCGAGCAGGCTGGTCTGCCCGACGGTCGCCACGGCATTGGCGGGGACCTCCACCCCCGGGTTGACCGCGATCTCGACGCGGGCGTGCCAATTGTCGACGGTCATCTTGCCGACGCTGCCGACCACGACGTCGGAGAGCAGCACCGGCGAATTAGATTCCAGCGTCCCGACATTGGCCACCTCGATGGAGAAATGCTGCGCTCCCGCACCGTGCCCCTCGACGCCCGGCAGCGGGATCGAGTTCAGACCGCCGAATGCGCAACCAGTCGCGGTGCCGGCGACCACGCAGGCCAGCGACAGACCGCGCCGAATAGAACGGAGAGCGCTCACGGCGACGGCGTCCCTTCTTCGGCAGGTAGCGGTCCCGGCTGGACGGGTCCAGGCGCCGGGCCGCTGGGCAGCAGCATCCCATCGAAGGTCGTCGGGCTCGGCGGTGGCGCCCCCACGTACACCGGTGGGGTGGCAACGGCGGGAAGGCCATTGGGCACATAGGAACCGGGCGGCTGCAGCGGATCCGTCCATCCCGGTGGCGGCGTAACATCGCCGTGCAGACCGGTGTAGGCCGAAACCGTCGGCTCCTGCTCGGGCAGGGTGGTTGCCGGCTGCTGGTTGCCCGGCATCAGGGCCGGATCGGTGTAGATCAGCTTGTCCGGGCTTGCCGACTTGGCCAGATATGGGTTTGCCGGAAACGGCAACCCGTTGAAGTTCAGCAACCGCGCGGCCGGGCCGAGGTACTGCGAGCACAGCTTGCCGGTCTCGGCCGACGTGGCGTTGCTGATGCCACCGATCATCGCGCAGATCGCCTGGACCGGATTGGAGAAGTTGGTGAACGCGAAGGAACCGACCGGGGTTCCGCTCGACACGTTGTACATGTTGAGCGTGTTGGCGATCGCATTCGGGGTGACGTGCAGGATGTTGCGGATCGCGTTCTTGGCCTCGGCCAACGTCTGGGTGACTTCGACAAGCCCCTTCACGGCCTCGACGGTCTCCGCGCGGCTGCCCGCCACGAAATCTCGCACTTTGTCGATCGCGCTCGAGAAGTCGTTCAGCGCCGCATCCAGGCTGGATCGGCTGTCGTTGACCACGCTGGTCAACGTCGCGAGCCGCGATTCGAACACCACGATCTGCTGATCGCTTTCGCGCAGCGCGGTCACGAAGGTCTGCATGCCCGAGATGATGTCGACGATGTTGCCGCTGCCCTCGGCGAAGATCCTGGCCACCCCGGACAGTTGCGCCAGGGTGTCCCGCAGTTTGGCGCCATTGCCGTCCATGGCGTTGGCGGCGGATTCGATGAACCGTGAGGCCGAGGTCCCCGATATGCCGCTGCGTGGGCCCAATTCGGTTGCCAACCGGTTCAGTTGGGTTTTCACCTCGTCCCACTCGACCGGGACGGCGGTACGCTCCCGCGGGATCACCGCACCGTCGGCCAGGGTGGGTCCGTCACCATGGTGGTACGCCGGCGTCAGCTGAACGAATCGGGCGGCCACCAGGTTGGGTGCCACGATGACAGCCTTGGCGCCGGCCGGGACCGGCACCTTGCGGTCGACCCGCAGTGTGAGCTTGGCCTGGCTGCCATGCGGTTCGATGCGGTCGATGGTGCCGACCTTCACCCCGGCGACCTTTACCTCATCGCCGGCGTAAATCGCGGTGGCACTGGAGAAGTAGGCGGTGACCGTGGTCGGCTTCAGCACGGTCTGGCGGATCAGGATCACCGCGCCCACGAGCAGCAGCACGGCCATGAGCGCGCTGGCTGCGATCTGCAATGGTTTACGCGTTTTCATCGTGGCGGCAGATCTCCTGGTTGCGGAATCCCGTTGATCGGGAACGGAAGTTCGGCGCGAGGTCCGGCATTGTCCGGCGGCTGCCCGGCGTCGACACCGCGCCGGAACCCGAAGATGTAGTCCAGGAACGGCTGGAACAGCTGCGGCAGCAGCAGGTTCGGGATATAAGCGCTGTAAAACGCGCCGTTGGACACGGCTTCGCCTTGGGTGAGTTCGTATTTCGCCAGGCCGGGAAGCGCTTTCGCGAGATTATCGCGATTTTTGATCAGAATCTTGTTCAGCGAGTTGATCTCGTCCAGCGTCGGTTTGAGCTGTTCGTTGTTCTGCGCGACGAGTTCGTTCAGCTGCCGGGACACCGCCGACGTGCTGACGAGCAGGCCCACGATCGCTTCGCGGCGGGAGTTGAGCACCTCGACGAGACTGTCGGCGTCGAGGATCAACGAGTTGATCTGCTGGCTACGCTCGGAGAGCACACCGCTCATGTCGCCCGCCGACTTGAGCAGCTCGGCAAGGCTCTCGTTGCGGTTGTTCAGCGACCGTGACATCCGGCTGAGGCTCTCGAACGTGGGACCCAGCTGCGGAGAGATCTGGTCGATGGTCTCCGAGAGGGTGTCCAGCGACTGGTTGAGGGATTCGGTGTCGGTACCGGCGGTGTTGGAGGTCAGCTCCCCCACCACGTCGGTCAGCGAATACGGCGACGACGTGCGGGTGATGGGGATGACGTCCAGGGGCCGCATCTTGCCGCTGCCCGCCGGCTCCACGGTCAGCACGCGCTCGCCGAGCAGCGAACCGGTGCGGATGTGCGCGGTGCTCTGTGACCCCAGCGGGTGCTTTCCGGCCATCGTGAACGTCACCAGGGCGTCTCCGTTGTCCAGGGCGACGTCGGTGACCGAGCCGACTTTGATCCCCGACAGCGTGACATCGGCGCCGGTGGTCAGCCCGCCGGCCTCGGCGAAGCGTGCCTGGTAGCGCACCGAAGTGGCCCACTGGATCAACTGTTCGGGCTGCAGCCCGATCGCGACGACGAAAGCGGTGAGGATGGCGCCGATGAAGCCCATCCGGAACAAGTGGGTTCCGCGATATTTGAGCATCAGTGCCTACCGCGTCTTCCCGGCCGAGTACCGAGCGGTACGACGGTCATTCGTTGTCGCTGCATCGGCCCTCCTCCGATTTGATCCAGGGGAACACCGCCGTACGGCCCTGGGTGTCGCTGACGCGGATCTGCACGGCGCACAGGTAGTACTGGATGAAGCCGCCGTAGGACCCCAGCCGGATGGCCTTGCGATAGTTCTCCGGCGCTTTCTGCAGCGACATGTCCAAGCCGGCCTGGTCTGCGTTGACGGCCTTCGTCAGCCGATTGACCTGATGGATGGTGTCGGTCAGTGGATCGCGCGCGCTGCCGAGCAGATCCGCCAGTGACGCGGTGCCGCGATCCAGGGCGGTCACGGCGGTCCCGATCGGGTCGCGGTCGGCCGCCAACCCGCTGACCAGCTTGTTCAGCCGGTCGATCGCCCCGGACAACCGTTTGTCGCCGCTGGTCAGGGTGGCCAGCACCGTGCGCAACTCGTCGATCAGTGATTCGATCACCTGGCTGTTGTCTGCCAGCGAGTTCGAGAACGACGACGTCTGCGACATCAGCGAGTCGATGGTGCCGCCCTGGCCCTGCATGATCTGGATGAGCGATGCGGTCAGCGCATTGACGTCCTGGGGGTTCAGTCCGCGGATCACCGGTTTGAGGCCGTTGAGCAACAAGTCCAGATCTAATGCTGGAGCGGTCCGCTCGACCGGTATCTGGGCACCCGCCGGTAACAGCCTGGTCGATCCCGGCGCGTCCACCAGCTCCAGATAGCGGTCGCCGACCAGGTTCAGGTAACGCACCGTGGCCTGGGTGCCGGTGGTGAGTGGGATGGCCCGGTCGGCGTTGAACTTCACCAGCACCGTCCCGTCCTGCCGCAGGGCCACGCCGCCGACGGTTCCGACCCGCACCCCCGCGACTCGAACGCTGTCCCCGGATTTCAGCCGGGAGGCGTCGTTGAACACCGCGCTGTAGCCGACCGTCGGCCCGGTCCGCACCTCCCCGAAGATCGCGAACAGGAATACGGTGGCCAGCAGCATCACCGCGGCGAAAACGCCGAACTTGGCCGGGGTCTGCCATGAGCGGGTCATCCCGGCATCCCCACTTGGGCGCTGTTGCGCGGCGGACCGCCGATCGGCCCGAACAGCGCCTGCTTGAGGCCGTCGGAGTTGAGCAGAATGCCCTGGTTGCCGTATTCGTACGGGTTGGCCCCGGTGTCGGCGACCAACACCGGCGGCCTGAACTCCGGCGGCACGTCGGGCAGCCCGAGATCTGCGCAATAGGAGCGCTCGCCGGTGGCCGCCACCTTAGGCAGGTGGTCGGGATAGCGGTAGCGTTCCTTGCCCAGGGTGAAGCTGGCGGTGATGACGATGCCGGGGACTGGCATGGGCGGTGACTTCGCGAACGGCACCAGGCCGCCGATCGCGCAGCCGAGTTGCTCGTGGTATTTGTCCAGCAATTGGGCAGTCGGCTCCAGCGTCCGGGTCAGATCGACCAGGCTCTGCCGGTTCTCGCCCAGCACCTCGTTGCCGGTGTCAGCAAGGCCGATGGCACTGAGCAGGAAGGTGTCCAGGCTCTCGCGCTCTTGCACGATGCTCTCGCTCATGGTGGTGGTGTTGGCGATGGTGGCGGTCAGGTCCGGGGCCGCATCGGCGTAGGACCGGAACACCGGCGCCATCGTGGCGGCCTCGTGCTCGAGGGTGTCCAGACTGGGCTCGAGTTCGGCCAGCAACTTGTCGAAGTCGGTGAGCGCCTGCCCGATCTTGTGCCCGCGACCGTTGAAGGCCGTCGAGATGGCGCCGAGGGTCTCGTTGAGCTTCATCGGATCGATCTTGTCCAGCACCCGGACCAACTGCTGGAACACCGTGTTGATCTCGACGGTGACATGTTCGCCCGCCAGCACCTGACCGGCATGCAGCCGGGTCGCCTCCGGATCCGGCGGCGCCACCAACTCGACGGACTTGGCCCCGAACACCGTCGTGGAGGCGATCCGGGCGGTGACGTTCGCCGGAATCAACCGCAGTTGGTCGGGTTGCAAGTCCAGCCGCAGCACCGCGGTGCCGTCCGGCCGAGGATCGATGGCCCCGACCTTGCCCACCTGAACACCGCGCAGCTTGACCTTGGCGTCGGGATACATCACCAGACCCGCCCGCTGCGACACCACCGTGACCGCGACCGTGCGGGTGAAGCTGCCCCGGAACAGCGCGATCGGCAGCCCGACCAGAGCTGCGATCGTTACCACGGTCACCAGCCCGATCAGTGGCCGCAGGTAGGCCGGCTGCTCCCGCCGCTGACCGACGGGCCGGTGCTGGCCCGCGGCGGAGCCCCGCTGGTCCCGATCGTCGACTTCCCGTCCCAACGGTGGATCTGCAGTCGCCTCGAGAGCCATTACTCCGCCGAAACCCCGACGTCAGCGTGATCCATCGCTGCCGCCCCCTTCCACGATGGTGACCGCCGACACCGCCGTCGGCCCCCCGATGTTGTGCGCCAAGCCATCCGGGCACCATCGACCTGGTTGACCGCCGTACCGCGCACCTGCTCGAAAGAGTTCTACGCACTGTGCCACACCGGTGGCACCCGGTGGGTGGCCTTTGCACTTCGCGGTCAGCGCAACCTCGTCGTCACCGGCCCGCCGGCGGGGGGTTCCCCAGCACGGCGGGTAGGTGCCGATCGAAGCTACGTGCGGCATCGCGATCCCCGGCTTTCTCAGGTGACCGCGCCGACGGTCTTGAGTTCGATGATCCGGTCCCAGTCCAGCCCGAGGTCGGACAGGATCTCGTCGGTCTGCTCGGCGAAGCCGGGGGCCGGGCCGGTTTCCGCGGCGGTGACGTCGAACTGGACCGGGTTGGCGACCAACTCGAGTTCGCCGGCCTGCACGATGTAGTCGTTGGCGCGGATCTGCGCGTCCTGGGCGGCCTGCAGCGTGTCCTGCACCGGCGCCCACGGGCCGGCCAGGGTGGCGAAGCGCTCACTCCACTCGGGCAGCGTCCGTTTGGCCATCGCCTCGCGCAGGATCTCCACGGCCTCCGGGGTGTGCTCGGCGAACGACTGCGCGGTGGCGAACCGCGGATCGTCGATGTAGGCGTCGAGTTCCATGTGCTTGCACACGTCGGCCCAGAACTTGGTGGGTTGCATCATGACAAACGAGATATAGCGCTCGTCAGCGGTCGCGTAGACCCCGACCAGCGGGTTGATCGGCGAGCCGTGCACACCGGGCGGCTGTTGGACCAGCCGCTCGCCCAGATGACTGGTCAAGGCGACGGTGTGGCCCATGGCCCACAGGCCGCTACCCAGCAGGGAGACGTCGACGACAGAGGGCTCACCGGTGCGCTCACGTTTGAACAGTGCCGCCGCGATACCGCCGGCCAGGTTCGTACCGGAGATGGTGTCGCCGTAGGCGGGCCCCGGCGGGCCGATCATGCCCTCGATACCGGGCGGGGTGATGGTGGCCGCGGTACCGGCGCGACACCAGAAGGCGGTCATGTCGTAGCCGCCCTTTTCCGATTCGATGCCGCGGGGGCCCAGCGCACTGCCGCGGGCGTAGATGATCTTCGGGTTGATCGCACGGATGTCCTCGACGTCCATGGCGAACTTCTTACGGTGTCCGGGCAGAAAACTGGTCAGGAAGACGTCTGCGCGCTTTGCCAGTTCGAGCAACACCTCGCGGCCTTGCGGTATCGACACGTCCAAGCCGATGCTGCGCTTGCCGCGGTTGGCGTGCTCGATGTTGGGGTTGGGGTCGCCCTCGACGCGCAGCATGCCGGTCTGGCGCAACCCGCGCTGCGGGTCTCCGGTGACCGCGTGCTCGACCTTGATGACCTCGGCACCCCATTCGGCCAGCACCGCACCGGCCGACGGGACGAAGCCGTACATCGCGACCTCGAGCACCCGAATGCCCTCCAGCGGCTTCATCCGGGCTGCCCGGCGACCGGCGTGGCGAATGTCTTGGACTCCAGGAACTCCTCTAGACCGGCGACGCCCATCTCGCGGCCGATGCCGGACTGCTTATATCCCCCGAACGGGGCATCCGGACTGAAGTAGTTGCCGCCGTTGATCGAGAACGTTCCGGTGCGGATCCGCCGGGCCATGGCCAGCGCACGGTCCTGGGCGCCGAAGATCGCCCCGGAGAGCCCGTAGATCGAGTTGTTGGCGATCCGCACCGCATCGTCGTCGTCGTCGTAGCCGATCACCGCCAGCACCGGCCCGAAGACCTCCTCCTGGGCGATCTCGCTGTCCGGGTCGACTCCTGTGAGCAGCGTCGGGGTGTAGAAGAAGCCGGGGTCGACCTTCTCGCCGCCGGTCACCAGGGTGGCTCCCGCGGCGACCGCGCGCTGCACCATGCCGTCGACCTTGTCGCGCTGCTTGGCACTGATCAGCGGGCCCATGTAAGTCTTCGGGTCCGTTGGGTCGCCGTAGCGCACGTGGGAGAAGTTGGTCTTGATCAATTCGACGATCTCGTCGTGATGGGTGTTGGGCACCAGCAGTCGCGACGTCAGGGCACAGCCCTGGCCCGCGTGGGTGACCATCGAGAACGAGGCGAACACCGCGGCCATGTTGAAGTCGGCGTCGTCGAGGATGATCGCCGCGGACTTGCCGCCGAGTTCGAGGAATACCCGCTTGAGCGTCCCGCTGGCGGCGGCCATGATCGCCCGCCCGGTGGGGGTGGATCCGGTGAAGGTGACCATGTCGACGTCCGGATCGGTGGTGAGCACCGCGCCGACCTGCGCGTCCGACGAGCTGAGCACATTGACCACCCCGGCCGGGATGTCGGTGTGGTTGGCGATGAGTTCCCCGAGCGCCAACGTCACCAGCGGGGTGTCGGGGGCGGCCTTGAGCACCAGGGTGCAACCGGCGGCCAGCGCGGGGGCCAGCTTCGCCAGCGCCAGCTGGTTGGGGTAGTTGTAGGCGATGATCGCGGCGACGACGCCGGCGGCTTCTTTCTCCACCCAGCGGTGGTGCAGCATCCCGCGACTCTCGACGTTGCCGAGGTCTTCGGTCATCGGATAGTCGCGGAGCAGGTCGGCGTAATAGCGCACGATCGCAATCGGCTGGTCGAGTTGTGCGCCCTGGTTCAGCGCCGCGGTGGCCCCGACCTCGGCGATGGTGAGCGCGGCGAATTCGTCGCGGTGCTCGACCAGAGCCTGATGCAGTTGATCCAGGCAGCGGATCCGCAGCGCAGTGTCGGTGGCCCAGTCGCCGGTGTCGAATGCGCGCCGCGCCGCCGCGACGGCCGCGGTGGCCTGCGCCACCCCGGCGTCCGGCGCGTGGCCCAGGACTTCCCCGGTGGCCGGGTTGAGCGATGCGAAGGTACTCTCCGCGCCCACCAGCTTGCCGTCGATCAGCAGTTGCCGGGCGGCAACCTGCGCAGTGGCCTTCGCACCGTCGGTGGTGGTCGCTGCCGTTTCCTGCGAACCCATGCAAGCCTCCCGCCGGATAACTACATTCTCATGTGCGGCGAATCATACATCTCGACGAGGAGAACTCAAGCGGAGTCGGAACCCGTCAGCCCTATCGCTGGACGGCACGGCAGCGCAGCGTTTCGGCATCATCCCTGCTGGGAGCCGGTGCCACCGAGCCTTGCCAGAAACAGTTGTACGAGAGTACGATTCTCACACCTTGGAAAGGGGATTCTTTGTGACCGAGATGGGCCTCGCGAGAACGGCTGTCGTGACCGGGGGCGCCTCGGGCATCGGCGCGGCGGTGGTGACCCGTCTGCGAGACGCCGGCCACCGGGTGGCGATCATCGACCTCAAACCGGGCGAGCAAGACTTGGCGTTCGCCGCCGACGTCACCGACCGGGGCCAGATCGACGCGGCCTTGACGCAGATCCGCCAACAGCTGGGTCCGGTCACCATCCTCGTCAACGCCGCCGGCAAGGACGGCTTCAAGAAGTTCAGCCACATCAGTTTCGAGGACTGGCAGCAGATCATCGACATCAACCTCAACGGTGTCTTCCACACCGTCCAGGCGGTGCTGCCCGACATGGTCGAGGCCGGCTGGGGGCGCATCGTCAACATCTCCTCGTCGAGCACGCACTCCGGCACCCCCTATATGGCGCACTACGTCGCGGCCAAGTCCGCGGTGAACGGACTCACCAAGACCCTGGCCCTGGAATACGGGCCGAGCGGCATCACGGTCAACGCCGTGCCGCCCGGCTTCATCGACACCCCGATGCTGCGCAACGCCGCAGACCACGGATTCCTCGGCGACATCGACGACAACATCGCCAAGACGCCCGTGCGCCGGATGGGCCGACCCGAAGACATCGCCGCGGCGTGCGCCTTCCTGGTCTCCGAGGAGGCCGGCTACATCACCGGGCAGATCCTGGGCGTCAACGGCGGTCGCAACACCTGACATTGACCGCACCGAGGCATTCGATAACGAAAGGAACAGCTGTGGGACGCGTTGCCGGAAAGGTCGCATTCATCACGGGGGCTGCCCGCGGGCAGGGCCGAAGCCACGCGCTGCGGCTGGCCGAGGAGGGCGCCGACATCATCGCGGTCGACCTGTGCCAGGACATCGAGACGATCGGCTATCCGATGGCACGGCCCGAAGACCTCGAGGAGACCGCCAAGCTGGTCGAGAAGACCGGGCGCGGCATCGTCACCGCGCAGGCCGATGTGCGCGACGCGGCGGCGCTGAAGACCGCGCTGGACGCCGGGATCGCCGAGTTCGGCAAGCTCGACATCGTCGTCGCGCAGGCCGGTGTGGCCGGCATGAAGGGAAACCCGCCGCTGCAGGCCTGGATCGACGTCATCAACACCAACCTGGTCGGCACCATCAACGGCATCCAGGTCGCACTGCCGCATCTGGGCGAGGGCGCATCGATCGTCGCCACCTCCTCGGCGGCGGCGTTGATGGACGCCCACCAGAAGGCCAATCCCGGAAACGACCCGGGCGGCATGGCCTACATGACCTCCAAACGCCTTATCGCCCAGTATGTTCACGACCTGGCGACCGAGCTGGCGGTGCGAGGCATCCGCGCCAACGTCATCCACCCGACCAACTGCAACACCGAGATGCTGCAGAGCGAGCCGATGTACCGCTCGTTCCGGCCGGATCTGGACCACCCGACCCGCGCCGACGCCGAGCCGGCGTTCTATGTGCAGCAGGCGATGAAGGTGCCGTTCATCGAGCCGGTGGACATCTCCAACGCGGTGCTCTGGCTCGCCTCCGACGAGGCCCGCTACGTCACCGGTATGCAGTTGCGGGTCGACGCCGGCGGATACCTCAAGTGGTACGACTACCACGTCTGATCGCGGCGCGACGAAATTCGGCACGTTCGATAGGAGCAGCATGAAAGTTTGGGTTGACCCGGAGCGCTGTCAGGGCCACGGCCTGTGCAAGATGATCGCGCCGGATTCCTTCGACCTCGACGACATCGACGGTCACTCCACGGCGGCACATGAGGTCGTCCCGACCGATCAGCACGACCTGGTACGCGAAGCCGTCCGGTCGTGCCCGGAGCAGGCCATCATCCTCACCGACGACGACAGTTAGTAACAAGGGAGACAATGCCTTGAGCATCAACGAAGCCGTCACCAACAGTGCTCACAAGAAGGAACGGGCCTACCACTTCGACCGGCACACCTCGGAGTACCGGCTGAACTTCGAGTCGATCACCGAAGAGATGCACGCCAAGTGCCCGATGGCGTGGACTGAGGCGTACGACGGCCACTGGGTCGCGGCCGGCGCGCAGGAAGTCTTCGAACTGGCCCGGTGCCCGCACGTCTCCAACGACCACGATGTCAACAACGAACGCAAGGGCTACAAAGGGATCTCCATTCCGCCGGCCAAACGTGCCGTCGGGGTCCGTGGCGGCATGCTGGAAATGGACGGCGACGAACACCGCTTCTACCGCAACGTGGTCAACCCGTACCTGTCGCCGGCCGCCATCAAGCGCTGGGAACCCTTCATCGACGACATCGTGCGCGCCTGCATCAACGAGAGGATCGAGGAAGGCCGCATCGACTTCGTCGATGACCTGGCCAACATTGCGCCTGCGGTCTTCACGCTGGCGATGCTCGGGATTCCGCTGAAGAACTGGACGATCTACTGCGAGCCGGTCCACGCGGCGGTCTACACGCCCGAGCACGACCCCGACTCGGTGCGGGTCGCCGAACTGCACCGGCAAATGGGCATCGACCTCCTCACCAATTACTTTGAGATCAAACAGAACCCGCGTCCGGGGATCGTCAATGCTCTGGCCACCGCGCAGATCGACGGCGAACCGGTTCCCGACATCGACGCTCTGGGCATGGTCGGCCTGGTGATCGGCGGCGGGTTCGACACCACCACCGCCCTGACCGCCCACTCGCTGGAGTGGCTGTCGGAGCACCCCGACGAGCGTGAGCGGCTCAGTCGGGAGCGCGACACCCTGCTGGACCCCGCGACCGAGGAGTTCCTGCGCTACTTCACCCCGGCTGCCGGCGACGGCCGTACCTTCGCCGAGGACACCGAGCTACTGGGCACGCGGTTCAAAGAGGGTGAACGGCTGTGGCTGTCCTGGGCGATGGCCAACCGGGATCCGTCGATCTTCGATGAACCCAACCGGGTGGAACTAGACCGTAAAGGCAACCGGCACTTCAGCTTCGGACTCGGTGTGCACCGCTGCGTGGGTTCGAACGTGGCGCGCACCGTGTTCAAGTCGATGCTGACCGCGGTGCTCGACCGGATGCCCGACTATCGGTGTGACCCGAAGGGAACCGTGCACTACGACACCATCGGCGTCATCCAGGGCATGCGGCACCTGCCCGCGACGTTCACCCCCGGCCCGCGGATCGGCCCCGGGCTGGAGGAGACCATCGAGAATCTGCAGCGGATCTGCGACGAGCAGCAGTGCGCCCTGCCGATCACCGAGCGCAGGGAAGCCGTCGTTCTCGACTGAATCCTCGGTCAATTGCTGACGACACACGAAGGGCGTAGGCGGCGGTGACGACACGGTGCTCCGGGAAGGTGGCTCTGGTCACGGGGTGCAGTCGCGGTCTGGGCAAAGCGATCGCCCAGCGCCTGGCCGAGGAAGGCGCGACGGTGGTGCTCACCGCCCGAACCGCTCAACCCGATCCCAAGTACGACGGTTCGCTGGCACAAACCCAGGCTGAGATCTCCGGCCGCGGCGGCACCGCGATCGCTATCGCCGCAGACTTGTCCAAGGCCGCCGACCGCGAACGGCTGTTCGCCGAGACAGTGGCCCAGGTCGGCCCGCCCGACATCCTGGTCAACAATGCCGCCGTGACGTTTCTGCGCCCGCTGGATACCTTTCCCGAACGGCGAATTCAGCTGATGCTGGACATGCACGTACTGGCCCCACTGCATCTGGCGCAACTGGCGATCCCCGGCATGCGCGAACGCGGCCGAGGCTGGATCCTCAACATCACCTCGGTGGGAGGAGACTTGCCTTCCGGCCCGCCGTTCTCCGAGTTCGACCGCACCGCTGGCTTCGGGATCTACGGTATGGCCAAGGCCGCCCTGAACCGGCTGACGAAAAGCCTTGCGGCCGAGCTGTTCGACGACGGAATCGCGGTCAACGCCGCAGCCCCCACCAACCCGGTGGCCACTCCCGGAGCCGGCAGCCTCGACCTGGCGAAAACGGATACCGAGGACATCGAACTGATCACCCGTACGGCGCTGCTGCTGTGCACCGGCGACCCGGCCACCATGACCGGCCGCATCGCCCACACCCAGTCGTTCCTGCGCGAGATGGGCGCGCTGAGCTGAGTGCCGATGTTCTCGCCGGGCTGCGGCAGCGGCTCGCTCCACACGGGATCTCGGATCTGCGGGCGCTGGCCGGCGGGGCGTCGAGCCTGACGTTCGCCGGTACGCTCACCGGACGCCGCGTCGCGGTCAAAGTCGCCCCACCCGGCCTGCCGCCGATCGCCCACCGTGACGTGTTGCGCCAGGCCAGGATTCTCCGCACGCTCGGGGGCACGGCGGTACCGGTGCCCGAGATCCTCGCCGAAGACCACGGCGACCCACCGGAAATACCGCCGCTGTTCGTGATGTCCTTCATCGATGGTGCGGCGGCCGAGCCGCTCTTCGACGCCGTCGATGCGGGTCCGGTCGAGGTGATCGCGGAACGGGTTCAGCACGCCGCGCAGCTGCTGGCGGCACTGCATCGGCTGGTCCCGGCTGAACTCGGGCTGGACGATGAGCCTGTGGTGGCGCCGGCTGCCGAACTCGACAAGTGGTGCGTCAGCCTGACCACCGTGCCGCAGGAACTGGTGCCGGATTGGCAACGCGTCGCCGCGGCGCTGCGCTCGACGACTCCGGCCCCCGGCCCGCCGGCACTCGTGCACGGCGACTTCCGATTGGGCAATCTGCTGTGTGTCGGCGGGCGCATCACCGCAGTTGTCGACTGGGAGATCTGGTCGGTGGGCGATCCGCGGGTCGATCTGGGCTGGTTCCTGATCAACGCCGACCCGGAGACCTACGGCCGGGCCACCCCCTATCGCGGACGGACTCCCCCGGTGCACGAGCTGGCCGCGCACTACCGGCGCACCATGGGCCGCAGCGTGCCTGATCTGGGCTGGTTTCAGGCACTGGCCTGTTTCAAGTCGACGGCGACCTGGTCGTTGATCGTCAAACACAACCGTCGCCGTACGACACCGGATCCGCAGCTGGAGAGGATGGCCGCGACGCTGCCACGGCTGCTGGGCAGGGCGCTGGACCACCTGGCGTGCTGAGTGAGTGTCCAGCGCAGCGCTATTCGCGCGGGACGCCGGCGAGTTTGTCCGCGAACTTGGCTTCAGCGGCTGCCCGCAGCCGCAGCAAATGCTCGCTGGGGAAGACGTCCGGTGCCGGCGTGGTGTCGGCGAGCAGCAGCCGCGCCAGCGTCACCTTGTGCACCTCGGTGGGCCCGTCGGCCAGACCCAGCACGAAGGACTCGGTCAGATACTGAACGAACGGCATCTCGTGGGAGGTCCCGAGCGAACCGTGGATCTGCAGCGCCCGGGCCGAGACATCATGCAGCACCTTCTGCATCATCGCCTTCACCGCGGAGATATCGGCGCGCACCGCGCGATAATCGTTGTGTTGATCGATCTTCCACGCCGTCTGCAGGGTGAGCAGGCGGAACGCCTCGATCTCCATCCACGAGTCGGCGACCATCTCCTGGACCAGCTGCTTGCGGCTCAGCGATTCGCCTTGGGTGTAACGCGAGACCGCCCGTTCGCACACCATGTCGAAGATCCGCCGGACCAGGCCCACGGTGCGCATCGCGTGGTGGATGCGCCCGCCGCCCAGCCTGGTCTGTGCCACTGCGAACGCTCCCCCGCGCGGGCCGAGCATGTGATCTGCCGGCACCCGGACGTTCTCGTAGCGGACGTAGCCCTCTCTTCCCCCACCGCCGAGCGGCTGGTATCCCAGACCGACATCGCGCAGCACGTTGATTCCCGGTGTTTCGGCCGGCACCACGAACATCGAATGACGTTGGTAGGGCGGTGCGTCCGGGTCCGTCATGGCCATCACGATCAGGAACGACGCCATCGACGCGAACGACGAATACCATTTCTCGCCGTTGATCACCCAGTGGTCCCCGTCGGGAACCGCGGCGGTGGTGAAGACCTTGGGGTCGGCACCGCCCTGGGGTTCGGTCATCGAGAAGCACGAGATGATGCGGTTGTCCAGAAGCGGTTCCAGGTAACGGGCCTTGAGTTCCGGGGTGCCGTAGTGCGCCAAGATCTCGCTGTTGCCCGAATCGGGTGCCTGCGACCCGAATACGATGGGCGCGCATTCCGACCGGCCGAGGATCTCGTTGAGCAGAGCCAACTTGACCTGGCCGTAGCCCGGGCCGCCGAGGTGCGGACCCAGGTGGGTGGCCCACAGCCCGCGCTCCTTGACGATTTCTTGCAACGGCGGAATCAGCGCCTGGCGCACCGGGTCGTTGAGGTCATGGGATTCCTTGACGATCAGGTCGATCGGCTCGCATTCCGCACGGACGAATTCATTCACCCACTCCAGTTGCTCTGCCCACTCCGGGTCCGTGGAGAAATCCCATGCCACTGAATCAATCCTTTCGCTACTGCTGCGTCCATTTGCTGCGACGGGCACTCGCATCCTCGGTGGCGTGGCTGAGGACCTGGTTGCGGTTCTCCAGTTCCAGCGCCGCGCCCAGCCCGCCGGCATCGATATTGACCTGCAGGGCCCGCTTGGTCAGCTGCACTCCCAACGGCGCCAATCCGGCTACGTGCCCGGCGATTTCCAGCGCCCGGTCCATCAACTCCTCCGGGCCGACCAGCTGGCTCACCAGCCCGCGCCGATCGGCCTCCTCCGCCGACACGGTGCGCCCGGTGAGCATCCAATCCGCCGCGACCGAGGCACCGACAATGCGG